>JAJRPS010000091.1 GCA_024280635.1 Bacteroidota bacterium | reverse complement strand
TTTATATCGTAACAAATTACATTACAATCAAACCCTTGTAACTTTTTAGCAAAGGCTTTACCCATGTTTCCGTAACCGATAAGTCCAACTGTTTTGCCTTCTAATTCAACCCCTCTGTGTTCCTCTCGTAGCCAATGTCCGTCCTGGATACTTTTATGTGCCGATTGTAATTTATTAAACAAACTCAGCAACATCCCCAACGCATGCTCACCTACTGCATTACGATTACCTTCTGGCGCAGCAAGGAGCTGTATGCCTTTTTTTTGAGCATATTTACAATCAATACTTTCCAATCCTGCACCTACACGTGCTATAAATTTTAAGTTTTTGGCAGCATCTAAAAAAGAGGCATCAATATTAAAACGGCTTCTTATTACAATACCGTCATACCCCGAAATTTTAGCTTCAACTTCTTGCTTTAAGGAAGTATAGTCTTCTTCATTAGTGAAACCCAATTTGTTTAATTGCGTTATTAATAAGGGATGATTTTTATCAAGATGGAGTATTTTCATAGCATGTTAACTTTTGGGTAAAGTTACAATTTTATAAAAATTGATTTAAAGTATACTTATAATTTATTTTCTAAAAGCTCTTGTATACTAACTTCTAACCCTTCACATATTTCCAGTAGATAAATATAGCTTGGATTAATTCGCCCTTTTTCAAGTCTGTTTATTGAGGGTTGGTCTTTACCTATGTTGTTTGCTAACTCTGTTTGCGTAAGTCCTTTTTCTATACGAATTTGTCTTACTTTATTTCCTAATCCCCAAAGTAAGTCCTTTTTTTTCATTTGGAAAAATTAGGAAGGTTTTGAAGTAATTATTATAACGGATTCGTTATAATGTTGTAAAATTGTAAAAAAAATGTAAAACTGACATTATGAAAAATATTTTTCCAAAGGAAATTATTGAAAACACCATAGAAGCACACCGGTTTAACAATACGGTAAAAAGCAAAATTATTTACACCATAATACTACTAAGTATTTTAAGTATTGGCATTGCGCTACCCTATGTGCAACTCGACATTTATTCTTCTTCCCGTGGCATTTTAAAGCCTAAAAAAGAACGAAATCAAATTATTTCTCTTTTTTCAGGAAAAATTGATTTGATTACAATAAAACAAAATCAGTTTGTAGCTAAAGGTGATACACTATTGATTATAAACAATTCTGTTGGCAAGGAGAAGTTAAATTTAGTAGAAACGCAACTAAATGATGTAACTCTTTTTGTAAAAGATTTAAAATACCTAACAACAACCCCAAAAGCAATTATAGATAGTATACAATCTTTTCAATACCAAAAAAAACAATTGCAATATGCTCAAAAAATAAGGGGGTTAAAGACCAGTTTTAATAAAACCAAAAGAGATTACACACGACAAGGAATATTATATAGAAAAGACATCATTGCAAAAGTAACATATCAAAACACCAAATATAATTATGATTTGGCTAAAAATGAATATAATCATTTTGTAAAACAACAACAAAATCAATGGCAAGCGGATTTAACGCAACAAGAAAATAAGCTTAAAGAATTAAAAAGCACCACTTTACAGCTTAAAGAAGAGCAAGGAAACTATTGTATTACAGCACCAATTAGCGGTACTATACAAAATTTAATAGGATTGGAAATTGGTAGTTTTTTAACAGCAGGAAAACCTATTGCTGAAATTTCCCCTAACACAGACTTAATTGCAGAGTGCTACGTATCTCCAGCAGATATTGGACTTTTAAAAAAAGAAAGTGCTGTTAAATTTCAAATAGATGCTTATAATTATAATCAATGGGGTATGGCAACAGGTAAAATTATAGATATTAATAAGGACATTACTGTAGTTGACAATATTCCGATGTTTAGGGTAGTATGTAAAATTAATGAAAAAAATTTAAAATTAAAAAATGGGTTTGAAGGTGATTTTAAAAAAGGTATGACTTTTACTGCTCGCTTCTTCATTGCAAAACGAACAGCTTATGAGTTGCTATATGACACTATAAATGATTGGCTTAATCCTTCTCAAACAAAAATATAATGGCAAAAACAACTATAAAACAACACGACATAACGGATTGCGGTGCAGCATGTTTAGCATCCGTAAGTGCACATTATAAATTAGAAATACCTATTGCACGTATACGTCAATATGCAAGTACCGATAAGAAAGGGACTAATGTTTTGGGTATGATTGAAGCTGCTCAAAAATTGGGATTTGAAGCAAAAGGGGTTAAAGGAGATTTTGATAGCTTATTTAAAATACCAAAACCTGCAATTGCACATATAATTGTAAAAGAAAGACTACATCATTATGTAGTCATTTATAAAGTAGATAAAAAGCACATTACCATAATGGACCCTGGTAACGGTAAAATGCATAAAAAAACACATGAAGAATTTAAAAAAGAATGGACAGGTGTTTTAGTGCTACTCCTGCCCAATGAAGACTTTAAAAAAGGAAATGAAAAAGTTTCAGTTTTAAAGCGTTTTTGGTTTTTATTAAAACCTCATAAATTTGTGCTTTTTCAAGCCTTAATAGGTTCAATTGTGTATACACTATTAGGACTATCAACCTCTATTTACATTCAAAAAATAACCGATCATGTTTTAGTAGGTGGCAATACTAATTTATTAAATTTATTAAGTATCATAATGCTTATTTTATTAGTGATTAAAATAATAATAGGTGTTTTTAAAGATATTTTTATCATTAAAACAGGGCAACAAATTGATGCACGTTTAATATTAGGATATTACAAGCATTTACTAAAATTACCACAGCATTTTTTTGACACTATGCGAGTGGGTGAAATCATTTCACGTATTAATGATGCGGTAAAAATTAGAGTATTTATAAATAGTACCTCATTGTCCTTAACCGTAAACTTTTTTACAATAATTTTCTCGTTCATTTTAATGTTTAGCTATTATTGGAAGTTAGCCATGATTATGCTCGCTATTATACCTGTGTATGTACTCATTTATTATATTACCAATAAGTTAAATAAAAAAACAGAGCGTACTATTATGGAACGTTCTGCCAATTTGGAAAGCCAATTGGTAGAGTCCTTAAACGCAGTTGGTACTATAAAACGTTTTGGATTGGAAGATTTTGCCAATATAAAAACTGAAACCCGTTTTATAAAACTATTACACATTGGTTTTACCTCTGCATTAAATAGTATTTATTCAGGGGTGTCAACACAAACCATATCACAAATATTTACCATTATTTTATTATGGAGTGGTACTTATTTTGTAATTGATAAAGAGATTACCCCTGGTGAGTTGATGTCTTTTTATGCAATAATAGGTTATTTTACAGGACCAATAAGCAGCTTGATTGGCGCAAATAAAACCATACAAAATGCATTAATAGCTGCTGACCGTTTGTTTGAAATATTAGATTTAGAACGTGAAGAAACTGAAAATAAATTTCAACTTACAGCTGATAAAATTGGAGATATTAGCTTTAAAGATGTAAACTTTAAATACGGCTCACGTGTACATGTTTTTGAAGATTTTAATTTAACCCTCAAAAAAGGAGAAATTACGGCTATAATTGGAGAAAGTGGTTCAGGTAAATCTACCTTAATTTCCTTATTACAAAACATGTACCCTTTACAAAACGGCACCATAAGTATTGGTGATGTTGATTTAAAATACATTGAAAACAAAAGTTTACGTAATTTAGTAAGCGTAGTACCTCAAAAAATAGATTTGTTTGCAGGTAACGTAATTGATAACATTGCAGTGGGTGAGTTTCAACCCAATATGGAACGTATTTTAACCATTTGTAAAAATATAGGAATTTTAGTATTTATTGAAACTTTACCCAATGGTTTTAATACTTATTTAGGAGAAAATGGCGCAACCTTATCAGGTGGTCAAAAACAACGTATTGCCATTGCAAGGGCGCTATACAAACAACCTGAAATATTGGTGTTAGATGAGGCAACTTCTTCATTAGACAGCACCTCAGAAAATTACATACAACTTGCTATACAAAATTTACGAGAACAACAAAAAACAATTATTGTAATAGCACACCGCTTAAGTACCGTTGTACATGCGGATTGTATTGTGGTTTTAGACAAAGGTAAAGTAATAGAACAAGGTAGCCACAATGAATTATACGCTAAAAAAGGAAACTATTATAAATTATGGCAACAACAAATACCAGTTTTAATCACGGGGATATAGCCTTCCAAAACTTTGGGAGGGTTTAATTACCCCAATGTAAACATCAAAAATTAATAAAATTAAATTAACACAAAATAAAGTTATTTCTGATTTTCCCTTAGGGGAAATGTCCGAAGGACAATGGGGACTATGAAAACATTAAAACAAATACAGCGTTTGCAAAAAACACATCAATTTATACAACAAGAAAATACAGGCACACCTAAAGAGTTTGCACAAAAATTACACATTAGTGAACGTGAACTGTATAATGTTATTAACCACTTAAAAAATTTAGAAGCTCATGTTAGTTACAGCCGTAAAACTACTACTTATTATTATACAAGTAATTTTGACTTATTGGTAAACATATCCGTACAAGTATTAGTAAATGAACAATTAACAACTATTTATGCAGGTAAAATAAAAGAAAATGCCCTGCTGCAAGGTTTGTGCAGTGAGTAAACTTAATTTAGCTTTATCAAAAAAATATTAGACGTAATATTACAGTTAGACGTAACTGTGCTTTTTTGATACCGTTTTAGCAAAATGGCTTTGCTAAAACCATAAAATATATTAACTTTAAAACTTTTTAAAATGAAAAATTTAGAAAATTACGGTGTTCAAGAAATGAACACTAAAGAAATGGTAAGTATTGATGGTGGATTTTTTGGATTAGATGATTCTGTTTTGATTACATTAGGTATTGGTATGGCTCTTGGCGTAATCACAACCCAAGATTTAGACGATTTAGCAGATGCTTTCATGGAAGGCTATAATAGTACACATCCATAAAAATAATTTAAAAAATAAATATTAATGAAGGATACAAAAAAGAAGAGAAGAATGATTATAATTTTAATCGCTCTATTTATCTACCTATCCCAAGTTGATATTGATAACGTAATAAAATTTATTAAAAATCTTTTAAAAAATTAATGTGATGAAAAATTTAAAAAATTACGGTGTTCAAGAAATGAACACTAAAGAAATGGAAAACACTAATGGTGGTTATAATCTTATTGAATATATCGCCAAGGGTGCAGGAATGCTTGTAGGTCTAATTCATACTGCAGCAGACTATTATGCTGAGAATAATGTAGGTGGTACTTATGCTTCAGGACATTACATTCCTTAATTAAATTAAACAACAACCCTTTATTGGGATGTTGTTTTTTTACTATGAAAAAAACAAACAAAGGCTGGCTACGAGTATTAGGTTTAATAATACCCTATTTTATTATAGTAGGTATTTTTCAAATCATTGGGTTTGTGATAGCTGGTATTTCAATTTCAAAAATAAAAGAACCACGTACAACATTACAAGAAATTATAATTATTTTATTTACAACTCTAGGTACATTTTTAACCCTATGGATATTTACTAAATATATTGACAAAAAAAAATTTATCAATCTTGGTTTTCATACCAAAAATAAAGTTAAAGAGTTTGGACTGGGCATACTAATTGGGTTTTTTATAATGGTATTAGGCTTTGGCTTTTTATATTTTTTAAATGAAATTGAAATCGTAAAATTTAATTTCAATGTAAAAGAAACTTTTTTGTCAATTGCTATTTTTACGTTGATAGCTGTAAATGAAGAGGTATTATGTAGAGGCTATATCTTAAAAAACTTTATGGTTTCATTTAATAAATATATTGCATTAACCATAAGTGCATTACTATTTGCTATAATGCATTTAGCAAACCCTAATATGGACTATTTTACTTTTTTTGATTTATTTTTAGGAGGTTACTTTTTAGGGCTATCCTACATCTATACTAAAAATTTATGGTTTCCTATTGCTTTACACTTAAGCTGGAATTTGTTTCAATCCTTATTAGGTTTCAATGTAAGTGGTAAAGACATGTACTCCGTAATTGAACTTAAAATAAATGATGTGAACAGAATAAATGGTGGTAATTTTGGCTTTGAAGGTTCTATTTTCTCAATACTATTTCAAATTATTGTAGTATACTTTATTTGGAGGTATTACAATAAAAAAAATCAGAAAAACACACAAACCTGTACTAAATAATTATGTAAAAAAACTGATTACAATACACTGTTTTAGCAATTTAATAGCACTTATGCTACCCACTTTTTATAACATTACCTTAAAAGAATCGCCACAATATGCTATATTAGCTATCTTGATTGCAATACCCATATTATACGTACTTATTAAAAAGATAATCAAAAAGCATAAAAAAAATAACACTATAAGAATACCCTTTTTAGTTTACTGTTTCATAATGGTTATTATATATCTAATTATTCGTCACTGGGATGATTTTAAATTAGGTATTTCAGGAGGCTGATAAATCTTTATAAAAGCAATTATTATGGTAGAAAAAGATTACATTATGCGTTTTATTCAAACCTTGTTTGATGCGCTTAACAAAATTAAAAATAGTATTGATAAAGGTGATATTAATGGTGCCAAACAGCAATTAACAACTGCTTACGGTATGTTTGGAAAAGATGAAGCTTATTTTATTGCAACTTCCTTAAAGGAAGTGATTACTGAATTAAAAACCAAGGACGGTGATTATTTAAAAAGACTTTTAGTATTAAGCAAACTCTTGTTTTTACACGCTCAAATAGAAGAAAACATTACTCATAAAAAAGTAATCTTAGAAAAAACACAAACTTTAATGAATCATTATCAAGAAAATACGACTGAGTTTTCTTTTGAGTTGGCACGTGATTTAGCAACAGTAAATACTCAACTTGAAAATTTGTAGTTATTTTTTACGTTAGCGGTTGCGTGGAAATCCTTTTTAAAGAAATTGCTTAAATTTACTTTTATATAAAAGCGATTTTATGAGCTCTTTATATAAATTGTAAATTTTGCAAGATTGAAAAAAGATTGTAGCAAAAACGCGACCTGAAAGGGAACGCCCTCCTACCAAAACATCCGAAACATAATATTAGGGGTTATTTGAGTGGCTTCAATTGTATTGTTAAACAGCTGGTTGTTACTAATAATACTGGTTTTATTGAGTGTGTTTTTTTGGTCATATAGGTTTAAAACCGAAAGCCCTAAACGGTATTTCACCGCACTATTTTTTTTGATTTTAAAATCATACAATACCGAAAAATCTAACCGATGGTAATTGGGTAATTTACTATCATTTAGCTTATCATAACCATAGCTTACATTTCCTAAATTATCAACTGTACTGGTGACTTTGGTATATGGTTTTCCACTATGCCACACCCACCCCAATGCAAAATACACTTTTTTATAACGATAAAAATGATTCCATTTTAGGGTATTATCAATGTTTATATTACTCGGAAAACGCTTACTATTATTCAAATTTTCAAATACATAATTGGTGGTATTTACCGTATATGAAAACCATGTGTGGTAATTATTAAATTGCTTTTTTATAAAAAAATCAATCCCTTGTACGTTTGACACCCCTACTTCAAAAGTATTTGCAGGAACATTAGCTATTAAGTTTAAGGACGAAATGTTGTTCGTTTTTTTAAAATAGGCTTCCAAATCAATTATCCAATTATTTTTGGTGTAATTGCCTCCAAAACTAAATTGATAACTGGTTAACACTGGTAAATTTACGGCACTAGTATTTGCCCAAATATTATTTTCAAAAGCGGTGTTATTGATTACAGATGCTTCTATTTGACTCACAAACTGACTTTTGTACTCCAATGAAGTATTGATACTAAACTCAGGTGTTACAAACTTTTGAAGCACCACACGGGGTTCCGTATAAAAAGTTTTGGAGCTGCTGTATTTATTAAATCTAACGCCTACCGAAAATAAATATTTTTTAGGCACATTTACTTGATAAGCCGCAAACACACTATTGCCGTTTACGGTGTTTGATGCGGTATTGACGTTGTTTTCTTCTTGCAAAAAATAACCTATTTTTTTAGCTGTAAATTGATATCCTAAATCAATTTGCTTATACTTAGATAACGTATATTTCAATTTGGTATTCAATCCAAAGTCCTGAATGGTGTTTTCTTTTTTTTAGCCAAAATTCCAGATACGGACTCGTTTGTAAATCCGTATTTTAAATTGTATTGCGAGTAATACACATCTACCTGACTACTTATTTTTGATGTCCATTCTTTTTTCCAATCTACTCCGTAACCTTGGTTTTTGGTGTCGAGTGCATCAATATATAAATTGCTTTTATCCGTATTTAAAGCCGAAAAATTAAGGTGATCTTGTGTAAATAGGTGATTAATTTGTATTCGGTTTTTAGCATTGGGTTTCCATGCGGCATTTAAAGTATAGTCATAAAACCAACTGTTATTTTTTGACTGTGCTACTTCCAGCTGATTATCAAAAACGGTGGTGTTTTGAAAAATACGTTTTTCATATTTTTTAAAGGTTGGTGTTTTCAAAGCATCAGCATAAGAGCGTCTTCCTGAAACTTGTACCGATAATTTATTTTTAATGATGGGAGCATCTAAAAACATATCAGC
>JAJRPS010000090.1 GCA_024280635.1 Bacteroidota bacterium | reverse complement strand
GTTTACATCTGGATACATTTGTAAGGCTCTTACTACTGCTTTAGAAAAGAAAGACATAAAGCCTAATCCAACACCGTGTTTTGTTTTAAAAGCTTCTTTATACTCGGTACGCAAGTCAAAAATAGGTTGCATGTCTACTTCATTAAAAGTAGTAAGCATTGCAGTTGTATTTTTAGCTTCCACTAATCGTTCTGCTACTTTACGACGTAACATTGACATTTTTTTACGTCCCATACTACGTACACCACCTGTTGGAGTACCCATAGCTGGTGTTGCCTTTATAGCATCGTCTTTTGTTACACGACCGTCTTTTCCTGTTCCTTTAATTTCAGATGCTGACATTCCTTTTTCAGCTAATATTTTTTTAGCTGCTGGAGATGCTGTTCCTGTTGCGTATGTAGTTGTTTTGGCTGCTACGGGAGCAGAGGCTACTGCCTTTTTTTCTTCTACTTTAGGTGCTTCTGTTTTTGGAGTATTACCTTCAGGGGCTTTCGCACTGGTATCAATTAAACACACTACGGCACCTACGGCAACGGCATCACCTTCTTCAGCTTTTAAGGTAATAATTCCACTTTCTTCTGCAGGCAACTCTAAAGTTGCTTTGTCAGAATCAACTTCTGCAATGGCTTGATCTTTTTCAACATAATCACCATCTTGTACTAACCATTCTGCAATTTCTACTTCTGTAATTGATTCCCCCGGAGAAGGAACTTTCATTTCTAAAATCATAACTCTTATTGTTTAGCCCATCCTAACCTTCCCAAAGGGAAGGAATTCAAAGCGTATTCTATATTTTTATTTCTTTTATTCGTCTTACTTTTTAGTTTCTTCCCTTTGGGAAGACGGAAGATGGGCAAACACACTATCAATAACGCGTTGATGTCTTCTTTTAAATCGTGCACTAGAACCTGCTGCTGGAACCGCATAAAACGGACGAGAACAAACCTTTAGTCTGATGTCAAAAGCCAATTCAAAACGTTCTGAAATATGATTCCATGCGCCCATATTTCTTGGTTCCTCTTGTGCCCAGATATATTCGGTTACATTTTTGTACTTTGCCAATACAGCTTTAATTTTTTCTTCGTGTAAAGGAAACAATTGTTCCATACGCACTAAAGCAACATCGTTTCGGTCTAACTTTTCTCTTTCTTCTAATAAATCATAATAAAATTTACCTGACACAAATACTACTTTTTTAATTGCTGTAGCATCAATAGTATCATCTATTACTTCTTGAAAACCACCATCTGCTAGTTCTTCAATAGTAGAAACTGCTTTAGGATGACGTAATAAGCTTTTTGGTGTAAATACAATTAGTGGTTTACGGAAATCACGTTTCATTTGGCGGCGTAGCAAGTGGTAAATATTTGCAGGCGTTGTACAATTGGCAACATTCATATTGTCTACAGCACAAAGTTGTAAGTACCGCTCTATACGCGCTGATGAATGTTCTGATCCTTGCCCTTCATAACCGTGCGGTAATAATACGACAATACCATTTTGTAATTTCCACTTATCTTCTGCTGCTGATATGTATTGGTCAAACATAATTTGCGCACCATTTGAGAAATCTCCAAATTGTGCTTCCCAAATAGTTAATGTGTTTGGACTTGCCATGGCGTAACCATAATCAAAACCAAGTACACCATATTCTGATAAATGTGAATTGTAAATATACATTTCACCTTTGTTATTCGGGTTGGTGTTTAATAAATTAATTCTGTTTTCAGTCAATTCATCACGTAAGATAGCATGACGATGTGAGAACGTACCACGTTCAACATCTTGCCCAGAAATACGAACATCAAAGCCTTCTTCTAATAAAGAACCGTATGCTAAGGTTTCTGCCATACCCCAATCTAAAGCATTTTTTTCAAATACCATAGTAGCTCTACCTTTTAGAATACGCTCTGCTTTTCTAATAAATTTAACACCTTCTGGAGTGGTAGAAACTATTTTTGAAATGTTTTCTAATTTATTTTTAGCATAGGTAGTATTCGTGTCTACTAGCATATCTGCTAATTGACGTCTTACAAATCCTTTCCAAGTGTCTGCCATAAATGGTTTCACTTTAGAAGAGGTATCCGCTTTGGATTTTGCAAACTCTTCTTCTAGCATTGCTTTAAAATCATTGGTGATTTTAGTTACATAGGCTTGATCTATAGCTTGTTCGTCTATTAGTTTTTGTGCGTATATTTTGTATGGATTATCGTGTTTTTTTATTGCTTTATATAATTTTGGTTGTGTAAAACTAGGTTCATCACCTTCATTATGCCCGTATTTTCGATATCCTAATAAATCAATAAATACATCACGCTTAAATTTCATTCGGAATCTTAAAGCCATTTCCATAGCATGTACAACGGCTTCAGCATCATCTGCATTAACGTGTAATACGGGAGATAAAGTTACTTTTGCAATATCGGTACAGTAAGTACTTGATCGGGCGTCTAAGTAGTTGGTGGTAAAACCGATTTGATTATTAACAACAACATGAATAGTACCACCAGTGGTGTAACCGTTTAGTTTGCTCATTTGGATGACTTCATATACTACTCCTTGACCTGCAATAGCGGCATCACCATGTACTAAAATAGGTAATATTTTGGCAGCATCTCCTTTGTATTTTTTGTCTATTTTAGCACGTGTAATTCCTTCAGCAACAGCATCTACTGTTTCTAGATGTGAAGGGTTAGGTACTAAATTCATTTTTATGGTTTCTCCTGTTTGGTAGGTTTTGTCTAAGGTTAATCCGAGGTGATATTTTACATCACCGTCAATATTTTGATCTTCAAAATCTTTACCTTCAAATTCACTAAAGAGTTCTCGTACGGGTTTTCTGAAAATATTAGTCAAGGTGCTTAATCGTCCTCTGTGCGCCATACCAATGACAGTTTCTTCTACGTCAAATTCCTTTACCGCATCAAATAATGCTACACTTATTGCGGGAATTAATGTTTCTCCTCCTTCTAAGGAAAAACGTTTTTGACCAACGTATTTAGTTTGTAAAAAGGCTTCAAATGTTACGGCTTGGTTTAGTTTAGAAAGAATGTATTTTTTATTTTCTAAAGTGTATTTAGGGTTGTTGTCATTTTCATTTAATTGATCTTGCCACCATTTAATTTCTTCTGGATTCCGAATATACATGTACTCCACACCAATGGCATCACAGTAAATTGCCTTAAGGTGTTTTACAATTTCTGAAAGCGTTGTTTTGCCCAGTCCTAAAATGGAACCTGCTTCAAACTCTTTAGGTAAGTCGGCTTGTGATAATCCGAAATTTTCTAATGATAGGGTTGGAGTGTAGGTTCTACGCTCTCGTACAGGATTTGTTTTGGTAAACAAATGTCCACGAGTACGATAGCCGTCAATTAGTTTTACAACTTGAAATTCTTTTAGTACGTTTTCTGGAATTTGAACAGCGTTTGGCGTTTCGTCAATAGCTGTTTCTGTTCCAAAGTCATACCCTTGAAAAAAAGCTCTCCAACTAGGCTCTATACTATCTGGATTGACTAGGTATTGGTCGTATAAGTCAGCAAAATATGCAGTGTGTGCTGCGTTTAAAAAGGAGTATTTGTCCATTATTTTTTTACTTATTCTTTTGTAAGAAATCTTTTAAAAGAATGTTATCATTAAAATTTGTTCAAAAATACAATAAATTCGTAAAAACATCATTTCATTTTCATATATTTATATCACAAATAAATAAAAATAAAAAAAATGAGACAGTTACAGTATTCAAAAAGACACGTATTTACTTTAGTATTGTTGTTTTTACTAGGTTTTAGTTGGGGGCAAAACAATACAGAGACACTGCTGTTAAAAGATCAAAAAAGTGACTTTTGGGAAAAAGTTCATTTTGGGGGTGGTATTGGTTTAAATTTTAGTAATGGTTATTCGTATGTTGCCGTTTCTCCAAATGCGCTATATGCATTTAATGATAAATTTGGTTTAGGAGTGGGGTTAAATGTTAATTACTCTAAGCGTAAAAATTATTCCGAAGCTACTGTTTTTGGAGGTAGTATCATTAGTGTTTTTAAGCCTATTGAGATGTTACAGCTTTCTGCGGAATTTGAAGAAAATAATATTGCTTATAAAAATACAATTACTAATGTAAAATCAAATTATTGGCAACCCGCTTTGTTTTTAGGGGTGGGTTATGCTATTGGGAAATTTGGCGCTATAGGTGTGCGATATGATGTGTTGTTTAATGATGAAAAAAGCCCTTACGGAACAGCGATGTTGCCTTTTGTGAGTATTTACTTTTAAAGGGTTTGTAGGTTTTTTGTAAAAAAAAACACTAAAAGGTATTTTTTTACAAAAAAAATGATAAATATCATATAATGGATAGTGATTAATTGCATATCTTTGCGCTAAATATTTATTTAAAACAATATATAATGAAAACTAAACTGATAGCGTTACTAGCAATTGTTGCATTTACTTTTGCTTCTTGTAACAAAAAAGAAGAGAGCAATTCATCTGTAGTAAAAACAGAAACATCTAAAGCAGAAACATCTAAAGCAGAGCATAAAGGACAAGCGTCTGTTGCAGCTGTAGAAGGAGAGGAAGCTAATGTATTACAAGTGGCAATGTCATTACCGGATTTTTCT
>JAJRPS010000089.1 GCA_024280635.1 Bacteroidota bacterium | reverse complement strand
TATACCGTTCCGAAAGCAATAGTCAAGGCAAAAAAAATGTTGGGATTACCTTATGACAAACAGTTTTTATTAAATAACAATGCCTATTATTGTTCCGAGTTAATTTATGATATTTTTTTAACAAAAGACAATGAACCACTTTTTACAGTTCAGCCCATGTCCTTTACCAACAAGCAAACAGGCAAAATAGATCAAGCTTGGATAGCTTATTTTGACAAGCAAAACATGCAAACCCCAGAAGGTAAATTAGGGTGTAACCCTGCTGATTATTCTAAATCGGATAAAATAAAAATTATAGCTACTCTTTTTTAAAGTTACCTGTATTTTAAACTGATTATTCTATTTCTAAAAAAAAACATAATAAAAGGGTATTGCTAACGCAATACCCTTTTTTATTTACTTTTTAAATAGTAGTACTATATTATTTCGGCACTTAAACCTGCATTTAGTAAATTAGTGCATGATACTTTTAAATCTTTTAAATCTCCTGTTTTTACAGTACACTTACCATTGTAATGCACAATTAACGCACATTGTTCTGCTTGTAAAGGTGCGTGTTCACAAAAAGCAACCAAGCAATCTATTACATGATCAAAAGTATTAACTTCATCATTATGCAATACTATTTCATGGTTTTTAACAACAGCTTCTTTGTGCTGTACTTTTTCCGAAATTTCTTCTTTTACACTCATAATCAAATTATTATAATCTATTTTATGCTGCTAATTTACAAATTTTGTAGCAACCCAATTATTTTTTTCTAAATTAGATATAAATTTTAATCCAAACTGGTTACATTTTTCGGTAATCAACGGAATATCCTCTACGTAAAATCCGCTTAATAATAACGTTGCATTTTCATTTAAACAAGCAGCGTATTTATCCATATCATTTAATAAAATATTACGGTTTATATTTGCAATAACAATGTCATATTTTTTACCTTCTAATAAAGAAGCATCCCCTTCAAAAGCAGTTATTTTAGAGCAATTATTACGCTCTATATTTTCTATAGTATTCAAATAACACCAATTATCAATATCAATAGCTTCTATTTTTTTAGCTCCTCTCATTTCTGCTAAAATGGCTAAAACACCTGTACCACAACCCATATCTAAAACCGTTTTGTTACTACAATCCAACTCTAAAATGTGTTGTAACATCATGTGGGTGGTTTCATGATGTCCTGTACCAAAGCTCATTTTAGGTTCTATGATAATATCATACTCGGTATTGGATTTTTCATGAAAAGGCGCACGCACACTACATTTATTAGCAACAATAATGGGATTAAAATTATTTTCCCATTCCTTATTCCAATTAACTTGTTCAATTTCATCTTTGGTAAAATTGATTTCAAATTCGTCATTTTTCAATACGTAAATATCGTCTAAAATAGCTGTATTCCAATCGGGTTTTTGAATATAGGCTATTACACCTGCTTCATTTTCTACAAAGCTTTCAAAACCTGCGTAACCTAATTCGGCAATTAAAATTTCTGTACCCGGATCTCTAGGAGAAACAGTAAACGTATAACCGATGTAAATGGGTGTACTCATAATATATTTTTATGATAAACTTCCTCAACCTAAGGCTATGAGGTGTTAATTTTTATTTTTATAAACTTTAGATGCAAAAATCAAGGTATTAAACCTATTGGGCCATCTCCTCCCCGCTATTAAAATGATTGTATTAACGCTACAAAATCTGTTGCATTTAATGCTGCACCGCCTATTAAACCACCATCAACATCTGGATTAGCAAAAATTTCTTTTGCATTAGCAGGTTTTACACTGCCCCCGTATAATATTGATGTATTTTCGGCTACATCATTACCGTATTTATCAACTAATAAATTACGAATAAAAGCGTGCATTTCTTGCGCTTGTACTGGTGTTGCAGTTTCTCCTGTGCCAATTGCCCAAACCGGCTCATACGCCAATACTATTTTTTTCCAAGCAGATGCTTCTAAATGAAATAACGCATTTTTAAGTTGACTTTCTACAATACTAAAATGATTGTTATTTTTACGATCTGCCAACAGCTCTCCAAAGCAGAAAATAATTTCCATTTTATTTGCTAAAGCAGTGTTTACTTTTTCTTTCAAAATAGCATCGGTTTCTCCAAAATAAGTACGGCGTTCACTATGCCCTAAAATCACTGATTTTACTTTAATTGCTTTTAACATACTGGCAGAAATTTCGCCTGTAAAAGCGCCACTTTTAGCTTGGTGCATGTTTTGTGCTACCACTTCTATCTTAGAACCTTTAACCTTATCTTTTGCTGCTGTTAAGTTTACAAATGTTGGCGAAACCAATACACGTGTTCCTTTTAATTTTATTTTTTTAATACCTTTTTTAATATCCTTAATGAGTTTTTTAGTCTCCTTAATGTCATTATTCATTTTCCAGTTTCCTGCTACAATTTGCTTTCTCATGTCTTTTAAATTATAATTTAAAGCGCTATTAAACGCTCTTTTTATTAATTACTAGCTTATTATTTATCAGCATTTATAGCTTCTAAAATTTTAGCATCTGTTGCTTTTATTGCCTTTAATAATTTTATAGTACCGTCTTTTCCTATTACCATATAACGTGGTATCCAGTCCAAAACAATCTCTTTCCCAAAAATACTTTTTTTCATTCCCAAGGGTAAAAAATAATGTTGTCCTACTATCTTTCTTTTTATAATGGCATTGCGCCAAGAGACTTGTTTTTTATCGACCGATAAAAACAAATACACCAAGTCTTTGTTATTTTTTGTTTGCTCTTGTAATTCTTGTAAATGAGGTAAACTTGCCAAGCAGTCACCACACCATGATGCCCAAACATCCACTACTACGGTTTTGCCTTTATATTTTTCAAATACCATTTTTAAATTGGTTTCTGTACCATCTACACGCACTACTTTTTCAGCTAATGCGATATCAGAAAATGTTTTTCCACGCTCTTTTTTTGCACATGAAAATAAAATGACACTCATTAATATTACAATTCCTTTTTTCATAATAATGCTCGTAAAAGCAGTTTTTTTCGATTATTGCTATTTTTTTTTTGATAAAAAACAAAGATACAATTTTACTAGAACACTTGAATCTGAAAGCTACAAAATATCCTTTTAAAATTTGCATTATAAAAATAGTTGTTTTTTTCATTTACTCCTAAAGATACAAGTATATTTGTAGTCACAATAATAGTATTATTCTGCAATAAAAATGAATCAAAAAGTATTAAATATTGGCATATTAGCACATGTAGATGCAGGAAAAACTACTTTAACAGAACATTTTTTATTCAATTCAGGTGCCATCAGAACATTAGGAAACGTTGATCATGGCTCTACAAATACGGATAGTTTGCCACTAGAAAAAGAAAGAGGTATTTCCATTAAAGCGGCATCCACTTCTTTTGTATGGTATAATACCAAAATTAATTTAATAGACACTCCAGGGCATGTTGATTTTTCAAGTGAAGTGGAGCGTAGCTTATGTGTTATTGATGCTGCTATTTTAGTTATTTCGGCTGTTGAAGGTGTACAGTCACACACACTTAATATCTGGGAATCCTTAAAAAATATGCAAATCCCTACGCTCATTTTTATCAATAAAATAGATAGAGATGGTGCCGATACCGAAACCGTATTACAACAAATAAAGACTGATTTAAAAGCCAGTACCGTTTTATTATATGCAAGTAAAAATGATGGATTAGATACCGTAACGCTAAAATCTGTATTTACTACAGACACCCCGATTGCAGAAAAATACCTTGAAAATATTTTAAATACTGATGAGCAACTTTTAGAAGCGTATTTGAATACCGAAAACATTAGCGTACAAACCTATTTATCAGCAATAAAAACACACACAAATACCTTACAAATAACTCCTGTTTATTGCGGTATTGCAAAAAACAACATTGGTGTAACCGAACTTTTAGACGGAATTACAACTTTTTGTAGCTCCACCAAAACAAATACAAATAATACATTATCTGCTTATGTTTTTAAATTAGAACATCATAAAACATACGGTGTAATGGCTCATATAAAAGTTTTTTCAGGAAGTGTGTCACCAAAATCAGTACTTTATAATCATACTCAACAATATGAAACAAAAATAAACCAAACAAAAATTATTGACGCAACAAAATATGCAGATTGCTCCAATTTAACAGCGGGAGAAATTGGTATTATTACCGGAGTAATTGGTGTAAAAGCAGGAGATATTTTAGGAGATCCTACCCGCATACCTAAACTACCACAACTACACGTTCCTGTTATTACGGTACAAGTAAAACCTAAAAACAATGCCGACTACAATACTCTAGTAAATGCACTACAAATAATAGATAGAGAAGATCCTGCGTTACAATTTAAATGGTTTAAAGCCGAAAAAGAGTTACAATTATTGCTTATGGGAGCAATGCAAACCGAAATATTAACAGCTGTTTTAGCCAATCGGTTTGGAGTAGCTACTGAATTTACCCCTCCAAAAATAGTTTATAAAGAAACCATTACAAATGCTGCTGAAGGCTATATTAGATACTGGATGCCGAAACCGTGTTGGGCTATTCTTACCTTTTTAATTGAACCTGCTCCTTTAAATTCTGGCGTTACCTACTCCTCTATTGTTTCACAAAATGAAGTACACTTAAAATATCAAAATGAAATTGAACGCACCATACCCAAAGCTTTAGCACAAGGATTATTGGGTTGGGAGGTTACTGATGTTAACATTACACTTATAAAGGGAGAAGACCATAACATCCATTCTCACCCTGGTGATTTTAATTTAGCCACACCTATGGGAATCATGAAAGGACTGCAAGCAGGTGGCACACATTTATTAGAACCCGTTTTAAGTTTTGAAATCAAAGCCAATGAAAGTTTATTAGGAAAAATAGCATCGGAGTTGAGCACCCGTAGAGCGCTGTTTGATAGTCCCATTTTTACTGATGATCAATTTCAATTAACAGGAACCATACCCGTTGCAACTTCATTAGATTTTAGTATTAAACTGAATAGCATTACGGGTGGAAAAGTACGTTTATTACTCAAGTTTAAAGAATACCAAACCTGCCCTGAAGGTGAAGGTGTTATACAAGAGTATAAAGGCGTCAATCCGCTTGATGAAGCGCAATGGATATTGCACCGCCGTGGTGCCTACAAAGCAGATGAACGAGTGATTTAGGGAATATAAGAGTACGTTGTGTGATTTCTATAATGCGGTAAAAATAACTACTACCTAAAAAAGTTACCCAAAAACCTTGAATTTGAAACTCTTTTTGCATTAGTGATAATAATGAAAATCCTTTTTTAATGTGGCAACCTATACCAATTTAATTTCAAAATAATTGATAAATAAATTGGTATATATTTTTCTTTTTCAAGGCAAAAAATCTTTTCATAGCCTTAGTTATAAAAAGATTTTTTAACACCGAAAAAGGTAAATAGAAACGATTTATACCATGTGTTTTGATGTTAAACTGGTATTAAATTTGTGATTTTACAAAAGCGACTTTAGGAGCTCTTTGTAAAACCTTCAAATTAGGCGAAACATAAAAAAGATTGTAATGGTTAGCGCACTCCCCGATTTTTTTTTATCGGGGAAACGCCCATATATTATTTCTTATAATACTTTTTAAATTTAGGATAAGATATTGCTCCTAAAACAATCCAAATGGTAAAGGCTATGATGATACCGTTGTTGGACATGGTTTTATCTCCACTTGCATAAGAATGCAGTCCTACTAAATAGAAATTTACACCAAAATAGGTAAATATAATACTGGCAAAAGCTAAAATAGACATCCAATTAAAAAACCATCGGCTACGTAAACCCGGTACCAAACGCATGTGTACTACAAAGGCATAAACCATAATACTAATAAGTGCCCAGGTTTCCTTTGGATCCCAACCCCAATAACGTCCCCAACTTTCATTTGCCCACATACCACCTAAAAAGTTACCAATGGTTAGCATTACCAACCCTACGGTTAATGCCATTTCATTGATGATAGTGATTTCTTTAATGCTTAAATCGATTTTTTTCTTGTTCTTTTCATTGGTTAATAACATTAATAGTAAGCCTACAATTCCTAATATTGCTCCTAGTGTAAACGGACCGTAACTGGCTACAATAATGGCTACGTGTATCATTAACCAATAACTGTTTAATACGGGTTGTAAGTTACCTATTGCGGGGTCTATAAAATTAAGATGTGCTACCCACAGTAACATTGCCGTTACAAAGGCAGTAGATGCTAATGTTAAATCGGATTTACGTCCGAAAATTAAACCGAACAACATGGTTGCCCATGCCACGTAAATTATGGATTCATAAGCATCACTCCACGGTGCATGACCAGATATGTACCAACGTAAAATTAAACCTGCAGTATGTGCTAGAAACAACACTAAAATAATGCCTTTAAAGATGTTTACGGTAATGCGCATTCCATTAGAGTCTCTAAAAATTTGTATCATTAAAATTAAGAATAATACTACTCCAAACAAACCGTAATAACTCATTAACCTTTTAAACGGGTTGAGTTTATTGAATGTCAATTCTGCTTTTATTTTACTATCAGAAGGTAAGATGGAAGCACTGTATTTTTTCTGTAAACTTTTAAAACCTCCTAAAATAGCATCTGCCTGTTTATAGTTGCCCGTTTCTTTACCATTTTGTAAAGCACTAATATAAGCTGGTAATAACATTTTAATGTTTTTATTTGCTTCTTCAGATTGGTAGTCTACCGTACTTAACCCTGCATAAGACACCCATTTATTATTTGGGTCATTGGGTATTGGATATATTCTAAAACCTCCTTGCAATACTTCTGAAAACAGTTGTTCTTGCTCATACAAATGTTTAATGTCTTTTTGAAAATTATTAGGGTTAAATGCAGAGGTAGCATCTATTAATTGCTGATCAGTAATTTTATGTTCACCTTTATCATCAAAAAAATCAGATAGTGCTACATATTTTGTGTTTAAAGGCACTCCTAGTACTTTACGAATACTGTCATTACCTCTTTTTAATTTCATTAGCGGTACTTCAAACCACAAACGACGGTTTTGAATAATAGACAAAAATATTTGATTGGCATCCAAACCTTTGTAAGTGTCTTTACCAGATAATTTACGTACAAATTCTAGTGCATAGGTGTTTATGGGTTTCATACGTCCGCCATAATCTTGTATAATCAATGCTCCAAATTTAGCAGTTTCTGCTTTATCAAAAGCACGTGCCGTTACAATAGAATCTATTTGCTTTATTGTTAATTTATGTTGTTCATGATTTTGTGAAAAACCAATAGTTCCTAGCATTAACAATGCTATTAATAGTGCTTGTTTTTTTGCTTTTACCTTTCTAAGGTGTTTTCTTAAATCTGAAAAACGGGTGTTTTTTAAGAAGATGATAGCCAGCATGGATAAAAATAATAATCCGTATCCAATATAAGATATCCATGTGCCCCAAAAATCATGATTTACGGATAGTATGGTTCCTTTTTCATCTGGATCAAAACCAGATTGAAAAAACTTATAACCACCATAATTTAAGATGTTATTCATAAAAATATCATAATCAAATGTGTTGTCACCATCAATAACAGTTACTCTACTTTTAAAGGCTTTAAATGCTTTCATGTTTCCGGGAAATTTATCAGCAATAAAATCATTTAGTTTGATACTAAAAGGTAGTTTTATTTCTTTTGCACCGTATGCCAAATGGAAATCTAAATCACCTAATGTTATGGTTTCGGGCTTATTTACAATACCTCTACCTCCTAAAAGAGTAATTTCTTGGGTTTGATTATTTGCTGTAACTTTTAAGGTCAAAGCATCTTCTGCTTGTTTATCTTTTGATTTTACCACTTTATATTCGCCTTGTACTACTTTATCCGGTAATACAAATTGCATATCACCTAAACGATATAAAGAGCGCAGTTTTAAGGTTTGTAAAGTATCCTTTAGTACTGGAAATTGTTTTTGATCTGCCATACGCATAACAGTACCATCAAAAGGGGTTAGTAAGGCTAATGAATCTCCTTTTATAATGAAATTTATTGCGCCTTTTGTAAATTTATTAAACGCAAACAAACGGTTGTGAATATTGGTAACTACACCTTCTTTTAAAAAATGATCATGGCGTCCTCCACCTCCTGCTTCTACTAATTTTAAATAATTAGCTCCTGTTGAAGACGGCACCAATTGTTTAGATACATTTTCTACAAATTGTACAGCTTCAATAGTAAAGGGTTGCTTATTGTAGTTTTCATTTACTGTAAAATCATTTTCAATTTTTTCTGATAAAAGCAGTTTTTTATATATGGTTTTACGTTGTTGCTGTCCATCAATTTTAAAATCTCCATCAACCATAATTTTTAAAAAGGTATCGTCAGATAAAAAAGTTTTTGCTGTTACGCCTTCACGTATTGGCATGCGCCCTTCAAAACTAATATAACGCGTCACAAAAGCCCCTAAAATGATTAATACAAAAGATAAATGTAGTAATAATGTTGCCCATTTTTCTTTACGCAATAGATTATATCTAAAAATATTACCAAAAAAATTAATCATAAAAAAAGCCATTATTGCTTCAAACCACCAAGTATTATATACCATTAAGCGAGAATATGGTGTTGGAGAGGTTTCTGCTCCCATATCTAAAAATGTACCTGTTGCCATTGCTACAGCAAAAGCGATGAATAATACCGCCATTAAACGGGTAGAAAATAAGGTTTTAGCTAGTAATGATTTCATTATGTATCGGGTTTTTAACGTACACAAAAGTACGGTAATTTTTAAGATTGAAAGGTTAAATAATTGAAAGATTAAAACATTAACATTTGCTGCTGTTTTTATTATTTAAAGTCAAGTTTATTTTGGTTAATTATGCTTGTCGAGCTTTAAAAATTTCCATAAACAAGAAGCTTGCAATATTACGTGCTCGCTCCTTTGCTAAATTAGCTACTTCACCTTCAAACAATTCGTCAATAGTACCCAACCAATATTGTAACCACAAACCAAATAAATCATTATCTAGTGCATTATCTGTAATTTTATCAATAATTACATGCTTTTTCATTGGGTTTCCTCTAAACACATTTTTCATAAACAATTGACTCTCCCAAAAATTAGTTAAATGGTCTAAATGGTGTGGCCAATCGTTTATTACATTATTAAAAATGGGACCTAACTCGTCATCTTTTCTAATTTTAGCGTAAAAAGTATCTACTAATTTAAAAATATCATCTCTATTTTGAATATCGGGTAACATTGCCTTTTTTTTATATGAATTGCAAAGATATTGTTTTTTACTTTTATAACCGAACAGATTCACTTACTTTAGCTACATGATAAAAGTTATCCTTTTAGGGGCAGGAAATGTTGCTACACATTTATATAAAGCTTTTGCTAAAGTAGAAAATGTAACTGTTGTGCAAGTATACAATAGACAGTTAAAAGGGCTAGAACACTTTAACAATCAAGTTGCTATCACCACCCTTTTATCTGATTTAAAAAAAGCAGATGTCTATATTATTTCCATTGCTGATGATGCTATTGCTAAATTTTCTAAAACTTTATCCCTTAAAAATGAACTCGTAGTACATACATCTGGAAGTATTGCGATGGATAATTTAGATGATCACAACAAAAAAGGAGTTTTTTACCCGCTACAAAGTTTTACTAAAGGTAAAGATATTGACTTTAAACAAATTCCTATTTGCATAGAAGCTTACAATAAAAAAGATGAAATACTTTTAACACAATTAGCCAATAGTATTTCTGAAAATGTACACATTATTAATTCTAAGCAACGAAAATCTTTACATTTGGCAGCAGTTTTTGTCAATAATTTTGTGAACCATTTATACACTATTGGAGAAGATATTTGTCAAAAAAATAACGTTTCTTTTGATATCCTAAAACCACTCATACAAGAAACTGCAAAAAAAATTATTGATTTATCACCTGCTGATAGTCAAACGGGACCCGCAAAACGAAACGACAAAAAAGTGATTGCTTTGCAGTTATCAGAATTAAAAAATAAAACACAACAAGATATTTATCAAATTATAACCCAATCAATCACAGCAAAATATGGCAACAAGTTATAAAGAAATCATGAATCAAATTACCACACTCATTTTTGATGTAGATGGGGTACTTAC
>JAJRPS010000088.1 GCA_024280635.1 Bacteroidota bacterium | reverse complement strand
TCGCCTAATTCATTTTTATGTTTATCAAAAAGATGTAATGTGACCGGTATTTTATCTATTTGACGCAACGGATTGGTGATGTATAACACTAACGGTATTTCAGAAAATTGTGAACCATACACATATCCCATTTCAAAAATGATATTTGCTTTTTGATTTGTTTTATTATTAAAAGTAAGGGTTATGGGTTGCGTTTGATACCATCTATTATTTTTAAAATCTGATTTTTTAAAATGGGCAATTCCATCTTCTTTACAAGAAAAAAGTGCAAATAGCAATACTATGAAAATCTGTTTTCTCATGGGTATAAATTGTATTTGTTTACTGTTAGAGGTTACTTAGTGTTGCCCATTCGGTCCAAGAACCATCATAAATTGCCATTTCATTTTTCAATACTTGCTGTGCTGCCAATAAAACAACACATGCCGTTACCCCAGAACCACAACTGAATACCAATTTTTTTTGAGTGGGTATATTCTTAAATATCTCTTGTAATGCTGTTGTTGATTTAAATTTACCGTTATCTAATACCGTAGTATAAGGGATGTTAATTGCATTTGGAATGTGACCGCTGCGCAAACCTACACGAGTTTCCGGAGTAATACCTGTAAATCTGTCGTTAGAGCGAGCATCTATTACCAAAGCGGTTTGTGTTTGAATATTCTGTTGTATAAACTCAAACAACTTAATGCCATCTTCATTACAATCACTTTCAAAATTTCCTTGTTCAAAACTCGTTGTAAGATTGGTTTGAGTTGAAAAATCATTAGTAATCCAATTGGTTAACCCTCCATCTAAAACGGTAATATTTTTATGTCCCATTGTTTTAAACATCCACCATACTCTTGGTGATGAAAAGGTATTTCTACTATCATATACCACAATGATACTATCTTTATTAATCCCGATTGCGCTACATTTTTTTTGAAAATCATCAGGAGCAGGAAAAGTATTTGGAAATGTACTTGAAGTATTACTAAATACCTTTTTAATATCAAATAATTTGCTTTTAGGAATGTATTGAGTAGGTGTAATTTTATCTCCTAAATTAGAATATAAAACTACCAAATTTGGGTGTTCTAAATTTTCTTTCAACCATTTAATAGACACGATTGATTTCATACTTAACTGCGTATTTTTTGTTCCCATTTCCACGCATCACGCATTGCATCTTCTAAAGTTAATTGTGCTTTCCACCCTAAAATATCATTTACTTTTCTAGTATGTGCATACGCTGCAGTGATATCTCCTTCACGTTTACCCACAATTTTATAGTTTAATTTTTTACCCGAAACTTTTTCAAAAGACTGTATTACTTCTAATACAGAACTACCAGTACCAGTACCAATATTAAAGGTTTCATAGGTGCTACCACCAGAATGATTTGCTATTAATCGTTGTAAAGCGGCTACGTGTGCTTTTGCTAAATCTACTACGTGTATGTAATCTCGTATTGCGGTGCCATCTGGAGTATTATAATCATCTCCAAAAACGGATAGTTGCTCTCGTAACCCTATTGCTGTTTGTGTTATGTATGGCACTAAATTTTGTGGTGTTCCTATCGGTAATTCTCCTATTTTAGTAGAGGGGTGTGCGCCAACAGGATTAAAATAACGCAACGCAATAGCATTTAGATTTTCTGATATTTTACAAACGTCTTGTATAATTTCTTCTCCTATTTGCTTGGTATTTCCGTAAGGAGATTCTGCTTTTTTTATTGGTGCATTTTCGGTAATTGGCAATTCATCTGCTTGACCATAAACGGTACAAGAACTACTAAAAATGAAATTTGGTATCTTATGTTTTTCTAATGCTTGTAATACATAAATCAATGTAGTAATATTGTTTTCATAATACAAAAGTGGATTTTCTACACTTTCTCCAACGGCTTTACTAGCTGCAAAATGGATTACACCTGCAATGTTTTGGTGGGTATTGAAAAAATTGATTACCGCAGGTTTATCTTTCAAATCTAATTTAATAAATTCGGGTTTTATACCCGTAATGGATACAATTCCATCTAAAACAGTAACAGAAGAATTGGATAAATCATCAATAATAACAACCTCAAAACCTTCATTTTGAAGTTCAACAACGGTATGTGAACCAATAAACCCTAAACCACCTGTTACTAGTATTTTTTTCAAAATAATTAAATAATTAAAAGATTGAAAGATTCAAAATTAAAGTTACCCCATAACTTTGAATCTTTTAAATATATAGCTATGCTATTCTAATTTATCTATTGATAAATTCCTTTACCGTATTGGTAATAAATTCAATTTGATCGTCTTCTAATTCCGTATGCATGGGTAACGAAATCACTTCTTTTATCAATTGATTGGTTACTGGAAAATCAGCTTCATTATATCTTGAATCTTGATATGCTTTTTGGCTGTGTAATGGAATTGGATAGTATACTCCACATGGTATCCCGTTTTCATTTAAGTGTTTTGCTAATGCATCTCTATCACCTTCAATTTTTAAAGTATATTGATGAAAAACATGGTTTCCTGTACGTGCTGGTGTTATAATTTTAGTTTCATTAGCAAAAGTAGCATCATATTTATCGGCAGCATTTCTACGTGCATTACAATAATCGTCTAAATTTTCTAATTTTGCACGTAAAACAGCTGCTTGAATAGAATCTAAACGCGAATTTACCCCTACCACATCATGGTGATAACGCTCATACATACCATGATTTACAATACCACGAAGCGTATGTGCTAAGGCATCGTCATTCGTAAAAATTGCGCCACCGTCACCATAACATCCTAAATTTTTAGAAGGGAAAAATGAAGTGGAAGCTACGTGACCAATAGTTCCTGCTTTTTTATGACTACCGTCTTTAGAAGCGTAAGTAGCTCCTATTGCTTGTGCGTTATCTTCAATTACAAATAAATTATGTTTTTTTGCTAAATCCATAACAGCATCCATATTTGCGGCTTGTCCAAACAAGTGAACGGGAACAATAGCTTTTGTTTTTGGTGTAATAGCACGTTCTATAGCAGCAACATCAATGTTAAAATCATCTGGATTTACATCTACTAAAACAGGTGTTAATCCTAGCAATGCAATTACCTCAACGGTAGCTGCAAAGGTAAAATCGGCAGTAATAACCTCATCACCTGGTTTTAACCCTAATCCCATCATGGCAATTTGCAATGCATCGGTTCCATTGGCACATGGTATTACGTGTTTCACACCCAAATAAGCTTCTAATTCGGACTGAAAAGCTTTTACTTCCGGTCCATTTATATATGCTGTTGAATTTAAAACTTCTATAATAGAAGCATCTACTTTATCTTTAATTTTTTCATACTGACCTTTTAGGTCAACCATTTGAATTTTTTTCATCTTCCGTCTGATTTTATTAAATATTACCCAAAAGTACAAAAACCAATTTATTTATAGCTTGATTTTAATTTAAGAAATGTATTTTAGCTTTACAAATCTATTTTAAAATCCATTTTGTTAGTTATTTACTCTTTTTTTACGCATTTAGCACACTACTTTTTAAAAATAGTAGCGCTATTTAATCCGAAAATAAAACTATTTATAGACGGACGTAAAATCGTGTTTAAAACTTTAAAAAAACAAATACAACCTACTGATAAAACTCTTTGGATTCACTGTGCTTCTTTGGGGGAATTTGAACAAGGTTTACCTATTATTGAACAATTAAAACAAGAATATGCAACGCATAAAATTGTGGTTAGCTTTTTTTCTCCATCAGGATATGAGGTAAAAAAAGACAGTAGCATAGCAGATGTAATTGTTTATTTACCATTAGACACTAAAACAAATGCGAAGCGTTTTTTAGATGCGGTACACCCCAATTTGGTAGTGTTTGTGAAATATGAATTTTGGCCTAATTATTTATCAGAATTGAAACGCAGAAACATAAAAACACTTCTAGTTTCTGCTATTTTTAGAGAAAATCAAGCGTTTTTTAAATCCTTTGGCAAATGGCTGCAACGCTATTTAAAAGCCTTTCAGCATTTTTTTGTACAAAATGAAAACTCAAAAGTATTGTTGCAAAATATAGGATTTACAAACGTAACGGTTTCTGGCGATACACGTTTTGACCGAGTATTAGCCATTTTAGAGCGAGATAACCGTCTACCTTTTATTGAAGATTTTAAGCAGGCTAAAACCACAATTATTTACGGGAGTTCTTGGGAAGATGATGAGGCTATTTATCTGAATTTTTTAAATACTTCTGAAAACATTAAACATATTATTGCACCGCATGATATCAAAAAAGAAAAGATAACATATTTAAAATCAAGCATTCATAAAAAAGTTATTTTATATTCAGAAATTAAAGGTAGGGTTTTATCCGATTATGATGTTATACTAATAGACACCGTTGGTTTATTAACTAAAATTTATAGTTATGCAGATGTTGCCTTTGTAGGTGGCGCCTTTAAAACGGGTTTACATAATATATTAGAACCCGCTGTTTTTGGAATTCCAATCATTATTGGACCCAATTATAGTAAGTTCCAAGAGGCTACGGATTTAGTATATAAAAAAGGAGTTATTACGGTTACCAACCAACAAGAATATGAAACGGCAATACTATCACTAATTAATAATGAGAATTTAAAAACAATTCTTGGCAATATTAATATCCAATATATTATTGAAAAAGCAGGAGCCACCACTAAAATTATAAGTTATATTAAAAAAATCAATAATTTAGACCTTGATAACTGATGGTTTATTATTGTCTTTAAAATTATTCGCTTAAAATAGCTTAAAAAACATCATAAGTCACTATTTTTGTGTGCTTTACATGAAACCCAAAAAAATTATGTTAAACAAATATTATTATATCTTATTCTTATTTTCTTCTGTAGTTTTTTCACAAACCATAACTGTAGATGACACTTCATACACTGCTACCAATTTAGCAGAATTACTATTAAATGGCTCTTGTATTGATCCTACAAACGTGTCTTATTCTGACTCACAATCAGTTGCCTATTTCAACCAAAACGGATCTGCTTTCCCTATTTCAGAAGGGGTAATTATTCGTACAGGAATTGCCAATTTAACTGCAGGATCTTATACCGACACTAACTTAAGTAGTCAAGTGAACAGTAATGGCGACACCTATCTAGAAGGTATTAGCACCAGCACAGGACAAACTGCAACCATTACCGATACCGCTTTTTTACAATTTGATTTCACACCCATTTCAAGCAATTTTAATTTTAATTTTGTGTTTGCTTCTAATGAATATGGACAATGGCAATGTGGTTTTAGTGATGTATTCGCCTTTCAATTAACCGATTTAGTCACTAATGTTACTACAAATTTAGCCATTGTACCTAGCACTACTACCCCAGTAACAGTTGCAACCATTAGAGATAATGCTTACAACACAGGGTGTACATCTGAAAATGCAAGTTTATTTTCAACCTATAATGTTACTAATCCTAGTGCATCTACTTTAAATATGCGTGGGCATACCGTAGTTTTAAATGCGTCCTCGGTATTAACTGTAAATAACCCATACCGTATTCGTTTAGTCATTGGAGATTATAATAACCCTGATTATGATTCGGCAGTTTTTATTGAATCTGGAAGTTTTACTACTCCGTTAGATTTAGGTCCAGACACCAGTATTTGTACTGGGAATAGTATGGATGTAACCACTGGATTAGATAATACCGAATTTACACATGCGTGGACTTTAAACGGAAATCCTATAGGCGGTACAACCAATACTTTAACCATTACTCAAGCAGGAACTTATGTAGTAACGGCTACAAAAAACGGAACCTCTTGCACGTTAACTGACACTATTGTTATCAGTGATTTAAGTATCGGTATGCCTAATGATATTAATAATTGTGATGATGGTAGTGGTGCTTTATCTTACGACTTAAGTGTGAATGATGAAACTTTATTAGGAATTGACCCTGCAATTTATGACGTAGTATATTTTGCTACTCAAGCAGATATTGCTACTAACACCCCAATTGTTGCACCAAACATTACTAATTATGTTAGCGCAGGTAATGAAACCATTTATATTAAACT
>JAJRPS010000087.1 GCA_024280635.1 Bacteroidota bacterium | reverse complement strand
TTACTTAGTGCCATTACTTAAATATTTTAGTAATACCGATTTAACACAACTGAATGATAAAGAAAATTTAGTCTATTTCAATTCGCCACTAGGTATGCACGCCTATTCATATCAATATATTTTACCCTTAGTTATTATAGCAACACTATTGTTTTTTGCTGTCTTTTATTACGGAAAAAAACAAAGAAAACTCGACAATAAAGAAATAGGAAAAGGATTTATAGCCTTTTTATCGGCATTAATATTAAACGGAGTTATTGGTTTTTTGGGATGGAAACTCATTTTAAAAATATACCCGCATTACAATGAAATCTTACAAGGGTTCCCGTATAATGGGCACGCATATATTTTGTTTTTTGTGCTATTAGCAGTAGCTATTAGTTTCTATATTTATAAAAAAGCATACACCACAACCAATACTAAAGAATTACTAGTAGCACCTATTTTATTTTGGATAGCACTTAATTTCGGAATTGCTTTTTATTTAAAAGGCGCTAATTTTTTTATTATTCCAGTGTTTTTTATTATCGGATTGTGGTTTTTTACCCTAAAAAAAGAAAAACCAAGTGTTGTAGCCATGACGCTTTTATGTTTACCTGCAATTTTTATTGTAGCGCCATTTATACAACAATTTCCTATTGCATTAGGGTTAAAAGTAGTGGTTTCTAGTAGTGTATTGACAACACTTTTATTTGGGTTATTGCTTCCTGTTTTTGGTTTTATGAGAAGAAAGAAAACATTGAGTAGAATTCTTTTTGTTGCTGCAATCGTTACTTTTTTAATGGCACATTTAAACAGTAATTTTACTGCTGAAAATCCAAAACCAAACAGTTTGGTGTTTTTACAAGACGATGCTCAAAACCAAAGCTATTGGTTAAGTTATGATGGTGTTTTAGATGATTGGAATGCTTCATTTTTTACACATGAGATAGATGAGAAAACCATTTCATTAAATAGTAAATATCACAATTTAGTAAATCATATTGCAAAAGCAACTACAATACATTTGGAAAAATCAAGTTATACGGTTTCTTTTGATACCATTATTAATAACCAGCGCAACATTAGGTTTTGTTTGCAGCCACAACGTAATTTAAATAGTATTTTAATAAACGCTAAAAATAAGTTTACTCATTTTAGTATTAATGGAAAACCGTTAAAACTGAATATAAACTCTAAATTTCTGAAAAAAGAAAACCATCAAATAGCACAGTATTTTATAGTAGATAATGAAAATTTAGAAGTAGATTTTAGTTTTCCTGCTAATGAAAAAGTACAGTTGGAATTACTTGAAATTTCACATGATTTATTAGCGAATTCTAAATTAAAAGTAACCAAACGTAATAGCAATATGATGCCTAAGCCTTTTGTAATTAATGATGCCGTAATTGTAAAATACAATCTTAATTTTTAATGCAAAAAATAGCAATTTTAGGTTGTGGGTGGTTGGGTTTGCCTTTAGCAAAACAATTAGCAAAACAGTATAACGTATCAGGTAGTGTCAGAAAATCAGAGCAATTAGCAACACTAAAGATTGAAAAAATAGAGCCTTTTTTAATTGATTTAGAGGCCGATAACTTAGAAGTAGCTACTGGGTTTTTTAATGCTGAAACGCTTATTATTACCGTACCGCCACCCGCAGAAAATTATGTGGTGTTATTTGAAAAGCTCATCAAGTATATTGAGGTTTTCGCAATAAAAAATGTGGTGTATTGCAGTTCTATATCCGTTTACGGTAATCAAACCGGTATTCTTACTGAAGAAACAGTGATAAATCCGACCACTAAAAATGCCATTAAAATAGCTCAAGTTGAACAATTGTTATTAAAAAACACCCGTTTTAAAACCTCCGTTTTAAGATTGGGAGGACTCATTGGTGCGGAGCGTCATCCTGCCAAATACATCTCAGGTAAAGTTTTAAAAAATGCACGCACCAATATAAATTTAATTCATTTAACGGATGCTATAGGCTGTATTGAAGCCATTATTAAAAACAATTTAACAGGTGTCTTTAATGTCGTAACTCCATATCATCCTACAAAAGCAACATATTATACTGCTGTTTGTGAAAAACTTAATATTGAGCATCCTATTATTGAAGAAAATGAGAAAATGATTGTTAAAAAAATAAATTCGGAGAAAATTAAAAAGTATTACACGTTTGTTAATTATGCCCTTAGTTTATAAACAATAAACTAAATTTGATTAAATTGCCTCAAAATTATATTCAATATCTTATGAAAACACTACAAAAAATAAGTTTACTTTTAATTACCATTTTTAGTTTAACACTAGTAAATGCGCAACGCAAAAAGAAAGCTGGTACTTTTAAAAAAGAAATGACAGCGCATTATCAGCAATATTATCAATTAATGTTAGAAAACAATGATGTAAATGGAGCCATTGAAAGCTTAAATCATTTGATTATTTTACAACCATCAAAAGGTAAAAAGGATACTCTAGGAGCTTTGTATTTACAGAAAAAGTTACCATTTTTAGCCCTTAAAACTGTAGGAGAATCTAATACTATTTTAGCATTTCGCACTAAAGCAAATGCTTTTAAAATGCTAAAAAATATAAAAAAAGCTATTGAAATGTATGAAAAAATTGTTGAGCAAACAAAAAGCGTGACGGACGTATATGAACTGGCACAATTGCAGTTTGGATTACAGCGTTTTGCAGAAGCAAAAGAGAGTGTGGAGTACGGAATTCAAAAAGCGAAAGATGAAAAGGTAAGGATTTTTGTTAAAGAAAACAACTATCTAGAAACGTCTATAAAGGCAGCATTATTTAATATTTTAGGTTTAATTGAGTACAATTTGAATAAAAATGATACTCAAAAAGCAATTGCTTATTTTGATGAAGCGTTAAAAATTGATCCTAATTTTATTTTAGCTACTGAAAACAAAAAGGCAATTTTAGCTAAAAAATAGTGAGTTGTATAAAAAGTATTGTGGAAAAACAAATGCCCTTATCAAATTTTGATAAGGGCATTTTTAGTTGAGTTACTTTTGGCATTATTTCACTCAACGCAATTGGTGTCAATTTATTTATTGGTATTCAATTCTTTAATATCAATACTGCCATCTGGAGAAACTACATAATATTTATGAATGGTTTTAATTTCAGTTTTAACAGGTTCTTTTTGTTTTTTAGGTTTTAAGTTGTATAGCAATTTTAAGTCCATGCCCACCTGCACAACAGGTTCTAAAATAGAGGGGTTTATAACTACATCATAATTTTCATACGTAAGCGGTTGGTAATAATATGATGTCAATTTTTTAACGGTTGTTATGCCTTTCTTCTTTTTAATAGCGTCAAAAGAAACACTGTTGAACGCTTGATAATTTTTATAGAAATTTTTAGGAAAATAGCAATATTTATCATCTGCCATGATTACATTATAGGTGGATAAATCAAACCCTAAAACTTTGTAATAGGCTTTTTTTTCGGCTACTTGTTTTAACAAAGCATCTTGTAGTTTTTTATAAACCAAATGAATATCTTTTACAAAATAATCCACTTTTACTAAATTGTAAATTTCATTTTTCGCACACGCAGCTAGTATTTTTTCAAACTGATTGGTTTTTGTAAACTGTATGTGTAAATTTTGTTGTAGCTGAAATCCCTTTGGAATTTCGTTATATTTTTTACTGAATAATTTTTTCACAACCTCTATTTCATAAACGGGCACAAAAGATATTACATCAATAATAATATCCGTAGTTAAAATACCATTTTGCAAAAGCATTTGCTTTACGTGATCAATACGATTTTTCATTAATTGATGTGTTTCCTCTGCGGTTGCTCCAATTTGAGAAATATTAAAGACAGCCGTATACGAGGACGCTTTTACATTGCAAATTGCTTTCAAGTCAATTGTAATGGCTGCATTAGGGCTCAAATTCTTAAACCCCAATCTGTTATTGGGATGATACACTCCTGCATTTCCTAAATATTTACCAGAGGCTATGTTTTGCCTTGATATTGTTTCCTGTTGATTGTAATTTCCTTTGTGTTGTGCCAAAAGAAGCATTGGCAATAGCACTAAACATTTTATAAATATTGTTTTCATAATTAATTTTTAAAGATTGATTTATCATTTGTTTCTGGAGTAAAACTATATAAAAAGTATTTGTAAAAAAACCAATAATGAGTAACAAAAGCGGTTAGTTGAGTGAAATAGCTGTTTGAGTGTGTGAAGTATTAAAAAGGCTAAATAAAATCGATTTTTAAACAAAAATGAATTTTACAGATTACAATAAAGTCCGTATTTTTATCGAATATAATAGTGTAAAATACTTAAAAAAGGGTAGCTTACACATGAAAATTTTTCACCATGAAACAAATTACGTTACTACTCTTCTTTTTTTGGAGTATTGCCTTATTTTCACAAGTAGGAGTAATGGAAGACGCTAGTCAAACTCATAAAGAATTTCAGATAAAAGGATCGGTTACTTTAAAAGAAGGCGATGTGCCATTATCAGGAGTTCAAGTTTCTGTTTTGGGTAGCGCAAACACGAAAACTACACTGTCGGGAGATTTCAGAATTACAGCAAAAGTGGGCGATGAAATTATCATTACACACCCTGATATTGAAACCGTACATTATATTGTAAAAAACCCAAGAGACAATATAAAAGTAATTGTTGAAAACACTAAAAAACAAGCGAAATTACCTGTTTCTCAAAACTTTAATAACTTAGTTGAAAATGCTACTGCTAGTTATAAAAAAAATGCGAGTAAAGGAATTAGCCAAATTACAAAGGCATTGTTAATCCCTAATATTAGTAAAAAAGAAAGAGCAAAAGCGTATCAGGTTTTAGGAGATATGCACATGCATTGGAAGCAATATGACTTAGCAATTAGTAGTTATAATTCCAGTTTAAAATATCAAAAAAACATACAAACTCAACTTAAACTAGCGAAAAGTTATTTGAAAAATAACAAATTAGAGCAAGCTATTTCAGTATACAAAAGCATTAAAAAATCAGCTTTAAGTCCGCTTCAATTGGTTATGCTATATGAAAATTTAGGAGACCTTTATACGCAAAGTAAAAACTATACATTGAGTCATCAAAATTATGAAAACGGATTAAAAACTGCTCAAAAGCATCAATTAAACGCCAAAATTACCGATTTAAATTCTAAACTAGGGAAAGTTTCTTACGCACAAGGTAAAATAGCAACTGCCAATACTTATTTTAATAATTCTTTAAATTTAGCATCCGAAGAAAATCAACAACGAGCAACAATAGAAAAAGAAAGGGTTGCCGATTTTTACAATTCCAATAGAGAATTTGATAAAGAAATTGAATTGCGTAAAAAAAATCTATCGGCTTTAAAAACACTAGACAAAGAAGTGATTATTGAAAATAATTTTGCGGAAAAAGACAGCATAACCTCCCAAAAAACAAATTATAAAATTGCAAGTGCTTACATACAGCAATCAAAATATAAAAAAGCTATTCCGTATTTAAAAGAGAGCATTAGCATAGCCAATAAAAATAACGATTTGATTATTGAAAAAGATGCTACCCGTAAATTATCAGAACTTTATAAAGCGTCTGGAAATAACTTAGAAGCCTTAAAAAACTATCAAAATTATGTAAATTTAGTGGACAAATTGTATTTAAAAAAGGAGCAAGAAATTTTCCAATCTAAAAAGTTTAGTAGGGATTTGGCTAAACACTTAATTCGGATTAGTAGTCTAGAAAATGAACAAAAATTAGCTGAAAATAAATTACTTTTAGTGGCAAAAGATAAACAACTTATAGCCGAAAATAACAGCAAACAACGCCTACTCATTTACGGATTGTTACTAGCAATGCTACTGCTTAGTATTTTGGCATTTTACATGTATCGCAGTAACAAGCAACAAAAACTAAACAATAACTTACTCGCTTTGCGTTCGTTGCGTTCACAAATGAACCCGCATTTTATTTGCAATGCCTTAAATTCCGTTAATACATTTATAGCAACTAATGATGAGCGTACTGCAAACCGTTATTTGACTGATTTTTCGAAGCTGATGCGTTCTGTTTTAGAAAATTCTGAACAAGACTTTATTCCCTTAGAAAAAGAAACTGAACTCATACAGCACTACATAAAATTAGAACACTTTAGGTTTCAAGATAAGTTTGATTACACCCTTGCAGTTGATGAAAATATTGACATTAGTGCGTTTATGATTCCGCCAATGTTACTTCAGCCGTATATTGAAAATGCCGTTTGGCACGGATTGCGTTA
>JAJRPS010000086.1 GCA_024280635.1 Bacteroidota bacterium | reverse complement strand
TTAGTGTGTTTGCGGTTCCTAAATCAATCGCTATTTCTTCTGTAAGAAAGTCAAAAAATCCCATATAATACTTTGTGTTGAGGGTAAATGTCTGTATTTTCCCAAAGATATAAAATTAATGTGGTTTTATGGCAAAAAAAAACAACCTTCAAAAAAAAAATATTTTGAAGGTTGTTTTTGATGTTCTTAGTATTAAGAGTGTTTTTTAAATGTTAATGTTTAAAGTGGCGTGTTCCTGTAAATACCATTGCCATATTGTGAGCATTACAATAGTCAATACTCAATTGATCTTTTATGGATCCTCCGGGTTGAATAACGGCTTTTACTCCTGCGTTATCGGCTATTTCTACACAGTCAGGGAACGGAAAAAACGCATCACTGGCCATTACGGATCCTTCTAAATCAAAACCAAAATGTTTTGCTTTTGCAATGGCTTGGTTTAAGGCATCTACACGAGAGGTTTGCCCTGTGCCACTTGCACATAGCTGTTTGTCTTTAACCAAAACAATGGTGTTTGATTTGGTGTGTTTGCAAATTTTAGAGGCAAATAATAAATCCGCTATTTGTGCTGCTGTTGCTTGTGTGTTGGTTTTGTTTTCTAAGCCATCTTTGGTGTCGGTAATTGTATTTCTACTTTGTACTAATACTCCGTTTAAACAAGTTCTTACGGTAGTGTCAGCAAATGTAACTTCTTTTTGAATTAGTAAGACCCTGTTTTTCTTACCTTTTAAAACTTCTAAAGCATCCTCATCATAAGCAGGGGCAATTACCACTTCGCAAAATAATTTGTGTATTTCAGTAGCGGTTGCTTTGTCAATTTTTTGGTTGGCAATTAAAACACCTCCAAAGGCAGAGGTAGGGTCACCAGCTAAAGCATCAACATATGCTTGATGAAGGTTTTTATGTTGTGCAAAACCACATGCGTTGTTGTGTTTTAAAATAGCAAAAGTAGGATCTTCTCCTTTAAATTCGTCCATTAAATTTACGGCAGCATCAACATCTAATAAATTATTATAGCTTAACTCTTTACCGTGTAATTTATCAAACATGGTATCAAAATCACCAAAAAAGAATCCTTTTTGATGTGGGTTTTCACCGTAACGCAATACTTTACCATTGGTTTCGCTAATTTTTAATGCAGGGATGTTTTGATTGGTGTTAAAGTAATTAAAAATAGCCGTATCGTAATGAGAAGAAACATTAAAGGCTTTTACGGCTAATAATTTTCTGTCAGCAAGGGTTGTTGTTCCGTTTGATTTGTTGATTAGGTTTAAGAAATCACCATATTGTTCCATTGACGATATTAAAACGGTATCCTTAAAGTTTTTAGCGGCTGCTCTAATTAAAGAGATGCCACCAATATCAATTTTTTCAATAATATCTTGCTCTAGAGCTCCAGAAGCAACAGTTTTTTCAAACGGATACAAATCAACAATTACCAAATCCAATTGCGGGATGTTAAATTCTTCCATTTGGGCTACATCACCTGCATGATCTTGACGATTTAAGATGCCTCCAAATACTTTAGGGTGTAGGGTTTTTACGCGTCCTCCTAGAATAGAAGGGTAATCCGTTACTTCCTCTACAGGAACTACGTTTATACCTAAATCATTAATGAATTTTTCAGTACCACCGGTGGAGTAAATGGTTACTCCTAATTGGTTTAATTTTTTTACAATTGGTGCTAATCCGTCTTTATGAAAAACAGAAATTAATGCTGATTTAATTGCTTTTGTGCTCATTTGTGTTGATGTTTTTAAAAGACAAAAGTAATTTTAATAGCTGAAATTACAATATGCTACCCTTATTATTTTAGGGTTTTTTATCATTTAATTGTTAATAAAAGTAGCATATTCTCTTTTATGTTAATGAGGGTAGTTTGAGAACACCAATATTTTGAAGTAGGGTGCTATTTCTAAATGTAGTGAAATTTTGTTTTTTTTTCAACTTATTTCACTTAACATTAGTTTAGTTGTTGTTTGTTTCGTTTATTTATGCTTTTGAAAGTAAATTGATGTAAATGCTATGGATTATGGCTTATATTATGGTCATTTAGGTTGTATATAAGCAATCCTATTGCGCATATAAACTGGTTATGGTTTATATGAGCTCGTTACTCAACATAAACCATTGATTAATTAACTAACATTTAAAAAACAAAAACGGTATGAAAAACAAATTCAAAAACTATTTAAAACTCGGAATCTTCCTTTTCGGAATTTCCTTTTTACTCACTAATTGTTAACGGGATGATGCTGTGCAAAAAGAAATTTCTCAAAAGGAAAATACTTTTCAATTAGAAGTGAAAAGTTTCCAAGAATTAGATAACGACCCTATTTTTAATAAAGCTTTACAAAGTTTAGTGCCAATTAAAAAAGAAAATATATCATCACAACGTACAGTAATGGAAGAACAATATGGTTTTACTATAGACTCTACAACAATAAAAGAAATTACAATTGATAATTTAATTTCCTATACAATGTTAATTCATCGGGACACAATTGACACAAGTTTTTTTGAAAATTTAGTCATAACCACTGATAATATTAATACACCCAAAGCCTTTCTAATTAAGTATAACTTAAGTTCTCAACCGATATATATTGCTGAAGATAATGCATACGCTATAGATGCTGAAGCAAAAATAACCCAAATTGACTATAATATTACAGATGCAAAAATTAGTTATACAGATGGTGATGGTTGTATGGTACTCTTGATGTGTCCTGAAGGTGGTAGTGACCATCCTGCAGGAGGAAATTGTATCGATGCTGACAGGGGCAACTTGTTTTGGGAAACTACTTGTCCAAGCTCAGGAGGAGGCGAGAGTTCTTCAACTTCTTCAGGGTCTCCACCTTCTTCGGGGTCTGGAAATGTTGGAGGAGGAACATCTACAACTACAGACCCTCCTATAACAAGCCCAATATTTTGCACAGGTAATTGCATAGAAGAAGAAGAGCCTGAAAAACCCTGTTCAAAAAGTGAAGAGACCATTGCAAAATTAGAAGCGCTATTAAATAATGCTGATATTGCAACAGGATTAACTGATTTAGAAAATCATTTGGCATCAGGGGTAACTATTGAAAATGGTTGGGAATTTGTACAAAATACAAGTGGCGGATATGACCCTGTAGCTCCAACATCATTAGGATATAGTGAAACAGAATTTCAAAACCCACCACCTACAGGCTCTAAACTTAGAATTCACGTACATCATAATGAGCTGATACCTGTACCTACTTGGCAAGATACTTTTAGTCAATTTCCTCAATATTATCATCAAACCAATGATGCTGATGTTGTAGATATGTTACTCACAGAAACAGGACTATATGTGTAACAGTTTATAACATTGATAATTTAGAAATGATGTATGATGAGATATATGTAGCAACTGACGCTAACAATCAACCATTAAACCCAAATAGTTCACAAGTAGAGAATCAGAATCGATTGGATGAAATGGAAGGAGATTATATAGAAGTAGCATATGATTATAAAATAGAAAATAACACTTCTGACGCTCAATACAATCAAGATTTAGAAAAGGAATACAAAAAAATGGGGAAACGTCTTTTTGAAGTAGCTCAAGGTCGATATAAAGGAGCTTTTGGTTTGTATAAAGCAACAAAAGTAAATGGGGTATACCAATGGGAATGCGTTGAATTAACAAATTAAAAATAAAATAAAATGAAAAACATAATAACAATTTCAGCAATCTTAATTACAATTTGTACTTTAAATGCTCAAGAAATTATAATTCCAATTGAAGATGGTAAACCGTCTCAAACTAATTTTAATGACACTTATTATTATAAAGATGTAAATAACTTATTAAATAAGTATATAGGTACTTGGGTATATGATGATGGTGTACATTTTTTTAGCATCACATTTGCAAAAATATTACATCATGATTTAGGAGACGGATGGATTGATACAAAGAAGAAAAGTGATTATTTAACCTCTCAATTTATATATAAATTTAATGGAGTAGAAATATACAATACTTTTGATATGTCATTACCCGAATATCAACGAAGTATATTCATGATTTCTGGAAGCAATATTATAATTAGTGAGAATTATTTATTAATGTCATACACGGAGCCTTCTGTAAAAGTAACAAGAAGTAGAAATGCATTTTTAAAATTAATATATGATGATACTAATATGTTGCCTGATGGCAGTGGAGTAGAATTGACATGGGAAAGATTCCGTGAAAGAAGAAGAACTTTATTTACGAATGCAGCAGCAGTTGACAGAACAGAGTTTCAAATTCCAGCAAATATGGTGCTAATTAAACAGCCATAAAATACAAACCATAACCAAGTATATAAAAAATAGCAGTTTAGTCTAAGATTTAAAAGTTTACATTTTTCTGCTATTTTTGTTACTAAACGAAAAGTAGATGAGTATTTACTCTGCTACTTTTCATATACGTAACCGTTATGGTTTATGTTATCAGTGCACGGGTACTATTTAACATCACTTGTTTATAACAAATTTAATATTAATTTTATAAACAAGAAGAATTATGAAACACAGATTTAAAAACTATTTAAAACTCGGAATTTTCCTTTTCGGAATATCTTTTTTCTTTGTCAATTGTGAGAAAGATGATTATTCAGAACATGTTCATGATATTCAAAAAAACAATATAGGATTTACATTCAAAGACAAAACCTATACTGAATTATCACAAAAAGCGAAATTTGTAAATGCTTTAGATAATGTTTTAAAATTGAAAAAGAAAAATATTGAAAATTTAAATGAAAGAACTGTAATGGAAAGCCAATATGGTTTTACGATAGATTCCACTCAAATTAAGGAAATTACATCTGATAACTATACCTCTTATACTTTTTTAATTCATAGAAGCACAACCAATCAATCTTTTTTTGAAAATTTAGTAGTAACCATTGATAGTACCAATATTCCTAAAGCATATATTATAAAATACAATTTAAATGCTGAGCCAATTTATATTGATGAAGATGATGCGTATTCTTTAGATTCTGATACAGAAATTACTGAAATAGATTATAATGTTGCACAAGAAAAAGTATTTTATACAGATGCAGATGGCTGTATTGTTACGTTAATGTGTCCATACGATGGAGATGATCACGCTGCTGGAAGTAACTGTATTGATGCCGATAGAGGTGATT
>JAJRPS010000085.1 GCA_024280635.1 Bacteroidota bacterium | reverse complement strand
TTAGAAGCTTTGGAAGAATTGTATAGTGGAATCGCATTGGCAGCAAAAATATATAATGTAGATGTTGTTGGTGGCGATACTACCTCATCAAAAACAGGTTTATTGATTAGTATTACTGCAATTGGTGAAGCCAACCAGGAAGATATTGTGTACCGTAGCGGTGCACAAGAAAATGATTTATTAGTGGTTACGGGAGATGTTGGCGCAGCATATTTAGGATTTACCGTTTTAGAACGCGAAAAACAAGTGTTTCAAGCCAACCCAAACAGCCAACCTGATTTAACAATGTATGATTATCTTGTTGAACGCCAATTGAAACCTGAAGCACGCCAAGACATTAAAAAACTATTAGCCGATTTAGAGGTAAAACCAACCGCTATGATTGATGTGAGTGATGGATTATCGTCTGAAATTATGCATTTATGTAAACAAAGTGAAGTAGGTTGTAATTTATTTGAAGACAAATTACCGCTTGATCAACAAGTAATTAGTACTTGTGAAGAATTTAAAATGGATAGTACAACCATTGCATTAAGTGGTGGCGAAGATTATGAGTTGTTATTTACGGTAAAACAAGAAGATTTCCCGAAGATAAAAGCTAATCCAAATTTTTCAATTATCGGACACATGACTGCCGAAAATGAAGGTATGCACTTAATTACTCGTGGCAATCAAAAAATAGCATTAAAAGCACAAGGTTGGAATGCATTAAATAATTCTTAAATTCAATGAATTCAAATAGTAAATATTTCTGTATCAACATTTACTATTTGAATTTTAAGAGTTAACAGCACCCTGTTTTTGGACTGCAGCAAGCATCTTCTTGTATTTCTGATAAATTAATTTTCTTTTTAAGTAACTTTTTTCCTGGTTTTTCAGCATAAACAGTAATACTAAATATACCCGTTGCGCCTGTTTTAAATTGTTCCATTTGTGTTTCTGAAAGATATTTAGATAAAATATCATCCGGTATTTGTATTGTTTTTTCCTTTTGAACCGTAATGTTTTTAAAACCGGCATCATTAATGAGCTGTAAATAATCTTGTCGTTGTATTGCTCCTGCAATACACCCTGCATACATTTCAGCATCTTGTTTAAGTTGCTCTGGTAAATCACCTAATAATACAATATCAGAAATACTAAAGTGCCCTCCAGGACTTAAAACTCTATAAATTTCCTGAATTACCTTTTGCTTGTTGGGTACTAAGTTAAGTACGCAATTACTCACTACAGCATCTGCAATAGCATCACTTATAGGCATATTATCAATATCTCCTTGACGAAATTCAACATTATTATAGCCCATTTTTTCAGCGTTTTCTCTCGCTTTTTTAATCATAATGGGCGTAAAGTCAACACCAATTACTTTTCCGCTTTCACCCGTTTCATGTCTTGCAACAAAACAATCGTTTCCAGCACCAGAACCTAAATCAATAACGGTATCTCCTTTTTTAATTTTAGCAAATTGCGTAGGAAGCCCGCAACCTAAACCTAAATCTGCATCTTCAACATATCCACCAGTAGAGGTATAATCTTCCATCATAATATTATATACTTTATTAGATGGTGTTGTAGCGCCGCAGCAAGAGGATGCATTTTCGGCTTTGTCTTGCATTGCAATTTTTGCGTAGCGATCTTTAACAATTTCTTTTAATTTTTTTTCGGTATCCATTTTAATTTAATTTTTTTAATAAAAATATAGCGAACAACATACTATACGGTAATAGTAATGCAATAAATAGGCAATATATCCATATTCAACCAAGAACGGTACAAATAACCTAATATAAATAGTATTGCCAATATGCTAATAGACAAATTTATTATTGCAGTATTGTTTTGTGATGTTGTTTTCATGTTTAAATGATTATTCCTCAATAATAACGGGTTTTATGACTTCCAAATCTTTATCATCATAAGGTATTATTTTTAAAATATTCTCAATAGTTTCTATCCTTGCTTTTGTTTTTTTGTTGGCTCTAATGACTTTCCACGGTGCTAATTTAGTGTTTGTTTTTTTAAACATCTCTTTTTTATAATATGTATAGTCATCCCAAAGCGCTATTGCTTTTTCGTCTACAGCACTAAATTTCCATTTTTTTATGGGGCTAGCAATAATTTCTTTAAAACGTCTTTCTTGTTCTCCTTTTGATATGGAAAAATAAAATTTTATCAGTCGTACTCCAGACTCCACAATCATTCGTTCAAAATCGTTTACTTGATTCATGAAAATATTGTATTCTTCTGTTGTGCAAAAGCCATTAACAGGTTCTACAATTGCACGGTTATACCAGCTTCTATCGTAAAAAACCATAGTGCCTTTCATGGGTAATAAATTTATATAACGCTGAAAATACCATTGACTTTGTTCTACGTCTGTTGGTTTTGGTAAAGCGACTACTTTAAATTCTCTAGGATTTAAGTGTTCGGTAGCTCTTCGTATTGCGCCACCTTTTCCTGCCGCATCTCTACCTTCAAAAATAATGACAATTTTTTCGTCATTTTTAGCCACCCATTTTTGAAGTTTAATGAGCTCTTCTTGCAGTTCTTTAAGTCTATTTTCATATTTTAAATAGCGTAAAACTCTTGAAACATTAGGTTTATCTTTCGATAAAAATTGTTTGATACTTTTCTTTTTATTCAAAAGAGATAAGCTTTTATCTGGTATATTATTCTTCATAGCTAATGTTTTGTTTTATGGTTCTATGATAACGTTCTACAGTATTTGGATCTGGTAATATTTCGGTTCCAGAATCTCCTTTACCTTCGTAATCAAAACGAGACAGTAAGTAACGGATACTTTCTAATCGTGCTTCTTTTTTATTATTGGTTTTTATAATTATCCAAGGACTATATGTGGTGTGTGTTTTTCCAAACATTTCATTTTTATGATAGGTGTAGGAGTCCCATCTTTTTTGTCCTTCTTGATCTACAGGACTAAATTTCCATCGCTTTAAAGGGCTTGCTAATCTTGATTCAAACCTTTTAGCTTGTTCATCTTTAGAAACTGAAAACCAAAATTTAATTAAAATAACCCCATCTTCATATAGCATATGCTCAAATTCAGGAACTTGAATCATGAATTTATCATATTGTTCTTTGGTGCAAAACCCCATTACAGGCTCAACAACAGCTCTATTGTACCAACTTCTATCAAAAAACACTATCTCTCCTGGGTTTGGTAGTTCTTTAATATATCTTCTAAAATACCATTGCCCTTGCTCTACTTCTGTAGGTTTTGTTAAGGCTACAATTCTATTTGATCTTGGGTTTAGGTGTTCGGTCATTCTTCTTATGGCACCTCCTTTTCCTGAAGCATCACGCCCTTCAAAAACCACACAAACTCTTTTTTTGTGCTTGGTAACCCATTTTTGAAGGTTTACCAATTCAGCTTGTAACTTTAGGAGTTGTTTTTCGTAGTTAAGGTCATAAACAACCTCATCAAGTTTTTCTTTCTTTATTTTTGTTTCAAGAGTTTTAAAAAACTCTTGTTTTGTAATTTCCCCACTCTCTAGGGCTTTAAAATCGTCTAATGTGAGCATGATATTTATTTTAACCATAAAGGTCTTAAAAAAAGATGAATATGTGAAGATAAATATCATTTTTAATATAAATAATAGAAATTCTCCACACTGCTATTTAAATAAAGTAATACACAACTAAGCAATTAATAATGATGGGTATTAAATTATTTGTTAATTGCAACTCTTTTGTTATTTTTTGAGAGAATACATAAAGTAGGTTATTGTCATCAAAATCTTCCTTATATTTGCCTAATAAAAGGGCGTCTGTTAAGTAAAGCCTTTTCATTTTTGATGAAACTAAGGTGTTATCAAAAAATGTAATAATGTAAGTTATGAGTATAGAAAAAATAAATAACGTAGTAAGTACCTATTTTGAGGAAAACCCTAACGAAAAATGGATTCCTGCAAAAAAAATAATGAAATCTTTAATACAAGAAGGGGTATTTACTAAAGATGTAAAAAACGGATTACCCCTCCGTAAAGTTTTACGAAAACTAGATGCTGAAAATCAGTTGGATAAAATACCTTTACTTCATGCTGAAAGAGTACATGAAAACACCTACTGGTATTTTGTAAAAGAAGGCGAAAAATACGAGTCTGACCAAACGATAAACCCGATTACTAAAAAAGAAAGAGGTGCCTTTCATATTAAAAATAGTGATGAGTTTTATTTAGTGAACCTATGTAATCAAGTGTTAAATAAAAAAGCATCACGCAAACATACGTTTGATAATTTGTTGGGTAACATGCATAAAAAAGGAAAGGGAAGAACAAAATTACCTTTAGCAGCATATTATGAAGATTTAAAATTAGCCATTGATTTTAAAGGTAAAAAAGTTGATTCAGAAGCGAGAGAAGAGCAATTAAGAATTTATGGTTTACGTAAAAAAGAAGTGCTAGATAGAAAAAAAATAAAATATTTAATCATTAATTTTACCGATTTTGAATGTGATGATAATCAAAAATTAATACGTAATGAAGCACAAGACTTGAGCGTATTAAAGCAAGTTTTAAAAAATTATCACTAATTACAATTTGACGCCTCATTGAAAATGTTTCTTAAAAAAGAATGTAATTAATATTGATATCTCCTTTTCTAGAAAGCAAGTGTCTGACAAAAAAGTAAGCATTTTGATAAAAAAATACAATATCTTATATATCTTTACTTAAGCAGAACAAAAGTTTTAATACATATGAGTTATTTTAAAACCTTAAATACAACAGTACAGCAAGTAATAGAATCAAGTAAAAAACGATTCAATTTTACCAATTTGAACTATCTGCCAAGGTGGTTAATTTTGTTATTTGATACTACCATTTGTTTTATCGCATTATTTTTAACAGACTTTATTGTCTCTAATGTTTCAGGGAGTTTCTTTAATATCTTTAGTTTTAATAGGTATGATGCAATCATCATAGCGGTCAATGTATTTTTCTTCTTAGTATTACGTACCTATGCGGGGTTAATTCGGCATTCCACTTTTATAGATGCCGTAAAATTCTTTTTAGCATCCTCTGCAACCTTTATTAGTGTATTACTTTTAAACTATGGTTTACAGTATCTTATAGGGAAAGAAATTACCACACTTGCAAAGTTGGTTATTTATTTTAGCATTTCATTTTCTCTCTTATTTTTATTTAGAGTGCTCGTAAAACAAGCATACGAAGCATTTTTTACAGGAAGTAGTGATCTTGTAGAAACAGCTTTAATTTATGGAGATGGCACTAACGCCATTGCCATTGCCAATGCCTTAAAATCCGAACGTCCTTTGCGTTTTAAACTAGTTGGTTTTGTAAATAGTGACAAAAGAAACCAAAGCAAACAAATTTTAGGACTGCCCATATTATCATCAGACAGAAGTATCACTATTTTAATGCGTGCGATAGGAGCAAAAGCATTAATATTAGCAGATAAAAATTTATCAAGAGAAAATAAAGTAGCTCTTGTAGAAGAATGCTTAGAGCACAATTTAAAAACCTATAGAGCACCGTTAGTTGCTAATTTAAAAGATGATGAAAACGCTTCCAAGCAAATTAAAAACATTCAAATTGAAGATTTATTAGAGCGGGATCCTATCCTTTTAGACAATAAATTAATTACAAAAGATTTGTTTCAAAAAACCGTAATTGTAACGGGAGGAGCAGGATCTATAGGAAGTGAAATTGTACGTCAAGTAGCAAATTACAATGTTAAAAAAGTAATTATAATAGATCAAGCTGAAACACCTTTGTATCAAATACAAAATGAAATTAAGCAAAATTTTCCAGATTTAGACTTTGACCCCATTATTACAGATGTTACCAATTATGATAAGCTGAATAAAATATTTGAGCAATATCAACCCAATATTATTTATCACGCAGCAGCCTACAAGCACGTACCTTTAATGGAAGATAATCCTTCCGAAGCTATTTTTGTAAACGTAATGGGTACTAAAAATATTGCCGATTTAGCACTAAAATATGATGTGGATAAATTTGTAATGGTTTCTACTGATAAAGCGGTAAACCCAAGCAATGTAATGGGAGCATCAAAGCGTATTGCCGAAATGTATGTGCAAGCACTACATAATTTTTCTAAACAATCCCCTAATTTTAAAACCAATTTTATTACCACACGTTTTGGTAATGTATTGGGGTCAAACGGCTCTGTAGTACCCCTATTTAGAAAACAAATTGAAAAAGGAGGTCCACTTACAGTAACACATCCTGACATTATCAGATATTTTATGACCATCCCTGAAGCGTGCCAATTGGTATTAGAAGCAGCAGCAATGGGTAACGGCGGTGAAATTTATATTTTTGACATGGGGAAACCTGTAAAAATAATTGATTTAGCCGTAAAAATAATCAAGCTATCAGGCTATGTACCTTATGAGGACATTAAAATTAAAATTACAGGTTTACGACCAGGAGAAAAACTATATGAAGAGTTGTTAAATGACAAGACCGTAACCTTACCAACTTATCATGAAAAAATTATGATTGCGGAAGTTGAACAATCTGATTATCATAAATTGAATGAAGAAATTTCAATATTGATTGAGTATGCTAATCAATCCAATAATCATAAAATTGTAAGTCAAATGAAGGTTATTGTACCAGAATTTAAGAGCATGAACTCTAAATTTGAAGCATTAGATATTCCAAAAATCACAAAAAAAGTATAATATAAAATACACCCATTAGGGTAATTTAGCAAATGAAAATAACAGTAGTAGGCACAGGTTATGTAGGTTTAGTAACTGGAACATGTTTAGCAGAAACAGGAAATGAAGTATTGTGTGTAGATATTGATGCACAAAAAGTAACTACCATGCAACAAGGCAAAGTGCCTATTTATGAGCCTCATTTAGATATTATTTTTCAAAGAAACATTAAAGCTGATAGATTAAAATTTACGACCTCCCTAGAAGAAGGGTTAACCTTTGGAGAAATTATATTTTTAGCCTTACCCACACCAGAAGATGAAGATGGTTCTGCCGATTTATCCTATGTATTAGGCGTTGCAAAACAAATAGGAAAGCTAATGACGTCCTATAAAGTAATTGTTGACAAAAGTACTGTTCCTGTAGGTACTGCAGATAAAGTTACGGTAACAATAGCAAAAAATGCAACCGTAGATTTTGATGTAGTTTCCAATCCAGAATTTTTAAGAGAAGGTTTTGCCGTAGATGATTTTTTAAAACCAGAACGCATTGTAATAGGTTCTAGCTCTAATAAAGCCATTGCTTTAATGAAAAAGCTGTACAATCCGTTTGTGCGTTCAGGAAATCCAATCATTATAATGGATGAAAAATCGGCAGAATTAACCAAATACGCTGCCAATTCTTTTTTAGCTACCAAAATTACTTTTATGAACGAAATCGCAAATTTTTGTGAAAAAGTAGGTGCTGATGTTGATAAAGTTCGTGTAGGCATGGGTACCGATTCTCGTATCGGAAAGCGTTTCTTGTTTCCCGGTATCGGTTACGGAGGTTCTTGCTTTCCTAAAGACGTAAAAGCATTACAAAAAGCAGGTGCAGATGTTAATTATCATTTTGCTATTTTAGATGCCGTTATCAATGTAAATGAAACCCAAAAAACCATCTTGATTCCGCGTATATCTTCTTATTTCAACCACAATTTAGCAGGTAAAACTATTGCCATTTGGGGATTATCCTTTAAACCCGAAACAGATGACATTAGAGAAGCACCAGCATTGTATATGATTGACGAGCTGCTAAAAGCTAAAGTAAACATACAAGTATTTGACCCAGAAGCAATGCCAAACGTGCAAGAAAAATACGGAAATAAAATTACATTTTCTGATGGCATGTATGATGCTTTAGAAAGTGCAGATGCTTTAATTATTAGCACCGAATGGAGTATTTTTAGAACGCCAAATTTCAATAAAGTTAAAGAAAAATTAAATAATCCTGTAATTTTTGACGGCAGAAACCTATATGATATTGCCGATATGAAAACAGAAGGAATTGAATATTATTCAATAGGACGATAAAATAATAAAGATGCAAAAAAGAATATTAATAACCGGTGCAGCAGGTTTTTTAGGAAGCCATTTATGTGATCGCTTTATAAAAGAAGGATATTATGTAATTGCTATGGATAACCTTATTACTGGCGATTTAAAAAACATTGAGCATCTTTTTAAATTAGAAGACTTCGAGTTTTGTCATCATGATATTACCAAATTTATACACGTACCTGGGCAATTAGATTATATTTTACATTTTGCATCGCCAGCAAGCCCAATAGATTATCTAAAAATACCCATACAAACCTTAAAAGTAGGGTCATTAGGTACACATAATTTATTAGGGTTAGCAAAAGAAAAAAATGCTCGTATTTTAATAGCATCTACTTCGGAAATTTATGGCGATCCTTTAGTACACCCACAAACGGAAGATTATTTTGGAAATGTGAATACCATTGGTCCTCGTGGGGTATATGATGAAGCCAAACGCTTTCAGGAATCCATAACTATGGCATACCATACTTTTCATGGGCTAGAAACCCGTATTGTACGTATTTTTAACACCTACGGACCTCGTATGCGACTTAATGATGGTCGTGTAATACCTGCTTTTATAGGGCAAGCATTACGAGGAGAAGATTTAACCGTTTTTGGTGACGGCACACAAACACGCTCATTTTGTTATGTTTCTGATCAAATAGAAGGCATTTACCGTTTACTGTTAAGTGATTATCATTTGCCTGTAAATATTGGTAACCCACATGAAATTACTATTGGCGATTTTGCTGAAGAAATCATGCGATTAACCAATACCAAACAAAAAGTAATTTATAAAGATTTACCTCAAAATGACCCTTTACAACGCCAACCAGATATTACATTGGCTAAAAAAATATTAGGTTGGGAACCTAAAATAGATAGAGCAGAAGGAATGAAAATTACCTTAGATTATTTTAAAAGTTTACCAGAAGAAGAACTCTTTAAGAAAGAACATAAAGACTTTGGGAAACATATAATAAAATAAATTATTACTCGTTTTATACTTAGTAATTTATTTTTGAGAGATATACTAATGGTACATAAAAAAGGAAGATATTCGGGGTTTATTCGCCCAATTTTATACATTATAGATGTCACTTTGATTATCTTATTTATCCTTTATTTTCACCCAGGAAGATCAAATTCATACACCTTTTATCTCTTTTTAATTTTCGGATGGCTGGCAAGTACATTTTTTACCAATTATTATAAGGTATATCGATTTACAAGTCCTGTGAAAATAGTAAATATTTCCTTTCGTCAATATGTGTCGTATGCGTTTATTTATTTTTCATATTTTAGTTTCGGTCCCACCACGTTACAAATTCCAGAAGCATTTTATTATTTAATCATTCTATTTTTAGCATTAATAAGTGTTAAATTTTTAACCTATTGGTTATTAAAAAATTATCGATTAAAAGGAGGTAACAGAAGAAACACAATTGTTATTGGACACAATCAAGCAACACAAGATTTGGCTTCATTTTTCTTAAAAAAATCTATTTATGGTTATAATTACTTGGGATACTTTACCAACCAATCTACCACAAATAAACTAGGGGATTTTACAGCGTGTTTTAGTTATATTGAAAGCAACAATATAGATGACATTTACTGCTCTATAAATGAATTCACAAAATCAGAAATTCAGCAATTGGTTAAATACGCTAACACCCATTTTAAAACCTTAAAGTTTATTCCAGATTCCAATCAAATATTAGCAACAAATTTTGAGGTAGATTATTATGATTATTTTCCTGTACTCACCATGAGTGAATTGGCATTAAACCAGCCTATAAATCGATTGTTTAAGCGTGTTTTTGATGTTGTTTTTGCTTTGATTATTATTTCAGGAGTACTTTCTTGGTTAATTCCGTTGTTATCTATTTTAATAAAATTAGAATCAAAAGGAAGTGTTTTTTATATTCAAGATAGAAACGGTTTAGATTATAAAAAATTCAAATGCTATAAATTCAGGACATTGCATAACAATCAAAACAATACTCAACACATTAGTAAAATGGACAATAGGGTAACTAAAATAGGTGCTTTTTTACGTAAAACCAGTATTGATGAGTTGCCCCAGTTTTTCAATGTATTAAAAGGAGATATGAGTGTTGTGGGACCACGCCCACACATGTTATCCTACAATAAAACCTATGCAGGTCAAGTGGATAATGCCCAGTTAATGGCGCGACATTTAGTCTCCCTGGTGTTACTGGTTTAGCACAAGTACGTGGATATAGAGGCGAAATTAAAAATGATACAGATATTTCAGGGCGTGTAAAACTCGATTTATTTTACATTAATAATTGGTCCGTGATTATGGATATTCGTATTATATTTTTAACCATTAAACAGCTCTTTAAAGGAGATGAAAAAGCGTATTGAATTAATAACTTTATCCAAGTATTTGTACATGATTTCTAAAATAATCAATACTAAAACCATCATTAAGAGATTATCTATATTTTTTTAAACCGTTAATACTCCATGCTATCATGTAATAAATGGATTTTAAAAATGATATTTGCTCCACTTTTCTGTAAAAATACCACTGTGGTTGTAATAATTTTCTTTTATTTCTGGAATGTGATTTTGCTCTTATTCGATAAATAGCAAGTGGCTTTTGTATACCTATAGCATACTCTATTTTTTTAAGATAAGTAAGCCATAACCCCATATCTTGTCTATACATTACTTCAGGCATTAAAGCCTTTCCTAATTTTTCAATATCAATAAAAGCGGTAAGACAGCTAATAGAATTGGTTTTTAATATGTCATTATAATTTACTTTTTTAGGAACAATAAAATCCATATAAACCTCTTCTAAACTGTTTTCTTCACAGCGTTTGTATGAAGAAAAAACAAAACCTTCAGTGTTTTTAATATGTTTTAAGGATATCGATAAAAAATCTGGGAACCATAAATCATCACTATCTAAAAAAGCAAGATATTTTCCTTTTGCTTTTTTTATGGAATTGTTTCTCGCAACTGCAGGACCAGCATTTGTAATTTTAAAGACTTGTATTCTTGAATCTAATTTTGAAAACTCTAATATTATATCAATAGAATTATCCGTTGAGCCATCATCAGTAATCAAAAGCTCCCAATTAGTATGTATCTGTTTTTGTACACTTTTAATAGTATCTACAATAAATTTTTCAGAATTATAGCATGGGGTAATTATTGAAACTAAATCATTCATTTTTTTAGTGTAAATTAAAATATGTGTATGTTTTTATAGGACAACCTCTTACTTTTAAAGAAAAATCAGTGCTATTCCTATTAATAAATATTATTTTTGCTAAATTAACAAATACAACTACTATAACTCAATAAAAAAATGAATATTTTAATATTAGGATCAGGAGGTAGAGAGCATGCTTTTGCTTTGAAATTAGCACAAAGTAAGCAATGTAGTAACTTATTTGTAGCTCCAGGAAATGCAGGTACACAGCAAATTGCAAAAAATGTAAACATAAGTGTGAACGATTTTGAGGCAATAAAAGATTTTGTTATTACTGAAAACATTAAAATGTTAGTAGTAGGTCCAGAAGATCCTTTGGTAAATGGTATTCATGATTTCTTTTTATCTGATGCGCAATTAAAAGAAGTGATTGTTATTGGTCCTGAAAAATTAGGAGCAACCCTAGAAGGAAGTAAAGAGTTTACTAAGGAATTTTTATTTAGACACAACATACCAACCGCAGCATACCAAAGCTTCACTGCTGATACTGTTGAAGAAGGATATGCTTTTTTAAAAACCTTAACTGCTCCTTATGTTTTAAAAGCCGATGGTTTAGCAGCAGGCAAAGGCGTATTGATTATTAACGATTTACAAGAAGCAAAAGACTCACTTAAAGAAATGTTAGTAGATGCTAAATTTGGTGCTGCAAGTGCTAAAGTAGTTATTGAAGAGTTTTTAGATGGTATTGAAATGAGCTGTTTTGTATTAACCGATGGTAAAAACTATAAAATTTTACCGTATGCGAAAGATTATAAACGTATTGGAGAAGGTGATAAAGGTTTAAATACAGGAGGTATGGGAGCGGTTTCTCCTGTCCCTTTTTTAGATACAGAAATGCTAGAAAAAATAGAAACACGCATTGTAAAACCTACTATTAATGGCTTTCAAAAAGACAACATGTCATATAAAGGTTTTGTGTTTATCGGATTAATTCGTGTAAACAATGAACCGTTTGTAATTGAATATAATGTACGTATGGGCGATCCTGAAACAGAGGTTGTCTTGCCACGCATAAAAACCGACTTAGTAACCTTGTTTAAAGCAGTAGGCAATCAAACCTTAAACGAAGTGGATTTAGACTTAGATGAACGCGCTGCATGTACGGTAATGACCGTTTCTGGAGGTTATCCGGAAGCATACCAGAAAGGAAAAGAAATTACAGGATTAGAAAACGTAACAGATTCCCTAATTTTTCATGCGGGTACCACAACAAAAGACGGAAAAATAGTAACCAATGGCGGTCGTGTAATTGCCGTAACTTCTTTTGGAAAAGACTATAAGGAATGCTTAGCAACATCCTATAAGAATGTTAAAAAATTCAATTTTGATGGCATGTATTATCGTACTGATTTAGGTTTTGATTTGTAAAAAATATTTTATTGAAATACTTTGTACACATCGCATATAGCGGAAGTCGATTTCATGGTTGGCAATGGCAAACCAATGCAATAACCGTTCAAGGTGTTATAGAAGAAAAACTATACTGTATATTCAAGAAAAAAATAAATGTTTTTGGTTGCGGTCGTACGGACGCAGGAGTACATGCCAGTCAATATGTATTTCATATTACTATAGAAGATGCCTTTGATTTCGATTTAAAATTTCGCTTAAACAAACACCTTCCAGAAGCAATAGTAGTATATGAAATTTTTGAGGTAGATGAAAAACTTCACGCACGTTATCACGCCACTTCCCGTACCTATGATTACTTTTTACACTTGTATAAAGATCCTGTTTTGGGTAAGCATAGTTCCTATTATGAAATCGAAAATTTAAACATCGCTAATATGTTATTAGCAGCCAATTTAATTTCAAAACACAACGATTTTGAAGCCGCTTGTAAACAACCTCATTTGTATAATGACACCCTTTGCAAGATAAGTTTTGCTAAACTATATGTAGATAAAGCACAACAAAGAATGCGATTTACTATTACTGCAAATCGTTTTTTACGGGGGATGATTCGCATATTGGTGGGATATTTATTAGATGTTGGAAAAGGAAAGATTTCTGTGTCTAAATTTGAACAAATATTAGCTAATCAAGTGAAAACTGAAAATAGACGAGTAGCCTATCCAAACGGATTGTATTTGTCTAAGATTACCTATGACGGTATTGTTTTACAAAATCAAAAAAACATCTGTTCCTTTTTAAAAATAGGTTTAGAATAATTGTTGAAACTGAAACAAAAAAAAATCTGTTGATAATATCAACAGATTTTTTACCCCAAAAAAACTTACTTAATAAACTTGTAATATATACAAGCTTAATACAAAAATACAACACATTTACAATTGTAATGCTGTTAAAAATAGTGATTGATTTATATCCCTAATATTAGGGATGGCAAAATGAAAGTTAATCTTGAGGAAATACTTTTTTATTAAACACTAATAATATCCCTACACCAGTACTAATAGCCATATCGGCAATATTAAAAACAGGGTCAAAAAAAGTAAAATGTTTCCCTCCCAGTACAGGCATCCATGTGGGCCATGTCCATGATGTAAATGGAAAACGAAGCATATCTACCACGCATCCTTGCATGAAACCGCTATATCCTTCATAATTTAATTGAGAAACACCACCGTATCCAATCCAATCATTGTATTGAGTACTAAATGTAGTGCCGCTATCAAATAAAAAACCATAAATTAAAGAATCAATATTGTTCCCAAAAGCCCCTGCAAAAATTAGTGTAATGGCTAAAATTAATAATTTTGGAGCGTTATTTTGGATAGATTTATATAGCCATAAACCAATAAAACCAATGGCTATTAATCTAAAAGAAGTTAAAAATATTTTTGCAAAAGGTTCTGAAATGGGTAAAAAATCACTGAGTTTACTTCCCCATGCCATCCCCGGATTTTCTACAAACCGTATTTCAAACCAATGCAAGCCAAATACATTTATATATTCGCCTAAACTAAAGTTTGTTTTAATATAAATTTTTACAATTTGGTCTATCACTAAAATTAGTGCTATTAACCCTATAGATTTTTTTAAACTCATTCCCTTTTTAAATAAAAGTCAAATATATTGAAACTTTTTGGGTTAGTGAATGCTTTTAACAGGAAGTTACGTTTCACTATAGCTTATAAAAACAACTGCCAAAATGCAATACATGCTGTAACAACTAGTGTTTAAATACCCTTCCTTTCCAATTAAAGTCGCTCCACAAACTACTACAAGCAATGTAAATAATGAAAAACGGATAAAATAAGAGTATTTTCAAATATTGTGTAGTGCAAATAGGCTGCCTGTAAAAATTAGCTGTTTTAAAAATAAGGACGGTATCTACAGTGATTTTTAACACAAGTAACCACCCTAAACTACCGTAAAAAGGAAGTGTTATTATAGCAATAGCCATTAAAAAATTAGTTAAAAACACTAAAACACCTACTAATTTGGTAAAGCTATTGTTAAATTGAGGTGCTTTTGCAGCCCATCGTTTGCGCTGGTTTATTAAACTTTTCCAATCATTCAACGCGTAGGTTAGTACTAATGCGTCTGTGTTTTTTAAAAAATGTACTGCTTTTTTATCGTGCTCCATAAAATCTTCCAATAAAAAAACATCATCACCACTTGCTATTTGATTATTGTTTTTAAAACCGCTTAGTTGTATAAATATTTCTTTTTGATAGGCTAAGTTAGCACCATTAGCCATAAAGGGTTGTTGCAAGCCAAAACCACCTATTGTTGCTCCTTGCATACTCAAAAAATCAATGCTTTGAAAATGATGTAAAAAGGAAGTAGTTCCTATTAATGCAACTGGCGCAACCAACATATTAGGGCTGTGTTGTAAAATATAGTTATTAAAGCAGTGTAGCCATTTTTTAGGCAGCACACAATCGGCATCCGTAGTAACAATCCATTGGTATTTTGCTTTTGTAATAGCGGCACTAATGGCATCTTTTTTAGGCGAATTAGAGTTTCTTATATTCTCTAAAATGGTAATGTCTAAATACTTATTTTGAGCGCAAAAATCTTCAATAATAGTTACAGAGCCATCCGTAGAAGCATCATCTACAAAAATAATTTCAAAAAGGGTTGGATTGTATGTTATTGATGCTATAGAAAGTAACAAATCTGGTAAATGTATTACTTCATTCCGAAATGGAATCACTACAGAAAACGGAATACTATCTTTTTGAATAGGTACATCACTTTTAAGTTTTACAAACCCAACTATAAAACCCAAAATAAGCAAACTATAAATAGTAATGACGATGAATATGAAGACTATCATTCGTTAATTATTTTAAATTGAAGCACAAAATAACTCCCTAAAATACTAGGAATAGCAAAATTGAGTACCCACATCAATAAAATTATGGTTAAAATAGCCACTTCATTTGCGTGTATAAAACCAAACAACCATAAGGCTACACTACCTTTTACCAATACGTCCATGATAAAAATAGTGGGAATTATGGATACAATAAGGTACATGCTTGTAATAAGTGTCATTGCTGTAAAATACGTTACCTCTACATTAAAAAGCATCAATAAATAATAAAACTGATTTGAAAAAATAAAATATCGCAACGCACTAATAATCAATACTCCAAACACAGTGGTTTTGGTAATCATTTTAAAAAATCGTTTTAAATCTTCACGTGTATATCCTTTAATTTTAAATCTGCTTTTTGGGGTATTTATAACAAAAAAATAGGCAAAAACCAAACCTAAAACCCCAAATCTAATGATTCGATAATAAGAAATATTAGGCTCAAATTCAAGCATAAAAAAACAAAAACCAATCATCCCAAAAACAACAGTAACAGTTAATTGTGCTAAGTTACCTATTAAAGTAAATCCTAGTATTCGCTTTCTCAAGCGTTTTTTAAAATAAAGAGCTTTTGCACCGTATTCTCCAATTCGGTTTGGAGTAAAAATAGAAGCCGTTAAAGCGCCTAAAGTTTGCTCAACAGTGGTAAAAAAGGAAATTTTTATAGTTTCGGAAACCAATATTTTCCATTTCATGCTTTCCAACAACCAATTAAAAGCAGTAAGTAAAAGCAACATAATAACGGTATTAAAATCAAGTATTTTATACGATTGCAAGCCCTTCAAAAACACATCAAAAGTTAAGTTATCATTACGTACAAGCGCGTTGTAAATAAAAAATCCTGCACCAAAAACAATTGCCAATTTGATTATAAAAAAAGCCAAACGCCTTAATTTATAAAGTAAAAAAGAATTTGATGTATATTGACTCATTAGTTTTTAGTAAGTTTGTAATAGTTACTTAATTAAACCCTTAAATGAGATAAGTAACGCTCGCAAATTATAAAATATATATACAATGAAAGCTTTAAAACTTGTAATTATTGCATTATTACTCACAAATACTGCAATCGCACAAACCTTAACGATGGATTTAGGAGTGGGTATCAACAAACCATCCAATAATTTCGCATCGCTTTATCAAGCAAAACCTGTAAACGGACTTACCGTAGATGCAGGATTGCGCTACATGTTTTTCAAAAAACTAGGAGCAAAAGTAGATGTAGGCTTCAACCGTTACGCAAGTGATGATAAATCAATTGATTTTAAGGCTAATTTTACCCGTGTAAATCTGCAATTGTACTATAATATTTGGGATCATTTATACAATTTTCAAATTCGGTTACCAAAGCGTTTGGGGTTGTTTGTGCACGCAGGAGCAGGTATGAGTTTTATAAAACCCTTGAGCCAACCTTTTACTAACAACAATAGCAGTAATTTCAATTACATGGGCGGTTTCGCAATTCATTACGGCATTACGGACAGAGTTGCTGTTTTTGTAGACGCATCCAACATTTACAATTTAGGACAAAAAACCACTTATGAAGGCACATTGCTTACCGATACCGAAAAAACACAGCTATTTAACGTCACATTTGGCGTAACCATATCCATCAATTCCAATTGCTATTATTGTAACAAACCGGGTATGGGACTATAACAAGAGTATTTATTTGGGCGCTCCCCAAATCCTTATCAGTCTCGGGGCGGGTCATTCGCTGTATCTTTTTATGTTTTCTCAATACAATTTTTGTTCGTTGCACTACCAAAAACCACTCGAAGCACATAAAAAGGATACCGCTACTACCCCTAACGCAAACACAACCATTATGAGTCATGAAAAAATAATATTAGGTATTGACCCAGGAACCACTATAATGGGTTTCGGACTCATAAAGGTGGTCAATAAAAAAATGGAGTTTTTACAGCTCAATGAGCTATTACTACAAAAATACAAAGACCCTTACATTAAATTACGACTCATTTTTGAACGTACCCTAGAGCTCATAGACACCTATCACCCAGATGAAATAGCCCTAGAAGCTCCTTTTATGGGTAAAAACCCCCAAAGTATGCTCAAATTAGGGCGTGCACAAGGAGTTGCCATGGCAGCAGGATTGTATAGAGATATTCCGGTAACCGAGTATGCTCCAAAAAAAATAAAAATGGCAATTACAGGTAATGGAAATGCTAGTAAAGAGCAAGTTGCCAAAATGTTACAAAGTTTATTAAAACTCAAAACCTTACCTAAAAACTTAGACAGTACTGATGGTTTAGCAGCTGCTGTTTGCCATTTTTATAACTCAGGAAGAAGCATCAATACTGGTGGAAAAAGCTATAGCGGTTGGGCAAGTTTTGTAAATCAAAATGAAGGTAGGGTAAAAAAATAGGCTAAAGCTGTGGGAATAATACTTTAAGATTTTTTAAAATATTTTATCAAAAGTACTTGTGTAATCAATAAAGGGTTGTATATTTGCCGTCCAATAGCGCGGGATAGAGCAGTAGGCAGCTCGTCGGGCTCATAACCCGAAGGTCGCTGGTTCGAGTCCAGCTCCCGCTACTGAGTAAAACCCTTTCAGAAATGAGAGGGTTTTTTTTGTTTTCTAATACTTTCTTGACACCCGTAATTAAAGGGGTTTAAGCAAATATTAAGCTTACTTTTTTATTCAAGTTAAATGTTTTTAATCTGCCTTTAAATTCTTTATTTGAGAATCAACATCTTCTACTTCAAATCCTTCACTATCAACTGTAAACTAATATTACCTTGCCATTCATTTTCATCCAACACATAGGCAACATCAAAAGGTTTTTTACCACTAATAGCACTTAATTTATCACCCATTCCAAAAGCAATACCCACAAAAGGCGGACTGTTTTTTTCTTTTACTGTAAAACGCAAATGTGCGTCATCTTCTCCCACACATTTACCATAACCCGTGTCTTGCACCTGCCTACTCATAAAAATAGGATGCATGTTTTGCGGTCCAAAAGGTCCTAATTGTTTTAAAACTCTATAAAATTTAGGCGTCAATTGGGTTAATGCTATTTTAGTATCAATGGTAATTTCAGGCGTTAATAGTTTTTTATCAATGGTGGTTTTCACTACTTCTTCAAACTTCGCTTTAAATTTTTTGTAGTTTTCAGGGGCTAATGTTAAACCTGCAGCATATTTATGCCCACCAAATTGCTCAATAAACTCGGTACATTGCTCCAAAGCGTTATACACATCAAATCCCTTTACCGAACGTGCAGAAGCAGCTAATTTATCACCACTTTTGGTGAATACTAAAGTAGGACGGTAATATTTTTCTATCAATCTTGAAGCCACAATACCAATGACACCTTTATGCCAATTGGGATCAAAAACCACTGTGGCATAGCCTTCTTCTTCCTTGTTGTTTTCTATTTGATGCAGTGCTTCTTGGGTAATTTGTTTGTCGAGTTCTTTCCGTTCTGTGTTATAATTTTCAATATCTACTGCAAATTTTAAAGCGGTATTGTAGTCGGTTTCAGATAGTAAACTTACCGCATGATTACCATGTTTAATACGACCTGCAGCATTAATTTTAGGTGCAATTTTAAAAACCACATCTGTAATAGAAAGTTCTGTTTTTTTAACTTGTTTTAAAAAGGCTTTGATTCCGTTTCGAGGATTATCATTAATTACTTTTAATCCGTAGTGTGCTAAAATTCTATTTTCGCCTGTTAGTGGTACAATATCTGCAGCAATACTGGTAGCTACTAAATCTAAATACGGAATAAAATTTTCAATAGTCTGATTTCTGTTTTTACCCAATGCTTGTATGAGCTTAAACCCTACTCCACAACCACTCAACTCATCATAAGGGTAGTTACAATCGCTTCGTTTAGGGTCTAAAACTGCCACCGCATCAGGTATTGTATTTCCTGGTAGATGGTGATCACAAATAATAAAATCAATATTTTTATCCTTGGCATATTGTACTTTATCAATGGCCTTAATACCACAATCTAACGCAATAATTAAAGATATATCATTATCATGCGCATAATCAATCCCCATATATGAAATACCATACCCTTCCGCATATCGATCTGGAATATAGGTAGCAACATTAGTATAGTAGGTTTTCAGATAGGATGCCACCAAGGATACCGCAGTAGTACCGTCTACATCATAATCACCATATACCATGATGTTTTCTTGATTGGCAATGGCTTTTTCAATGCGAGCTACTGCCCTACTCATATCTTTCATTAAAAAAGAATCATGTAAATCTTCTAGTTTGGGTCTAAAAAAAGTTTTTGCTTGCTCATAGGTTTCAATACCTCGTTGTACTAAAAGTGTGGCAATAATACTATCTACTCCCAATGCTTCTTGCAAGTGGGCTATTTTTTGAGCTTCGGGTGTTGGTTTTATTGTCCAGCGCATGATTGTTTTTTTTATTTTGTATGTAAGGAATTACAAAAAAATCCGTTTCTTTATATCATATAAAATTAACCAAAATAAATAACAATATGCCTTTAGTTACTCCTTTAGATGCCAATCACGATAAAGAAACCCAGCAATTAGCTGATTTTTTCAATGAAACACTCGGTTTTTGCCCAAACTCGGTATTAACCATGCAACATCGTCCTGCCATTTCAAAAGCTTTTATCAACTTAAATAAAGCGGTAATGGCAAATGAAGGAGGTGTTACTTCTGCTTTAAAACGCATGATTGCTTGGGTGAGTAGTAATACTACGGGCTGCCGTTATTGTCAAGCACATGCCATTAGAGCAGCGGAACGCTATGGTGCAGAACAAGAGCAATTGGATAATATTTGGGAATACCAATCACACCCTGCTTTTTCAGCTGCAGAACGTGCGGCTTTAAATTTTAGTTTGGCAGCTTCTGTAGTGCCTAATGCGGTTACAGAAGATATTAAAACGGAGTTATACAAATATTGGAATGAAGGAGAAATTGTAGAAATGTTAGGGGTGATTTCCCTTTTTGGGTATTTGAATCGATGGAATGATAGTATGGGAACATCTATAGAAGATGGTGCGGTAGAAAGTGGTAATCAATACCTAGGAAAATACGGTTGGAGAAAGGAAAACATCAATAATATCAATTTAAATGGTTAAAGTCGTTGTTGAAATACACTAAAAAAAGATACGTGTCGTTTAAAATGAATATCTTTGACACTTAAATTACCATATATGAAATCTTATTTAACAATATTACTCCTATTCATTACCACACTTATATTTGCACAAGATTATACCAAGCAGTGGGACGAATATTATTCTTACTTACAAACATCTGGTATTGCAACTAACCAAAATCAAATAACTGCATCTGCAGAAAATGCGTTTTTCACCTATAATCCAACTACTTTAAACACCAACAATTTCAATACTTTAAATGGCATGAGTGGTAGCAAAATCTCTTATTTTTATTATAGCGAAATATACAATTTATCTATAATAGGATATGAAAATGGATTATTAGAAATTGTAACCGATGAAAAAGAAACCACTACCGTAATAGACATTATTAATAAACCTAATATTCCCGGAAACAAAAAACAAATCAATCATATTTATGAACACAATGGTCTGCTATATTTATCTTGTAATTATGGTATTAGTGTTTATGATTTAGAAAATTTAGAATTTGGGGATACCTATTATATAGGTGCTGGTGGAGCACAAACCGAAATACAACAAACCACTATTATTGATGATTATATTTACGCCGCAACTACAAATGAAGGTATTAAACGCGCTTTATATGCAGATAGCAATATTATTGATTTTGCTTTATGGAACACCATTACCCCTACAAATTTAAGCAATTGGATAAGCGTTGTTAATTTTAACAATAATCTCTACGCCATTAACAGTAATAAAAAGATTTACACCTATAACGGAACTACTTTTACTGAGTTAAATAATTACACCCCACAAGTAATCATGGACCACCGGGTGCATGAAAATAAAATGGTTATTACTACTAACAATAATGTTTATGTTTATAATAGCCCCTTTAACAATATTACAACCATAAATTATACACCAAATTACAACTCTAAATTTACAGTAGCTACCATACTAAACAATGAAATTTATATTGGCACTGAAAATGATGGTTTATTACAGTTTACTATAGGCGGTAACTTTATTAAAAACATAAAACCCAATGGTCCTACCGAAAATAATATCTTTTCTATTACCGCCAACAACAATGAAATATGGGCAGTATATGGAGCGCATAGTGCATATTGGAATCCTTACCCGCTAGACAGTAAAGGGTATAGTCATTTAATAGATGATTATTGGAATAACACTCCGTTTACAGATGTTTTAAATGCCAAAACTCTTGTTTTTACCGCTATCAATCCGTTTAATAATAATCAAGTGTTCATTAGTTCCTTTTTTTCAGGATTATTAGAAGTTAACAATGGCACACCCACTACAATTTGGAATAATACCAATAGCCTAATAGAAACGTTAGGACTCTATTTACCTACACCAAACCCTAATTACATTGACCTTAGAATTGGCGCAAGTATTTTTGATAAAGACGGTGTTTTATGTATAACACAGTCTTTAGTTAAATACGCATTAAAATCATACAACCCACAAACAGATACCTGGAATCAATATGATTTTTCTTCAATTATAGCTGAACCCGTTGTTGAAAATGCAGGATTTAATGATCTTGATATTGACTCCTACAACAATAAATGGATTGCAAGTGGTAATCATGGATTAATTGGCTACTCAAACAACAATGCTATCAAAAACATTACAGATGCAAATGGATTGCCAAGAGATTATATCACAACAGTAAGTGTAGACAAAGATGACAACCTCTGGATAGGAACACAACAAGGATTACGAGTTTTATACAATACAGCCAATTTTTTTACAAATCCCAATCCACAAGCAGAGTCTATCATTATTTTAGACAATGGCATTGCTAAAGAATTGCTGTTTGGACAAGCCATTCATGATATTGAAACCGATGGAAGTAATAATAAATGGATTGCTACTGATGATTCTGGCGTATTTTATTTAAGTCCTAACGGGCAAAAAACTATTTATCATTTCACCAAAGATAACTCTCCACTTCCTTCAAATAATGTTTTTGACATATCAATAGATAATGAAACAGGTAAAGTATATTTTGCAACACCAAACGGAATGGTATCCTTTAACAGTAACATTACTGCAGGAAATGATAATTTAGACGATGTATATGCATTTCCAAACCCTGTAAAACCCATACATACACAAGAAAATCCCGATTTAAAAATTACCATTGCTGGGTTGAAAAAGGACGACAAGTCTAACGTAAAAATTACAGATATTTCTGGAAACTTAGTTTTTGAAACTACCACAAAAGGCGGTGGTACCGTACAATGGGACATGACAGCTTTTGGAAAATACAAAGTAGCTTCTGGCGTATATATTATCATGGTTACTACTGCAGATGGTAGCGAAACCACTACCGAAAAAGTGATGATTATTAGATAATGAAAATACAAACCAATGCCATTGTATTAAGTGCTTTAAAACACAAAGACACGTCTTTAATTGTGAGGTGCTACACACAAAAATATGGGCTACAGTCCTATGTATTACATCATATTTTAAAAGCAAAAAAAGGGAAGATAAATAGCGCCTATTTTCAAGTATTATCACAATTAGAAATTAATGCTACCCACAAACCCAATCAAACTTTACACAGTATAAGTGAAGTAAAATTACATCACACCTACTTAAATTTACAAACCAACATTTACAAAAGTACTGTTGTTTTATTTTTGGCAGAAATATTACAAAATGTTTTAAAAGAAGAAGAACAAAATACCGACTTGTATCATTTTATAGAAACCGCTTTATTATGGTATGATTTACATGATTTTAATGCTAATTTTCATCTTGTTTTCTTAATAAAACTAACCCAACACCTTGGTATTTACCCTGATGCTTCTAAAACACATCTCAATTTTTTTATTCACAATAAAAATAACCAACAAATTATTCTTTTAAACACCCTTTTGGGTACAAATTTTGATGCACTTCATACTATAAAAATGAGTGCTCAATCACGCAATGAAATTTTGTTGGAAATCATCAACTATTTTAATGTACATTTGGGCGATTTTAGAAAACCAAAATCGTTAGCAATTTTACATGATGTATTTAAATAAAAACTTTTTATATCCCTTTATAATTTTATTTTTACTACTGCAAACCATTTGTTTTGCACAAAAAATTACAATACGAGACATTCAAACCAATGAAACGATTGCTTCCGTTGTTGCCCACAACAAAAGTAAAACTCAAAGTACTATTTCTAATTTTGATGGCGTTTTAGATCTTTCTATATTTAAAACAAACACCCGCATTTACTTTTCACATATTGGATATAAAAATATTTCTTTTTTAAAAGAAATAACACCTACTACTGTTCATTTAGAGCCCAATCACGACCAACTTACTCAGATTATTTTATCTGTCTCAAAATCAAAAGTCCAAAAAACAAGAGTAGCAGAACAAATTGAAGTCATCACACAAAAAGAAATACAACAATTAGCGCCACAAACCACTGCCGATTTACTTGCCGCAACACCAGGTTTACGTGTTCAAAAATCGCAAGGGGGAGGCGGAAGTCCTGTTATACGAGGTTTTGAAGCCAACAGAGTGTTACTTGTAATTGACAATGTACGGATGAACAATGCCATTTACCGATCTGGTCATTTACAAAATGCCATTACCATAAGTCCGTATAACTTGGAACGTACCGAAATTATTTTCGGACCATCATCCGTCATCTATGGGAGTGATGCACTAGGAGGGGTAGTTCATTTTTATACCAAAACGCCAAAAATAAACGACCCAAAACAATTTACAGGAAATACCAACACACGATATTCTTCTGTAAACAATGAACTCACTCAAGCCTTTAGCGGACAATTTAGCGCAAAAAAATGGGCTACTTACAGTGCTTTTTCTTTATCTGATTTTGGCGATTTGCGTATGGGAAAAAACAGATCTCACGGATATGAAAATTGGGGATTAGTACCTTTTTTCTCCAATAACAATGATGTTGTATACAATGACGCACCTATTAAGAACGAAGACCCCAATATTCAAAAAAATACAGGGTATAGCCAAATGGACATTTTACAAAAAATTAATTTTAAAATTAAGAAACATAACAACCTATTTTTAAATTTTCAACTATCAGAATCTTCTAACATTAATCGTTTTGATAAACTTACTGAATTAGATAATGGTAGTTTAAAATTTGCTGAGTGGTATTATGGACCACAAAAAAGATTATTTTTATCTTCACAATACCAATTTCATCCAAATACAAAATGGATGCAAAAAGGTACAATAACAGGCGCTTATCAAAAAATTAAAGAATCTAGAATTAACCGAAAATACAATAGCTTAGAACGTAACTATCAAAAAGAAAATGTAGCGGTGTTTAGTTTAAATACCGATTTTAAAGTAACTCTTGCCAAAAAAAGAGACCTAAGCTACGGTACCGAATTTACACACAATAAGGTAACTTCTATCGCTTACGGAAAAGTATTACAACTTAACAACAATCAAATTGTTGGTTTTTCAAATACTTCCAACATTCAAAGCAGGTATCCTGATGGTGGAAGCACCTATACTACCGCTGCTATTTACGCAAACTACAGGCAAGATATTAACCAAAAAATGACGCTAAATACTGGTGGACGCTATACCTACACCCATTTAAAAGCAACTTTTATCAATCAAACGTATATTCTTTTGCCTGAAACCGATTTACAAATCAACAATTCGTCCTTTACTGCAAATTTAGGGTTAACATATAACCCAACTACATTAACCAAATGGAGTACCGTATTTTCTTCTGGCTTTAGAGCCCCAAACATAGATGATATTGGTAAAATTCGAGAAAAAAACGGAATACTTACTGTACCCAACCCAAACTTAAACCCTGAGTTTGCCTATAATGGTGAAATTGGTTTTACGAAATTCATCAAAAATCAAAAAAATCAAATTACAATAAACGTATTTTATACCTTGTTGAAAAATTACATTTCCAGGAGCAATTTTATCGTCAAAAATGACACTTCAACCAGTAATGAAAATACCGTAATTTATGATGGAGATGAAGTAATTACAATTGCCAATGTAAATGGGGATAATGCAGCCATTTTTGGTGGCACTATTGATATGTCTATCAACCCTATTAACAATCTATTTATTAAAGGGAATGCTACTTACACGCAAAGTAAAACATATAATAACGAAACATTACCTTCTATTTCTCCATTTTTCACACAAATAGCTTTACAATTTAAAAAAGGAAAAATTGACGCCGAAATAAACTACAAACACAGCTTAAAAAAAGACGCAGATACCTACAGTCTTAACGGAGAAGACAACTTAGAGCAAAGTCCTATGGATACAAATGGAAATTATGTAGGTGTACCCGCATGGAGCACTTTAAATGCTTCTGCCATATATAATGTGAACAAAACCCTTACCCTTCAGGTTGGCTTAGATAATGTTTTAGACACCCACTACAAAGAATTTGCTTCTGGAATAAGTGCTCCAGGAAGAAACTTAAAAACATCTTTAATACTTAACTTTTAAAAGTTTTAAAAATCAATAACCTTAACCCAATAAAACTAGGTATACTTACGAAAAACCATTTTTCAACTGAGGTAAACCTCGGGTAATTATATCAATTGTGTATCTTTGTGCAAATTTTACGATAATTATGATACAATCCATGACGGGGTACGGAAAAAGCGTACTACAATTACCTACCAAAAAAGTAACTATTGAAATCAAATCACTCAATAGTAAAAACTTAGACATGAATACCCGAATGCCTTCTTATTACAAGGAAAAAGATTTATACATTCGTAAAATGGTAGCTAAAACCTTAGTAAGAGGTAAAGTAGATTTTTCTTTATATGTAGAAAGTACTGGCGAAGAAACCAGTACAAAAATAAATGAAGTTGTGGTAAACCAATACATTAAACAACTGCAACAAATTACACCTGAAGCAACAAATGTTGAATGCCTATCCGTTGTAATGCGTTTACCAGACACCACAAAAACCACAAAAGAAGATCTAGATATTGAGGAGTGGAATAATATTGAAGCACATATAAAAACAGCATTACAACACATTGAAGCCTACCGTACGGATGAAGGTGCTGTACTACACAATGATTTTAGCGAACGTATTGTTATCATCTCTAAATTATTAGAAGATGTTATTGCTATTGACCCTGAAAGAATTGCAGGTGTACGTGAGCGTTTACAAAAAGGAATTGCTGATTTGAAAGAAAAAGTAGATGAAAATCGTTTTGAGCAAGAATTGATATATTACATTGAAAAATTTGACATTACAGAAGAAAAAGTGCGTTTAAAAAATCATTTGGAATACTTTGTAACCACCTTAAATTTAACAGGTGCTAATGGTAAAAAGTTAGGATTTATTAGTCAAGAAATGGGTAGAGAAATTAACACCATTGGTTCAAAATCTAATTATGCACCCATGCAAAAATTAGTTGTTCAAATGAAAGATGAATTAGAAAAAATTAAAGAACAATTATTAAACGTTTTGTAGTCAAATTATTTGCTACTAATTCTCAAAAAAGATATCCGTTTTCACGGATACGATTGAATTAAAAAATTAAATCGATGAAAAAAGGAAAACTACTTGTCTTTTCAGCCCCTTCAGGATCTGGTAAAACAACTATTGTAAAGCATTTATTAGCACAACCAGAACTCAATTTAGCCTTTTCGGTATCAGTAACTTCCCGTGACAAACGTGGAGATGAGGTTGACGGTAAAGATTACTACTTTATTTCGGCACGTGAGTTTAAAGATAAAATAAAAGCCGATAAATTTTTAGAGTGGGAAGAGGTGTATCGTGATAATTTTTATGGCACTTTAAAAACCGAAGTAGAACGTTTGTGGGCGGAAGGTAAAAATGTTATTTTTGATATTGATGTGGTTGGAGGATTACGTATTAAAAAGAAATTTCCTAAAGAAACATTATCTGTTTTTGTAAAACCACCTAGTGTAGATGAGTTAAAGCGCAGGTTAAAAAAACGTCAAACAGAAAGTGAAGATAAAATAAATATGCGGGTCGCAAAAGCTTCTATTGAAATGGCAACTGCTCCACAGTTTGATTACATCATCACTAATGACCATTTAGAAACCGCATTAGAAGATGCTGTAACTTTAGCCACTGATTTTATAAACGTATAAGCTATGAAAATAGGATTATATTTTGGAACATTTAACCCTATACACGTAGGGCATTTGGCTATTGCCAATCACTTAGTAGAACATTCCGATTTAGATCAAATTTGGCTAGTGGTAACTCCGATGAGTCCATTTAAAAAAAAGAAAACCTTGTTAGCCAATCACCATCGTTTAGAAATGGTGTATTTAGCTACTGAAAAATATGACAAACTCCAACCGTCAAACATCGAGTTTAACCTTCCTACTCCCAATTATACTATTAATACTTTAGTGCATTTAGAAGAGCGATATCCTACACATCTATTTTCTTTAATTATGGGAGAAGACAACCTAAAAAGTTTTCACAAATGGAAAAACTATGAAGCCATTTTAGAAAACTACAATTTATATGTTTACCCCCGTATTGCTAAAGGAATAACGGAACATCAATTTAAAAACCACCCAAAAATACAATTGGTAAAGGCTCCAATAATGGAAATTTCCTCAACAGCCATCCGTAATGACATTGCAAACGGCAAAAACGTACAACCGGTTTTAGACACAAAAGTTTGGCAATACATTGATGATATGGGTTTTTGGAGATAAAAAATTAAAGTTACCTAGTAGACATTTTCTTATCAAAATTCATATCTTTATACTCAAAACTGAAACACACTATAAAATATGAAAGATAACCCATTCGGTTTACTTTTAAGTTTTACAAACCAAATGACAAATGGGTATTGTTTTCATATGCTTTTGATGATAAAGATGAGTAATTAAACTTCCTGAAACCAAGTGTTAACCAATTAGGTATTGAGCTATTACCTGAATATTAAAGCTCACAAAACTTTATTATTTAAATTATAACAAAACAAACCCCCATAAAAAACTAATTTTACAAGGGTTTGAAACTAACTAAACTTCAATTTATTATCGTTTTGCTTTATCGATCTTTGGTCGATTAACGGTCTCTTTATGAAAGTTTTTCAATACCGTTTTACTTCTTTTTTTAGCAATATGCTTACCGGTATCGGTTTTTAAATATTGGATAAAATGACGCCCAACAAACTCATAAATAGTATTTGATGCAGGGTGGTACAATTCAATTTTACCATCATTAATAATGGTTACTTCAAAATACTCATCTCCAAAATAATCATAATCTAACGTTAAAGCTTTTACATAATTGGTGTCTACAAAATTAGAAACGGTGTACAGCCCTGAATAATCCCAATAAATATTATTGATTGGCGTACCGGTATTATCTTGTGAGCTTCTGTATTCTCGATTATTACCTCCTGCTAAAAATTGTATGAAATTTTCATTATCAAACGGATTTGCAGTACCTCCATAGACCCCTACTTTTTCCCAGGATTCATACTCTTGTAAAAAATAGTGGATGTTATTGTAAAATACCAAATCATAATCAAAAGTATTTCTATCATACCCATATAAATAATAGCTAGTATGTGTGTACGGACTATATAATTCTATCTTATTGTACCCCAATATCCGAACTTCTAGATCCCAAAAACCATTAATATCATGACTCACTTCTAAAGTATTTTGATATGCATTATAATACCCCACATCAATACCAAAACCATTTCCAGTACTTCCAATACCTACCAAGTTATTATTAGCAAATAAGGTTCCGTTTCTAAAAGAGACCGTAAATGCTTTTTGTAAAAAAGGCACTTCACCAGCCCCTTGAGTTTCATTAATAGCCACATACCATAACTCTTTACTTTCCAAAGTATCGTAAACAGACATTGGTGCTACATGATTATCAAATGCATTTACTTCTATCTCACAAGAAGTAAAAAACAATGCAAATAGTGTAATTCCGAATAGTATTTTTAACGTCTTCATAATCTTTATATTTTAATAATCACATAAATACAAACGCTATGCCAAAAAACAATGAATACTATTACTGTTATAAAAATTCGGTAATTTATTGTACATTTGGATATTCAAATAATTTGGAATTACACTATTCATGAGTACTAAAAAATATGCCGTTATAGGTGGAGGAAGTTGGGCAACAGCCATTGTAAAAATGCTATGTGAAAACACTGACAAAATAGGTTGGTACATGCGCAATGAAGGTGCAATTAAACATCTAAAAACAGAATTTCACAACCCTAATTATTTAAGCTCCGTGGAGTTTGACATCACAAAATTAAATGTAAGTTCTGATATTAATGAAATTGTAGCTTTTGCAGATGTTATTATTTTTGCTATTCCATCAGCGTTTGTAAATACCGAATTACAAAAATTAACCGCACCACTAAAAGATAAAATTGTTTTTTCAGCCATAAAAGGTATTGTTCCTGAAAGCAACTTAATTGTAGGAGAACATTTTCATAAACAATATAATATTCCGTTTGAAAACATTGGTGTAATTACCGGTCCCTGTCATGCTGAAGAAGTTGCTTTGGAGCGTTTATCATATCTTACCATTGCATGTGCTAACGAAAAAAATGCTGCTTTGGTTGCTAATGCACTTTCTTGCTCCTACATTAAATGTAAAATATCTGACGATGTTGTTGGAACAGAATATGCCGCTATGCTAAAAAATATTTATGCAATTGCATCAGGTATTGCTCATGGTTTAGGATATGGCGATAATTTTCAAAGTGTAATTATGAGTAATGCTATACGTGAAATGAAACGTTTTATAAAAAAACGCCATAAGATGAAACGTAACATTAATGATTCGGCTTATTTAGGTGATTTATTAGTAACAGGCTATTCGGTTTTTAGTAGAAATAGAATGTTTGGTAATATGATAGGAAAAGGTTACACTGTAAAATCTGCTCAAATGGAAATGAGTATGATTGCAGAAGGGTATTATGCAACCAATTGTGCTTATATTTTAAATACAACTAGTAAAAAAGTTGCACTAACACCCATTATTGATGCCATCTATCAAATTTTATACAAAAACAAAAACCCGAAAACCATTTTTAAAAAATTAACAGAAGTATTAGATTAAATTATACTCATTTTCTTATTACAAATGATGCGCTAAAACAGCTTAATTTAGCATATCGCAAAAAGAAAAGGGAATTAAAAAAGAAACGTAAAAAATAAATTGCAACTACACACTCAAATACCACTATCTAAAAAACCTGAAGAAAACCAGATAGATTACACCTCTAAAGTGATGCTTTTGGGTTCTTGCTTTTCAGAAAACATAGGTAAGAAATTTGAGTATTATCAATTTCAACATGCTGTAAATCCATTTGGTATTTTATTTCATCCCAAAGCTATTGAAACCTTTTTAACACGTGTTATCAAACAACAAAATTATAAAGAGGATGAGTTTGTTTTTCACAATGAACGCTACCATTGTTTAGATGCACATTCTTGTTTAAGTAACACCAATGCATCCGTTTTAGTAAATAACTTAAATGAAATACTACAAAATACACATCAACAACTTACCGAAGCATCACATCTCGTCATTACTTTAGGCACAGCATGGACATATCATCATATAGCAAAAAATACAACGGTTGCTAATTGCCATAAAATACCTCAACAACAATTTAAAAAAAGTATTTTATCCGTTAATGCTATTACAAGTAGTTTAACTACTACTGAACAACTGATAAGGCAACTGAATACTGATGTTCAAATTATTTATACCGTTTCACCAGTACGACATATTAAAGATGGTTTTGTTGAGAATATGCAGAGTAAAGCACATTTAATTAGTGCCATACATCAAATTACTAAAACACTCAACACCCATTACTTTCCTGCATATGAAATACTAATGGACGAGTTACGTGATTATCGTTTTTACACTCCTGATATGCTACATCCTAACGAAACTGCTATTGATTATATTTGGGAGAAATTTCAATACGTTTGGTTGCATCAAAACACTACCCAAACCATGAAGGAAGTAGCTGCCATACAAAACGGACTAGCACACCGTCCTTTCAACCCAGACACAGAACAACACCAGCAATTTTTAGAAAAGCTAAACTATAAAAAAGAAAAACTTATAAAAGCTTTTCCGTTTATGAACTTTTGTAGTGGGACGACAACCTAATAATAATTTCACCATAAAAAACACTATATATAATAATGAAAAAAAGCATGCTTTTATTTCTACTACTAACCACGCAAACACTATTTGCTCAAGTAGAGTTTATAACCAAGGTGAATAAAAATCAATTGGGAATAAATGAATGTTTTCGTGTTGAATTTTCAATGAATAAAGAAGGAGGTAATTTTATACCTCCTTCATTTGAAGATTTTGATCTTATTAGAGAAGATAAAAAAACTATACATCACAGTATAGATGGTAGAGAATCCTATTCAACTAAATATACCTATTTATTAAGTCCTCAAAAAAAAGGGACTTTTAGTATTGGGAGCGCAAGTGTTACAGTTAATAAAAAAGAGTATAAAACAGAACCTGTAATAATTAAAATTACTAAAAAAACTCCGCTTTCAGAAAGTTTCCTAAAAAGAATTGAAGTAGTTACTGAGTATAATAAAGAACCTCCATATTACGTTGGTGAAAAAATAATAGTTACATATAAAGTATATACACCTACATCAATAGATTTTCATCGTTTTAAAGTTATAAAAAGACCTAAAATTAGAAGAGTAACCTCTAATTTTAGCAACATGGATAAGTTTAGGGTTTTGAAAGAAAAACATAATGGCTTTTTGTGTAATATGATTGTTTTTGAAGAATTAATTTTACACCCTAAAAAACGTAAAAAAATTAAAATAAAACCATTAATACTAGAGTTAGTTATAGAAGATGATTTGCGAAGAAAAAGAATGATTTCTAAAACAATATTTAAAGAACCATTACGGTTAAAAGTAAAATCAAAGAAAAAAATCATAAAAATTAAAAAGAAAGGCTAAATAAAAAGTTTATTTTACCCTTCTATTATGTATAACACAGATTTCCTATATACAAGTAGAATTCACACCTAATGCCTCCAATTTGTAATCCGTGCTTACTACTATTTTCACAGTAATCAACAAAAAAACTCCAATATAGCTAATTGAAGTTTTTTTACTTTTACATTTTAAATTTAAACTTTTTATATAATGTCGGTTATCGACCTTATTTTTTCTGCATGCTTTTAGCCTCAATACTTAAGGTAGCGTGTGGTACTAATTTTAAGCGTTCTGGATTTATCAACTTACCAGTTACTCTACAAATACCATAAGTTCCATTTTCAATACGAATTAAAGCGTTTTTTAAATCGCGGATAAATTTATCTTGACGGATTGCCAGCTGCATGTTACGTTCTTTACTCATTACTTGTGAGCCTTCATCAAAAGCTTTAAAGGTTGGCGAAGTGTCTTCCGTACCGTTATTTTCATCATTCATATAAGCACTTTTTAACAATGCTTTATCTGCTTCTGCTTGTGCTATTTTCGCTTCTATTATTACTTTAAATTCGGCTAATTCTTGTTCAGAATATTTGTTTTTAACTCGTGATTCCATATCATTAGGTTTAATTATAGTTTTTCAATATAAATTTTGGTTACAATATTATCAAAAGCAATATCCGTACCATTATCTACAACATCCACCAGTGTAATTGTGTTGGTTAATGTTTCTGTTTTAATATAGTTTTCTAAAGTATCATTTAAGGCATTTTCTATAATTTCATCTTTTTGAATTGCTACCGAAATTTTATCAGTAACTTCAAAACCAGCATCTTTACGTAAATTTTGAATACGATTGACTAACTCTCTGGCAATTCCTTCATTACGCAATGCCTCTGAAATGGTAACATCTAATGCTACGGTTAATCCGTTTGCATTAGCCACTAACCAGCCTTCAATATCTTCGGAAGAAATTTCTACATCTTCAATGCTCAATGTAATATTTTTTTCATTGATATTCAATATAATTTCACCCTTTTGTTCAATTGTTGATATCTTTTCGGCATCAAATTGCATTATTGCGCTTGAAACGGCTTTCATATCCTTCCCAAAACGAGGTCCTAATGTTTTAAAATTAGGTTTTATTTTTTTTACCAAAATCCCTGAAGCATCATCTAAAAGCTCTATTTCTTTTACATTTACTTCTGATTTTATCAAATTTGCAACGGCTTCAATTTCTTCCTTTTCTTGGTTGTTTAAAACCGGTATCATAATACGTTGCAAAGGCTTACGTACATTAATTTTTTCTTTTGCACGCAATGACAATACTAAGTAAGATATGGTTTGCGCTTTTTCCATTCTACTTTCCAAAGCTTTATCAATAATTGCTGTATCTGCAATTGGAAAAGTACTTAAATGAATACTTTCTGCTGTGTTTTTACTCGTTGCTTTATTTAAATCGGTAAATAAACGATCGGTAAAAAATGGTGCTACTGGAGCTGCTAATTTCGCAACCGTTTCTAAACACGTATATAAAGTTTGGTATGCTGATATTTTATCTGTAGCATATTCACCTTTCCAAAACCT
>JAJRPS010000084.1 GCA_024280635.1 Bacteroidota bacterium | reverse complement strand
GGTATTAATGGATTATATTAATGTTGCCGTTCACGTATTTCAAAAACACATTAGAGAATATTATGATATTGAAGGTCTTTGGGGAGATGCCAAAACAACTTTAATTGAAAGTAAATATTAAAAAAAACACACAACAAGACCGCATGTCAGAAGATAAAAAAAATCAACCGAAAAAAATTAAAATCAATGCCTTTTGGATTTATGGAGCAATCTCCTTAATTCTATTGGCTTTTATTTTAAATACCGAAGCTCCTAAGAGCAATGAATATTCACTTACCAAATTTAAAGAGTTGGTACGCAATCAAAATGATATTAAAAACATTGAGATTGTGCCTAACATGCACCTTGCGAATATTTATTTAACAGATGAAGCTCAGAAAAAAGAAGCGTATAAAAAATTTCAACCAAAAAAAAATTTTTCGTTTAGCGCAAAACAACCTAATTTTTCGGTTAAATTTTTAGACATTCAAAACTTTGAGAATTTTTTAGATTCCGAATTGAAGGAAGGAAAAACTTTTGAGTACAGTTCCAAACCACAAGACACTACTTTTTATGATATTTTAGGCTCTATCTTGCCTTTTGTTTTAATTATAGGAGTGTGGATTTTTATTATGAAACGGATGTCTGGTGGTGCAGGTGGTGGACCTGGAGGTCAGATGTTTAATATTGGTAAGTCAAAAGCTAAATTATTTGACGAAAAAGGAGAAATAAAAGTCACTTTTAAGGATGTTGCAGGTTTAGAAGGCGCAAAAGAAGAAGTGGAGGAAATTGTTGATTTCTTAAAAAACCCAGACAAATATACCGCTTTGGGTGGTAAAATACCAAAAGGAGCCTTATTAGTAGGACTTCCTGGTACTGGAAAAACTTTATTAGCAAAAGCCGTTGCAGGAGAAGCTAAAGTACCTTTCTTTTCGCTATCAGGTTCTGATTTTGTAGAAATGTTTGTAGGTGTTGGTGCTTCAAGAGTACGTGATTTATTTAAAAAAGCAAAAGAAAAATCGCCTTCAATAATATTTATTGATGAAATTGATGCTATTGGTAAAGCGAGAGGTAAAAATGCCATGAGCGGTAGTAATGATGAGCGTGAAAACACTTTAAATCAATTATTAACCGAAATGGATGGTTTTGGATCCAAACACAATGTAATTGTATTAGCTGCAACCAATAGAGCTGATGTTTTAGACAAAGCTTTACTGCGTGCTGGTCGTTTTGACCGTCAAATTTATGTTGATTTACCAGATGTGAGAGAGCGTAAAGAAATTTTTGAGGTACACTTGCGTCCTTTAAAACTAAAAGTAGGCTTAGATGTGGAGTTTTTAGCAAAACAAACCCCTGGTTTTTCAGGAGCTGACATTGCAAATATTTGTAATGAAGCGGCTTTAATTGCGGCACGTAATAATAAAAAAGAAATTGAAAAACAAGACTTCTTAGATGCTGTTGATCGTGTTATTGGAGGATTAGAAAAGAAAAATAAAATTATTACCCTTTCTGAAAAGAAAGCTATTGCTTTTCATGAAGCGGGTCACGCTACAGTAAGTTGGATGTTAGAACATGCATCTCCTTTGGTAAAAGTAACCATTGTACCACGTGGTAACTCATTAGGTGCCGCTTGGTATTTACCCGAAGAACGCATGATTGTAAGACCCGAGCAAATGTTAGATGAAATGTGTGCTACAATGGGTGGTAGAGCTGCTGAAAAAGTAATTTTCAATCAAATTTCTACAGGAGCTTTAAGTGACTTAGAAAAAGCTACCAAACAAGCAAGAGGTATGGTTACCTTTTACGGCTTGAGCGAAAAATTAGGCAATGTTACCTATTATGACTCTTCAGGGCAAGAAAATTACGGTTTCTCAAAACCATATAGTGAAAAAACAGCTGAATTAATTGATTCTGAAATTTCTGATATTATAGAAAAACAATATACTAGAGCAATTGATATTTTAGAAAGTCACAAAGATAAATTAACAACATTAGCTGAACTTTTACTAGAAAAAGAGGTTATTTTTAAAGATGATTTAGAAAACATCTTCGGAAAAAGACCCTTTGTAAAAGAAATGCCTGTTAGTAAAAAAGAAGATAAAAAAGAGGAAGAATAATACTGCTTAAATTTAAGAGTATAAAATATTCATACCTTTTAATATACCTTGTTCTCATGATAAAAGCAATACAAGAAAACTGGAAACTCTTTTTAATGGCAAGTTTAACTTTAGGATTGGCTCCATTTAACCCTCCACATATTGTAGGAAAACTAAAATGGATTGCTGGCGGTAACGCATTTAGTGGTGAACACGCTATGCAATTTATGGATTGGTTTGATGTAATATTGCATGGAACACCTTGGGTATTTCTGATCATTTCTTTAGTATTAAATTTAAAAAGCAAGCTTATTAAATAGCTACTTCTGTTTTCAACACAAGACACTATTTTTTTAGGTCTTCAGAAAACGAACGTATTGTGTTACAACCCCAAGAAAAAATTCAAAATTGGATTGCTGTTTTTTGTATTCCAAACCATATTTAAAGTGGTACGTTGCTTTATTTTAGTCAATTCTATAAACTGTACATCCATTAAAAAACCTTCCGTTAATGAGGTGGGCACAATGGATATTCCTAGATTATTTTCTACTAAACGATAAATAGAACTCGCATTTACCGTTGCATGTGATACTTGTGGCACAAAACCCGCATCATCAAAAATTTGCATTACCGTTTCATAATATGAGGCACTATAAGAAGCATCAAACAAAATAAAGTCTTCCTTTTCAAACTGCTGTAAACTTTTAAAATTAGCTAACGTTACCTCATGATTTTTAGGTAATACCAGTGAAAATGTTTCGGTTTCCGTAGCTTTTATTTTCAATCCGCTTGGAATGCGTTCTTGCCTGATAAACCCTACATCAATATCTTTATTTAGCAATGCTTGTAATTGTTGCTGATTATCCATTTCATTTAAATGGATTAAAATATGAGGATGTTCTTTTTGAAATTGCAACAATAAATTAGGAATCAATTTTTGCATTGCTGACCCTACATATCCCAATTTTAACTTCCCAACCCCTCCTCCATGCAACAGTTTTGTGTGTGCTAAAACAGCATTCAACTGCTTAAAAATATTTTTTAATTCTTCCTGTAAATATTTCCCTGCTGGTGTTAAGGTTACTTTCCTATTATGACGTTCAAACAATTGCACTCCTAAATTTTCTTCCAATTGTTTTATTTGCCTACTCAACCCTGGTTGCGATATAAACAATTGCTCTGCTGCTTTTCGGAAATGCAATGTATCCGCTACTGCCAAAAAATAACGATAATGTCTTAACTCTATTTGATGCTTCATAGATATCAATTATTGATTTTATTAGTCTTGTAAAGCATCAAAAATAAGCATAACTTTGTAAAAAAAGATAAAATCATGAGTTTTAAATACGGAATAGACAAACTAACAGTTAAAAAAGTAATTGCCATTGCCAACGGTAAACTTAAAGCTACCTTAACACCTGAAGCTATTGACAAGGTAAATACCTGTAGAAAAAAAGTGGAAATCATGGCAAATGGCAATAAAGCTGTTTACGGTATCAATACTGGTTTTGGTCCGCTTTGTGATGTGCAAATTACACCCAATGAAACCAGTAAATTACAAGAAAATTTACTCATCACTCACGCTGTTGGCGTAGGAAAACCCATTGATAAAAAATTATCAAAAATCATGATGATTTGTAAAGTACATGCCTTATGTCAAGGGTTTTCTGGTATTCGATTAACAGTAATTGAACGTATTATCTATTTTATTGAACATGATTTATTACCAACCGTTCCCAAACAAGGATCGGTAGGAGCATCAGGCGACTTAGCACCTTTATCTCATTTATTTTTACCGCTTTTAGGAGAAGGTGAATTTTGGAAAGGCAAAAAATACATTCCCGCAAAAGAGGTTTTAAAAGTGCGTCATTTAAAGCCCATTACGCTACAAGCAAAAGAAGGTTTAGCCTTAATTAACGGAACACAATTTATTTTAGCACACGCCATAATTGGATTGGACAAAATGAAATACCTCTTAAATTTAGCTGATATTGCTGGCGCCATGAGTATTGAAGGTTATCAAGGAAGTGCATCACCATTTAAAGAAGAATTACACCAAATTAGACCCTTTAAAGGAAACATACAAGTTGCCAAACGCATGCGTATGTTATTTGAAAATTCTAAAAATAACATGTCGCATGAATCGTGTACCCGCGTACAAGACCCGTATTCTATGCGATGCATACCACAAGTACACGGAGCATCTCGTAACGCCTATTTTCACTTAAAAAAGTTAACGACTATTGAAATGAATTCCGTTACTGACAATCCTATTGTTTTAAGTGAAACGGAAGCCATATCTGGCGGTAATTTTCATGGGCAACCTTTAGCTATGGCATTAGACTACGCTTCAATTGCAGCGTCTGAATTAGGTAATATTGCCGACAGAAGATGTTATTTATTATTGGAAGGTAAGTACGGGTTACCACGTTTATTGACCGATAAAGGCGGATTAAATTCTGGGTTTATGATTCCGCAATATACTACTGCTGCTTTGGTTACCGAAAATAAAAGTTTATGCTTCCCTCCTTCTGCAGATAGCATTCCAACCTCTTTAGGACAAGAAGATCACGTGAGTATGGGGAGTATTTCCGGACGTAAATTCAACCAAATTTTAGGGAATTTAGATAAAATATTAGCCATTGAATTGTTATATGCTACGCAAGCTATTGATTTTAGAAGACCTTTAACTTGTGGTGAAATTGTTGAAAACAATTATGCTATTATTAGAGCTAAAGTTGCAAAACTAGAAGAAGATCGTATTTTAAAAGATGACATTAACACCTTAATTAAATTGGTTAAAAACAGAAAGTTGCGCATCAAATAACTAGACAATCACCGCGTTAGGGATTGCAGTGGCATCCTTTTTTTAAATGTCAATTCGAGCACAGCCGAGAATACATTAAAAAAAGATACAGCGAAAAGCCTGCCCGAACGCCCAAATAAAACAAAAAAATATGACTTTTAAAGCACAAATATTACAAGGACTACCATCAGAATTACCCGCAAAAAGAACGTATCCTAAAGGGGTTAACCGAGCGCCAAAACGAAAAGATATTTTAACACCCAAAGAAAAGCAATTGGCAATTAGAAATGCGTTGCGTTATTTCCCGAAAAAATGGCATGCCGAATTGGCGATAGAATTTGCTCAGGAACTAAAAGATTTGGGACGAATTTACATGTATCGGTTTAAACCTGATTATGATTTTTATGCGCGTGATATTGCTGATTATCCTGCAGAATGTACGCAAGCAGCGGCAATTATGTTAATGATTCAGAACAATTTGAATCCTGCAGTGGCACAACATCCAGAGGAATTAATTACCTACGGAGGTAACGGTGCTGTGTTTCAAAATTGGGCGCAATATGTATTGACCATGCAGTATTTGGCTACCATGACAGAAGAACAAACGCTTCATTTATACTCGGGGCATCCTATGGGATTATTCCCTTCTTCAAAAAATGCTCCGCGCGTAATTGTAACCAATGGAATGATGATTCCGAACCATTCTAGCCCTGACGATTGGGAAAAATACAATGCTTTAGGTGTTACACAATACGGGCAAATGACCGCAGGAAGTTGTATGTATATTGGACCGCAAGGTATTGTGCATGGAACAACCATTACGGTGATGAATGCCTTTAGGAAAATATTAAATACAGACGAAACGCCTGCTGGAAAAATATTTTTAACTTCCGGTTTGGGTGGTATGAGTGGCGCACAACCCAAAGCAGGTAATATTGCGGGATGCATTACTATTGCAGCTGAGGTAAACTCAAAAGCGGCTAAAAAACGTCATGAACAAGGTTGGGTTGATGTTTTGATTGATAATTTGGATGATTTGGTGTCCCGTGTGCGAAAAGCACAAAAAGAAAATGAAATCGTTTCTATTGCTTTTATTGGGAATATTGTAGAAATCTGGGAACGATTTGATACCGAAAATATTTTCATTCATGTGGGTTCTGACCAAACGTCATTGCACATACCGTGGACAGGTGGATATTATCCTGTTGATGTTTCCTATGAAGAAGCCAATAGATTAATTGCTGAAGAGCCTGAACTTTTTAAAGAAAAGGTACAAGCTACTTTGCGCCGTCACGTAACAGCTATAAACAAACACACTGCAAAAGGAACCTACTTTTTTGATTATGGAAATGCCTTTTTACTAGAAGCTTCTCGTGCTGGAGCTGATATTATGGCAGAAAATAATATTGATTTCAGATACAAAAGTTATGTACAAGATATTTTAGGCCCCATGTGTTTTGATTATGGTTTTGGACCGTTTCGTTGGGTTTGTGCTTCAGGGAAATCGGAAGATTTAGATATTACTGACACCATTGCGGCAGAAGTTTTACAGGAAATTATGGAAAATTCTCCAAAGGAAATTCAATTGCAAATGCAAGATAATATTACCTGGATAAAAGATGCTAAAAAGAATAAAATGGTAGTAGGTAGTCAGGCACGTATTTTATATGCAGATGCTGAGGGACGTAGTAAAATAGCACAAGCATTTAACACTGCCATTGCCAACGGAAAAATTGGACCTGTAGTTTTAGGTCGTGATCATCATGATGTAAGCGGCACCGATTCTCCTTACCGAGAAACTTCAAATATTTATGATGGTAGTCAGTTTACTGCGGACATGTCCATACACAATGTTATTGGTGATAGTTTTAGAGGTGCTACTTGGGTTTCTATACACAACGGTGGTGGTGTTGGCTGGGGAGAAGTGAGTAATGGTGGTTTTGGGATGTTGCTTGACGGTAGCCCTGAATCAGAAGAACGCTTGAAAAAAATGCTGTTTTTTGATGTCAATAACGGTATTGCACGCAGAAGTTGGGCACGTAATGAAGGTTCTATATTTGCTATTAAACGTGAAATGGAACGCTCACCAAATTTAAAAGTAACCGTACCCAATTTGGTAGCTGATGAGCTGTTAAACAATTTGTTCTAATGCCGATTTTTCGTATTCCCCAAGGGAAGAAACTGAAAAAACGTAACGAGTATTTGTAGCGCATTCCAATTGAAAAATTAAGAATACCGCTATATTAAATAATAAATAATAATAAATTCCTTCCCTTTGGGAAGGTTAGGATGGGATTATGACAACATTATTCAAAAATATAAAAGAACTTGTACAAGTTAGAAAACAGCATATCAATTTTCTTTCTGCTGCAGCAATGAAGGAATTACCAACCCTTAAAAATGCTTACTTATTAGTAAAAGATGGTATTATTGCTGATTTTGGATTGATGAAAAATTGTCCTACAGAAAAAATAGATACCTTTATAGATGCTTCTGACCGAATCGTGATGCCTACATGGGTAGACTCACACACCCATATTGTTTATGCAGGAAACCGAGAAGGGGAATTTGTTGATAGAATTAACGGATTAACTTATGCTGAAATTGCCAATAAAGGTGGAGGAATTTTAAATTCCGCTAAAAAATTACAAGAAACGACTGAAGATGATTTGTACCATCAAAGTAAAGTACGTTTAGAAGAAGTAATTGCTTTAGGTACAGGAGCAGTTGAAATCAAATCAGGTTACGGTTTAACGGTTGCTGCCGAGTTGAAAATGTTACGCGTAATCAAACGCCTGAAAGAAAATTACAACATTCCTATTAAAGCAACTTTTTTAGGAGCTCATGCTGTTCCTGATACATTTAAAAACAACAAAAAAGGATATTTAGATCTTTTGATAAATGAGATATTACCGATAATAGCGAAAGAAAATTTAGCCGACTACATTGATATTTTTTGTGAAACGGGATATTTTACCGTTGCCGATACCGAATATATTTTAAAAGCAGGTCAACAATACGGGTTGACACCTAAAATACACGTCAATCAATTTACAACCATTGGTGGTGTGCAAGCAGGAGTAAAATACAACGCGTTATCTGTAGATCATTTAGAAATTATGACCGATGATGATATTGAAGTATTAAAAAACACCCAAACAATGCCTGTAGCTTTACCGAGTTGCTCTTATTTTTTGAGTATCCCCTACACGCCTGCTCGTAAAATATTAGACGCAGGTTTACCCTTAGCATTGGCTACGGATTATAACCCTGGCTCTACACCGTCTGGAAATATGAATTTTGTAGTTGCCACCGCTTGCATAAAAATGAAAATGACGCCTGAAGAAGCCATTAATGCAGCTACTATAAACGGAGCTTATGCCATGGGAGTATCCAATGAAGTAGGGAGCATTACCGTTGGAAAAAAAGCCAATGTAATACTCACTAAAAAAATAAATTCTTATGCTAGCATTCCGTATAATTTTGGTAGTAACCCTATTGATCAAGTTTATATTATGGGGGAAAAAATCAACTAGCTTACAATACTAAAACTTACTGCCAATAAAATAGCACATAAAAAAGTAGATAAGGCTACTTTTTTAAGTTCTCCGTCCAATTCTCTAAACAAAATATTACTACCTACCACTCTCAAATTATGAAGTAATGGAAAAAAAGCAATTATAAACAACCATTTAAAAGGTGATGTACTTCCGTTTATATTTGTAAACCAAATGAGTAATATTAAAGCTATATTTATTAATCCGAAGTGATATAATTTAGCCCATTGACTTCCTAATTTAACCACTAAGGTATTTTTGTTTGCTTTTTTATCTGCTATCTGATCTCGCATATTGTTTAAATTTAGTACCGCCGCACTTAATAAGCCAATTGCTGCTGCTGGTAATATTATTTTCCAGTTGTTTAATGCATGTGTATATAAATAGTAACTACCTAAAGTACTTAACAATCCAAAAAACAGAAATACAAAAATATCTCCTAATCCCGAATATCCATAAGCACTTTTACCAACCGTATATTTTATAGCAGCAACAATACTACTAATTCCAAGTATTAAAAACACAACCGATTGCACAAAATTATTTTCCCCGAAAGCCCTATAAATAAGTGCTAACGCTATTAGTAAGGTCATAATTATCATAATTATCATTGCCCTTTTCATTTGTTTGGGAGTAATCACTCCAGATGCTACCAAACGCTTTTCTCCTACTCTATTGTCATCCGTTCCTTTAATGCCATCACCATAATCATTGGCAAAATTAGAAAGCACCTGAAAACCAATGGTTGTTAAAATTGCCAACCAAAAAATAGAAGTTTCATAAAATAAAGGAGTTGCCATTGCACTTCCCACAATAATTCCGGAAACCGAAAGCGGTAGCGTACGCAAGCGTGCTGCTTGAATGTAATGTTTAAAATTCGCCATTAATTCGGGATCCATTTTTTTTCAAAATTAGGCTTACGCTTTTCTAAAAATGCGTTACGTCCTTCTTTTGCTTCATCAGTCATATACGCTAAACGTGTGGCTTCTCCTGCAAATATTTGTTGCCCTACCATACCATCATCTGTTAAATTCATGGCATATTTTAACATTTTTATAGACATTGGTGATTTTGCTAACACTTCTTGTGCCCATTCATAAGCGGTATCTTCCAATTCATCATGTGGTATTACGGCATTTACCATTCCCATATCAAAAGCTTCTTGCGCAGTATAATTTCTTCCAAGGAAAAAGATTTCACGTGCTTTCTTTTGCCCTACCATTTTTGCTAAATAAGCTGATCCGTATCCACCGTCAAAACTGGTAACATCTGCATCTGTTTGTTTAAAAATTGCGTGTTCTTTACTGGCTAGTGTCATGTCACAAACTACGTGTAAACTGTGTCCGCCACCAACAGCCCAACCGGGTACTACTGCAATGACTGCTTTTGGCATAAACCTGATTAAGCGTTGTGCTTCTAATATATTTAAACGATGGTATCCATCATCTCCTACATACCCTTGATGCCCACGTGCTTTTTGATCGCCTCCAGAACAAAAAGAATACACACCGTCTTTAGGCGAAGGTCCTTCTGCTGAAATTAAAACCGCACCAATACTGGTATCTATTGTTGCGTCTTGTAAGGCAACTATTAATTCTGATGTTGTTTTAGGGCGGAATGCATTGCGTACTTCCGGTCTATTGAACGCAATACGTGCCACTCCATTGCATTTTTTATAGGTAATATCTTCAAATTGAAACTCTTTTACCGTTTCCCATTTAATTTTGCTCATAATTTCTTATTTTGCGTAAAAATAAACGAATTTAATTTTAGAATAAAATAAAAAACCCTCATTATGCGTAAAATAATTATTACCTCAGCAATATTACTTACTAGTTTCACTGGTTTTTCTCAAGAATATAACTTCACAACAGTAAAAGATGTTGCTTGTTCAAATGTAAAAAGTCAGGGGCGTACTGGTACGTGCTGGAGCTACTCTACTTCTTCCTTTTTAGAAAGTGAAATCAAGCGTATTAAAAATAAAGATATTGATTTGTCTGAAATGTATACCGTAAGAAACACATATCCTAAAAAAGCGTGGAATTACGTAATGCGACAAGGGAAAGCGCAATTTAGTGAAGGTGGTTTAGCTCATGACGTACTTAATAGTGCTGCCGATTATGGTTTGGTTCCTGAAAGTGCTTTTACAGGATTAGCTGTAAATCAAAAAACGCATAATCATGCCGAAATGATAGCGGTTATAAAAAGTATGTTGGATGCTTATATTAAAAACCCTGCAAAAAAATTATCGCCTCGTTGGAAAAAATCTGTAAACGCTATATTAGATATCTATTTAGGAAAAAATGTTGCCGATTTTACTTTTGAAGGAAAAAAATACACCCCAAAACAATTTGCAAAAACAATGGGTATTGATGCTGATAACTACATTACCTTAACATCCTATACGCACCAACCACTCTACAAGCCTTTTGTTTTAAATATTCCTGATAATTTTAGTAACGGAAGCATGTACAATGTAAGTTTAGATGAATTTGAAAATACTATGATTCATGCGTTAAATAAAGGATATAGTATTGCTTTAGATGTAGATGTTTCTGAAAAAACATTTTCTTCACGTAATGGTATTGCTGTAATTCCTGCAGATGGCGTTAAAACTAAAGATGCTTTGAAAGAAATACAAAAAGAAAAAACTATCACTCCCGCTTACCGTCAACAAGAATTTGAGAATTTTGATACTACTGACGATCACTTAATGCACATTACGGGAATGGTTGTTGATCAAAACGGAACCGTATATTTTAAAGTAAAAAACTCTTGGGGAAGCAAAGGAAATCGTGTAAAATATGGTGGTTATGTGTATATGAGCAGTGCTTATATACGTTTAAAAGCCATTTCCATACTAGTACACAAAGATGCTTTGGATAAAAAATTAAGTAAGAAATTAGAGCTATAGTATACATACGCATATTTTAATGGAACTCACATAAAGCTTATAAAAAAATAAACGTTAAACTTTTTTATAGTCAATAAAATTATTGCCGATTTAAAACTGTAACCAACTGTTGCGTTAATTGTTTGCGGTGGTATTTTTGAATTCCTATACCATTTACTTGTAATTTACGTTGCTGATATTTTTCAAAACAATCCAAAAGATAAGATTTAATTTGTTCCTTTTCTGAAGTGTCATATCCAAATGATTTCCCTGTGTTGGTTTGAGAAATAATTGTCTTAAAATCGGCATTTTGAGGACCAAAACCGAGTATGGGTCGGTTACTTTGTAAATATTCAAAGAGCTTACCCGGAATGATACATTTGGTGATCTCTGAATCAATTTCAATTAATAACAACATTTGACTGGTACGTTGTGCTAATTGTGCTTCTTGGTGTGATACATAACCCACAACATTTAAATTATGTTGCAAACCAGAAGCAGTAATACTTTGTAACACCTCATCACTTAGCGCACCAATTAGTTTTAATTCAAAATCGGCTTTAAAACTATCATTTTCTTTTATCAATACTGATAATACCTCCCACAATACTTTAGGATTTCTACCAGACAGTAAGGAGCCAATATGGGCTATTGTAAATTTTTCATCTAAAGTAATTCCCGCTATTTTCACATCATCAAAACCATTTGTAATTACAGTAATGGGTTGTTGAGTAATTTGTTGAAATTCGGATTTTGTGGTAGGACTGGTTACAATTATTTCAGTAGCATTTTGCAATACTTGCTGTTCTAATTGTTTGTGTTTTTGAGCAGATTTTTTTGTTAATTTTAATTTTTGATGATAGCCAATTGTCGTCCATGGATCTCTAAAATCGGCTATCCACTTTATATTTAATTGCTTTTTAAGTTGTAAACCTATCAAATGTACACTATGCGGTGGACCTGTGGTAATTATGGTTGTAATATTATTTTCTTGAATGTGTTTTTGAAGAAACGTAACCGATGGTTTTACCCAAAACTTACGAGCATCGGGTATAAAATAATTCCCTCTAACATACAACAATGCCTTTGCTATTAAAGATTGTTTTTGGGTGTTGATTATTCCTGATGAAATGGTTTGGGTTTCCTTTTTAGAAAACAAAGAAGCCAATGCATAGGGTTCAAAAATAGGGTGCTTGATGATTTCAATATCTTCTGAAACTTCTTGCAACAAAGCATCATCTACTAACGGATAATTAGGGTTTTCTGGACAATACACAACCGGTTGCACTCCAAAATGGGGCAAATACTTGACAAACTTTAACCAGCGTTGCACTCCAGGTCCTCCTGCGGGTGGCCAATAATATGTAATGATGAGTATTTTCATTTTCCCGTTATCCGATTTTATGCTCTTTAAAATGTTATTTTTAATATCGATACATTCCGATAAAAAATAGAAATACGTGAACAGACGTAATTTTCTATTGTATTACTATTTTCCTTTTTTAAATTGATAAAATAACCCTCCTAAAAGTAATACTGCTAACAATATTGAACTTGCTAGTGCTATCCTACTTCCCTTTTTAATGACTGATGGTGAAAACCTGAATTCAATTTGATGTTTCCCTTTGGGCATTTGCAACCCTCGTAATGCATAATTGACACGCTCAATCGGTGCTTTTATACCGTCTATTGTTGCTTCCCAACCATCTTTATAATACATCTCTGAAAACACTACAAAACCATCATTTGTATTATTAGTTTCATAAATTATATGATTTGGCTTGTAATCGGTTAGTTTTACGGTTGCTAAACTGTCAACAATAAAATGGGTTTGTGTAGGGGTATGATTGTTTATTACGGCTTCAGTTTTAGTAGCTAATGTTTCTAGTACTAAAATTTCTTCATCTGCTGTTGTTACCGTTTTTAACTCTTTTATAAACCACGCATTTCCATTTGCATACGGATTATTTAATGCTACTTTTCGTCCTTTATTTTCCTGAATAATATATTTAATATTCAGCATATTCACCACACTTACTTTATTTTTTGAAATGTAAAATTCAAATAAATCGGCGGCACGCTTGGGTTTTGCGGCATGATAACCTCCAAAAGCTTTATGAAAATAAGAAGCTCTAGCTGAGTTGAATGGATTAGCACTTAAATCTAACACTCTATAAATTGTTTTATCTTTTAAAATATCGGTATCTGCTTGACTTGCTCTAAAAGGTTTGTTTACTTCTGATGCCGAAACAAAATCTTCTGCGTTTACATAGCGTTTATCTACTCCTACCAAATCAAACACCAACAAACACCCAATGACTAATAAAACTACATTTTCTTTCATTTTACCTTTTACATACAACCACAATGCGGTTGCTGTAAACAATACAAAGGCTAGTGTACGGAATATATCTCCTGTAAATAAGGCTTCTCGTTGTTCTTTTATGGCATGCATAAAATCAGGTCCATAATTTTCAATTAGCATCCCGTCTCTTGGACTTACAAAATCAAAGACACTTCCTTTCAATAAATAAAATAATACTCCTAAACCTGCGGTAATACCCACAGTATATTTCAATGCTTTTAATTTTTCTTCCTTTTGCTCATAATCCTGCACAAAACGATACAATCCAAATACAGCAAACAAGGGCACTATCAATTATAAAATAACTTGAATAGAACTTACCGCTCTAAACTTATTATATAAAGGAACGTAATCAATAAAAAAGTTGGTTAGTATGCTAAAATTTTTACCCCAAGAAAGTAATAATACCAAAATTCCGCCTGCCACTATCCATTTTCGCATGCGCCCTTTTACTAAAAAGAGGGCTAATACAAATAGAAAAATAACAACCGCACCAATATAAGCAGGTGCTGCTACATAACTTTGATTTGCCCAATACATTAATTGCCCAGAAAATGCTTGTGCCTCTGGTGTTGATATTTTAAACATTTTTTGCATCTGCTTTACTGAAACAGCATCTTTTGTAATGGGTTCATTGTTTGATCCTCCAAATAAACGCGGTACAAATATATTTAAGCTTTCTCCTATTCCGTAGCTATATTCGGTAATATAGCTTTTATCTAGTCCATCAATTTGTACTTTTTTAGAACCATCAGCATTTATGGTCAATTCGCTTTTACTACGGGTACTAAAATTAGCATATTCTGAAGTTGCCATTAAATTAGTTGCATTTAATCCCAGTGCTAAAATTACTGCTACGGATAATATCCCTACCGATTTAAAAAAATGTGGTATCTGTTTGGTTTTAAACGCTTCTATTAAAAACACAATCCCTATTACCAGTACTAAAAGTAATAAATAATAAGTCATTTGAAAATGGTTTGCACTCAACTCTAACCCCATTGCCAGTGCGGTAAGTAAAAATCCGAAAATATATCGTTTTTGAAACACCAAGAAAATCCCTGCTAACACCAATGGCATGTATGCAATGGCATGTGCTTTGGCGTTATGTCCTACCCCTAAAATAATAATAAAATAGGTGGAAAACCCAAATGCTAAACTACCTAATAATGCAAATCGCCAATCAACTTTTAAAACTAATAATAGTGCATAAAAACAAATGAAATACAGGAATACATAATCCGCAGGACGGGGTAAAAACCGAATTAAGTGATCTATTTTTTTGATGTAATTGTGTGGATATTGCGCTCCTAATTGATAGGTTGGCATTCCGCCAAATGCGGCATCGTTCCAATACGTTGGTGTTTTTGCGGTTTTATTAAACTCCTTAAATTGTTTTGACATGCCAATATATTGAACTATATCAGATTGTTTAATTTGTTTTCCTTGTAAAACTGGATAAAAATAAGCTACGGAAGCCACAACAAAGGCTAGTAATACTAACAGGTGTGGTGCTATTTTTTTAAAATTAAATTTCATATTTATTCGTCTATTTCTTCAAAATCAATATACTCCCCTACTTTTTTCTTTTCCTTCGGAATTTCACTTTTAGGCGTTTTTGATTGTTGATTTTGTTGATTTTGCATGTTCCCAAATTGATCTTTCATTTTTTGCTCCATCTTTTTTGCTGCATACGTCATTATGTATGGTGCCGCTAAACGCATTACAAATTTTGCAATGTAGTATATGGATAATAATATAAATATTGTTTTTATCAGTCCTGTAAAAGAAGCTTGATCAATCATTGGTAAATAAGGTATTAATTATATGGTC
>JAJRPS010000083.1 GCA_024280635.1 Bacteroidota bacterium | reverse complement strand
TCTTCTGCTAACATACTTTTGGACACATCTACTGCAAAAACAATATCTACACCTTCTCGCTTTACCATTTCCAACTTAGTACCAAACTTAGGGTTTACCAATGCAATACTAAAACTTGCTATTGCCAAACACCATAATATGACTTTAAACACTAGCTTTCCGTTTGATTTTTCTGGCGCTAATTTTTCTAACAATACGTGATTTGCAAACGCTGCTTGTTGCTTCTTTTTCCAAAAAAGTAATGCTGCAAAAACAACTATAATAACGGGTATTAATAGGAGTACGTAAAAATATATTTTTTCTTCTAATTCAAACATAGCAATTTCCCTTAAAAACGGGTGTCTTTTCTGTTACACAAAACTTCTAAAAAGGGTTAACCTTAGTAATACTTCTGCTAAAAACAATCCTAAAGCAATGAGTACAAAGCTTCTGAACTTTTCATCGTAATTATAAAACTTAAATTCTTCTATTTCGGTTTTTTCAAGCTTATTAATTTCACTATAAATAGCTTCTAATTTTCTGTTGTTGGTGGCTCTAAAGTATTTACCATCGGTGCTTTTAGCAATTTCTTTTAATAGGACTTCATCAATTTCTACTTTAATTCTATCAAAAACAAAACTTCCGTTAGGGCGTAATGCTACTGGAGATAATGCGGTGCCATTTGTACCTAATCCAATGGTGTATACTTTTATACCAAAGCTGGATGCTAACTGACTTGCAATTTTTGGATCAATAGTACCAGTATTATTTACACCATCGGTCAATAAAATAATAACTTTACTTTTGGCTTTACTATCTTTCAACCTGTTTACGGCAGTTGCCAACCCCATACCAATTGCAGTACCTACAGACACTCTACTATCATAGGTTACTTCTTTTAATGAACCTAAAACGATTGATTTATCACTAGTAATAGGTGTTTTGGTATAACTTTCTCCTGCATACAATACTAAACCAATACGATCATTTGGGCGTCCTTTTATAAATTTTGCTGCTACTTTTTTTAATGCAGCTAACCGGTTTGGACGCAAATCTTTTGCCAACATACTGGCAGAAATATCTATTGCCATCACAATATCAATACCTTTGTTGGTTTTTGTTTTTTTAGAAACGGATACCATACGTGGTCTTGCTAACGCTACAATTACAAAAGCCATTGCTAACAAACGCAACACTTGCAATAATGGTTTTAATTTTGGTAAAATAGAAGTGTCTTGAAAACCTTGTATGCTGCTTATTTGTACTGGAGCTACTTGCTGTTTTCTTTTAAAAAAATACCATAATACTGCTAATGGTAACAATACCAATAACCATAGTAATTCCGGATTTACAAATTCATAATTTTTAAACATTACTCCTCATCTTTTTTAAGTTCTACAGATTCCAATACTTTTGCTGCTACTTTCTTGGCATATTTATCGTTTTCGTTATAAAAAACCATTACTTGTTGAATGGTTACCTCGTCTTGAGTAAAAGATAGTACCTCATACGCAATTTGTTGGTTTTGTTTGGTAATAGGGTTTTTAAAGGTAAAGGTGCCAAATGCTTTCATTCCTTCAACATCATCAGGAAATGCATATTTTGCTTGTTTTACTAGCAGGTTAGTAGCCCCTTGTTGCTCTATCATTTGTAAGGTTTGCTCATTCACTTGTTCTAAATCTACCTTTGGAGTATCTGGAGCATCATCGTCTTCATTTTGCAACACACTCATTTGTGGTGCTTTCGGCAATTGCAATGTATTGAGTACAATTGCTAAATTGTCTCCTAAATTTCCGTAAGCAAAACTTTGTGTTTTCATGGCTTCCATTTCCGCATTAGAAGTACGCTTTAGCACCTTTGGAGTGCTCATTATAATTGCAGGATTGCCATATTCACTACGCACCCAACTACCTTCTAACAACTGTTTGGATTGTGGTGCAAAAATAGCATCTTTTATATTTGAAAATCCGTATTTAAAACCTAATCCTACTATACTTAACAATAAAATTCCTGCTGTTACTAAAGCAATTCGGATATTTTTTTTGCGTTTTGCTTGCTTTGCTTGTTCTAAACGGTATTGCTCATCTAACCACAATTCTTCTTCGGTAGGTTCTGGTATGGCAGCTTTAGTTTCTGTTATGATATTTTCTATTGTATTTCTATCTACTTTTGCGGTACCTGAATCTGGTTTTGATTTGGCAAATTTTACCAAATCAGAGGTTTGTAATACATTGCGTAAATTAGTAATTGCTTCTTTTGAAATGGGTAACTTACCTGAATCACGCAATAATTCTAATTTTTCTAATAATTCATCTGTCGTACTTTCCAAAGCATCTTCATAGACCTCTTCATCTAAATAATGTTTTAATACGTCCGTTAATTGCGAATAATATTCTTTGTATTTTCCTTCTTCTAGAAGCGAATTTCCTGTTTCTTTTAATAAATTTAATTGAGAAATAGCTTCTTCAAAAGGAGGAAGTTTATTTTCTGCTTCTTTTTGTGCTTTTGTTTTTCTGAAGAATAAAAAATACATTATTGCTCCTAATAGCAACAATCCTAAAACGGAATATAAAATCCAATTTAGAACTCCTTCCGAAGGTTTTTCTACTTCAATTATGGGTTTAATATCGTATAATTTTTGTTTGGTTGTGTCGACTACTACATCTCTAACTTCAACTAATAAAGAATCGGTAAAATGCGGTTTCCCATTAATGATTATTTTTTGAGGTGGTAAAGTGTAGTGCCCCGAATCAAATTGGGTTAAACCGTATTCTTTTTTTAACGTAAACGGATTACTTTTTAAAAGGGTATCGGCTTTATACGAATTAATTACCTCTAATAACCCCATTTTTTTTGTTTCCGGAAATATAATTAAATCGGTAGGATTTGCTTTTATTAAAATTTGAAGTTTTACTTCTTCTCCAATTTTAATAGTGGTTGTATCTACCGCTGTCGTAATTTCTTGTGCAAAAGAAAAAAGAGCAAAAAGAAAAGAGAATAGAGAAAATATAACAGTTCTCAATTCTAATTTCAGGCTTCTTTTTTTAAATATTTTTATATTAACATTCATCAATCGTAATTCTTAAATCTAAATTTATTGATTATCCTCTTGTTTTAAAATAACCCAATAGTTTTTTCACATAATCTTCATCAGTACGGCAACTAATTACTCCTGATCCACTTTTACGAAAAGCTTCTTGATAATATTTTACTTTTTCATTATAAAATTTCACATAATTATCTCGCACTTTTTTAGAGCTCGTATTTATGGTTTGCATCATACCTGTTTCGGCATCTTTAAAATTTACCATTCCTAAATTAGGAATTTTTTCTTCGTGTTTGTCAAAAACTCTAAACCCCGTTACATCGTGTTTTCTACCTGCTATTTTTAGGGTTTGGTTATAATCATCTGCAATAAAATCTGACAATACAAACACAATAGCTTTCTTTTTCATTACGCTTGACAAAAACTTGAATGCTCCTGCCAAGTCGGTTTTTTTACTTTTAGGATTAAACTCAATTAACTCTCTAATAATACGCAATACGTGCCGTTTTCCTTTTTTAGGTGGTATGTATAATTCTATCTCATCTGAAAATAAAATAACTCCTATTTTATCGTTATTTTGTAATGCTGAAAATGCAAGAGTTGCTGCTATTTCAGTAACCATTTCTTCTTTAAACTGATTTTGTGTGCCAAATAATTCAGATGCTGATACATCTACCATAAGCATCATGGTTAACTCACGTTCTTCTTCAAAAACTTTTACATAAGGTTCATTTGTACGTGCAGTAACATTCCAATCAATAGCTCTAATATCATCACCGTATTGGTATTGTCGTACTTCAGAAAAAGTCATACCTCGTCCTTTGAAGGTAGAGTGATATTCTCCTCCAAAAATATGATCAGACAAACGGCGTGTCTTGATTTCTATTTTACGTACTTTTTTAAGTAATTCTTTAGTATCCATAAGTCCATCCTAAATTCTTCCAAAAAAGGAAGAACTTTTTAATCATTAATCAATAAACTTTTTTTTCGACATCGCATATTGGTTGGTGCTTTTTTTGATTATTGTTTCACACTTCAATATTTAAATTCCTTTTCTTAACCGCTCTCCTTTAAAGGAGATTAGGAAGTAATTTTGATTATGGTACTTCTATTTGGTTTACAATTTTAGTGATAATTTCTTCTGATGTAATGTTTTCTGCCTCAGCTTCATAAGTAATACCAATACGATGACGTAATACATCGGTAACCATTGCGCGTACATCTTCTGGTATTACATATCCTCTACGTTTTATAAAGGCGTAACATTTTGCAGCATTTGCTAAGTTGATGCTTCCACGTGGTGATGCTCCAAAATTGATTAAGGGTTTCAATTCTGCTAATCCATATTTTTCTGGGTATCGTGTAGCAAAAATAATATCTAAAATATATTTTTCAATTTTTTCATCCATATACACCTCACGTACCGCTTGTTGCGCACGTTTAATTTGGTCTACAGAAACAACTTCATTAATTTTTTCAAAAGCTCCTTTTAAATTAGCTCTTACAATAAGTTGCTCATCTTTTATTGTAGGGTAATCTATCACAACTTTTAGCATGAAACGATCTACCTGCGCTTCTGGCAATGGATAAGTTCCTTCCTGCTCAACAGGATTTTGTGTTGCCATTACTAGGAATGGTTTGTCTAGTGTAAAGGTAGTATCACCAATAGTTACTTGTTTTTCCTGCATTGCTTCCAACAAAGCTGATTGCACTTTTGCTGGTGCTCTATTGATTTCATCTGCTAACACAAAATTTGCAAAAATGGGTCCTTTTTTTATAGTGAAATCATTTTCTTTAATGTTGTAAATCATGGTTCCTACAACATCTGCTGGCAATAAATCTGGCGTGAATTGAATACGACTAAAACTACCTGAAACTGCTTTTGACAAGGTGTTAATGGCTAATGTTTTTGCTAAACCAGGAACACCTTCTAATAAAATATGCCCTTCACCTAACAAGCCGATTAGCAAACGCTCTATCATGTATCTTTGCCCAACAATTACTTTGTTCATTTCCATAACAAGTAAGTCTACAAAAGCGCTTTCTTTTTCTATTTTTTCATTTATCGATTTAATATCGATTGCTGTATTTTGTGTTTCCATGTATGCTAATTTTAAGCGTGAAAATTTTATTTATTTTTAACATCTGCAAGTTGAAGAAAATAACCAAAATTTGATGTTAAAAATTGGTTAAAAAATTTATAATTACTTCTTAAAATAAATAAAGTCCGACTTACGTCAGACTTTATCTTGTATATAATGTAGTTTTTTTTAATCTAGATAATAAACATACCCAAAATTCAACCAAACATTCCAGTCGTAGTTTTTATCTGCAGGACCATTATGATTTAAACCATCTGCCCAATCCGTAAAATAATAACTCCAACGTAAATCTAGCATTAAATCAGATAGCGGTGTTAGTTTATATCGTGTACCTACACTCCAAATTATTGACCATGATGAAAAAGGATCACTTGTATAGCTATCTGCTCTATAAATATTAAGCTCGTCATTATTTACAAAAACTGGATTTGTTTCTACTTCTGCTTCCATAAACAATGCGTCTGCATTTTTTGTATAGCTTGGTGTAAATGCGTTATAATGCGCTCCTAGGCTTATAAAAGGCGCAAAAGCATATCCGCCAGCAACAAAATCACGAATGCTATATGGAAAAAACTCTATTTGAGATCCCAAATTTAAAACCCTTGCAATACCTTCTGTTCCTCGTAATGCTTTTGCTCCAACAGAAGTTCTTTCTGGAGCTACCCATTCACCAAAATGATTTAATTTGGTTTTACTCCAAGAAATCTCATTTCTTAATTTAAAATGATCATTAAAGTAAGTGTCTTTTGTATAGCAATTACAATCTGCTCTATATGCAAAGTTAATATAATGAACTAAACCTATACCCAATCCGGTATTGCCACTATTTGTTTCAAAATCTTTACGTTCACCGTAATCTGATTGAAAAGCAACGGGACCAGCAATAGCACCAACTTCATGAGAAAATCCCAATTGAGCGCTTGCGGTGTGTGTAGAAAAGGCTATTATAATTAATAGTAAGCTGTTTTTTAACATATCTATCATATTTATGAAGGAGATAACAAATATATGAAAACTAAGCAAACTAAAAAATTTAATTTCACCTTATTAAAAAACTAGTGATTTATATACTTATATAATTACGAATATCTTATATTTGTATCAATTTTTATATTAAAATGATATTTAACACCTAAATAAATGGAAACTAGCATTAAAAACTTTATCAATACAGTTGATAAAAGAAACCCTAACGAACCAGAATTTTTACAAGCAGTAACTGAAGTTGCAGAAACTGTATTACCTTTTATTGAAAAAAACCCACAATATGGTAAAGACAAATTATTAGAAAGAATGACAGAACCTGAAAGAGTTTTGTTATTTAGAGTACCATGGATAGATGATAACGGCGAAGTGCAAATAAACAAAGGATATCGTATTGAGATGAACTCGGCAATTGGACCTTATAAAGGTGGTTTGCGTTTTCACCCTTCTGTAAACTTGAGTATTTTAAAATTCTTAGCCTTTGAGCAAGTTTTCAAAAACAGCTTAACAACTTTACCTATGGGTGGAGGAAAAGGTGGTTCTGATTTTAACCCAAAAGGGAAATCTGACGCTGAAGTAATGCGTTTTTGCCAATCTTTTATGACAGAATTATCAAGACACATTGGTCCAAATACTGACGTTCCTGCAGGAGATATTGGAGTTGGAGGTCGTGAAATTGGCTATATGTTTGGTCAATACAAAAGATTACGTAATGAATTTACAGGAGTATTAACGGGAAAAGGGATGTCTTTTGGTGGTTCTTTAATTAGACCAGAAGCTACTGGATACGGAAATGTGTATTTTGCACAAAATATGTTAGCTGTTAAAGGAGATTCATTTAAAGGGAAAACAGTAACGGTTTCTGGAGCCGGAAATGTAGCGCAATATGCTACCGAAAAAGCTGCCGAATTAGGTGCTAAAGTTGTTACTATGTCTGACTCATCTGGTTATATTTATGATGATGCTGGTATTGATGCTGAAAAGCTAGCATTTATAATGGATCTTAAAAATGTAAAACGTGGAAGAATTGGTGAATATGTTAAACAATATCCTACCGCAAAATTCTTTAAAGGAGAAAGACCTTGGGGAGTAAAATGTGACATTGCATTACCTTGCGCTACACAAAATGAGTTAAACGAAACTGAAGCTAAAGTACTAGTTTCTAATGGCTGTATGTGTGTTTCTGAAGGAGCAAACATGCCTACCACACCAGAAGCTATTGAAGTCTTCCAAAAAGCAGAAATATTATTTGCTCCAGGAAAAGCTAGTAACGCTGGAGGTGTTGCCACTTCTGGATTAGAAATGAGTCAAAATTCATTGCGTTTAAACTGGACAAGAGAAGAAGTAGACCAAAAATTACATCGCATTATGAATGATATTCATGAATCATGTGTACAATATGGAACACAAGAAAACGGATATGTTGATTATGTAAAAGGAGCCAACATAGCTGGATTTGTTAAAATTGCGGATGCAATGACTGCACAAGGAATTGTGTAACAAGTTTGTTTCCAACTACAATATTAAAAACCCTCTTTTTTGAGGGTTTTTTTATGCGTAACATCTAAAACAAAAAAGTTTAATAGTATGCTTTAAATTCATAATGTCACATTAAAAGGGTATAATGCTCCAATACTCTTGAATTTTTGTTATGTGAATATACCTAAATACTTAGCAAGTTCAATTCTAATTTTAAAATAGAGTAAGATTACTCTACCCAATCCGCAACAAATAAATTAGTATCATGACCGCCTCCATTGTTTCGGTTTGATGAAAAGATTAATTGTTTTCCGTTTGGCGAAAACATTGGAAAAGCATCAAATACACCATCAAAAGTAATTTGCTCCAAATGAGTACCATCTACATTAATCATAAACAAATTGAATCCGTCATGTTTTGCTTTATGGTGATTGGTTGAAAAGATCACTTTTTTTCCGTTAGGATGAAAAAATGGAGCCCAATTGGCGCTTCCTAAATCCGTAATCTTTTTTAAATCACTACCATCTACGTTACACACATATAATTCCATATTCGTTGGCATTACTAATCCCATTGCTAATAAATTTTTATATTCCTTAACGGCTTCTGGTGTTTTTGGACGTGAAGAACGGAAAATAAGTTTATTTCCATCTGGAGAAAAGAATGCACCACCATCATACCCTAATTCATGTGTAATCTGCTTTACATCTGTTCCGTCAATATTCATGGTATACAATTCTAAATCGCCACTACGGGTGGAGGTAAATACAATTTTATCTCCTTTTGGAGAAACTGTTGGTTCTGCATCATAGCCTTCATTAAACGTAAGTTGTTTTAGTTGATTTCCTTTTAAATCGGCTACAAAAATGTCATAACTATCATAAACAGGCCAAATGTATTTACCACCATGATCTTCTTTTTTAGGAACAATTGGACAGTCTTTACTTTTTAAATGGGTTGATGAATATATAATGGTGCTATCTCCTGGTAAAAAGTAACTGCAAGTAGTACGTCCTTTTCCTGTACTTACCAATTGCGGAATTTCATCTTTACCCAATGGTTTTAAATCTTTCACATAAATTTGATCACATGCTAATTCCCATTCTTTATTATTGGCTTGAAATACAATTTTAGTACCATCAAAACTCCAATATGCCTCAGCATTATCACCGCCAAAAGTAAGTTGTTTGACGTTTTTTAAATGTTTTTCTTGTGGATAATGTATCACATCTACAATTGTTGTAGCTCCTGATTTTGCATCTGAATGATGTTCCTGTTCGTGTTCTTTTTTACAAGAAAGTATCGTAATAAAAAGAAGTAATGTGTATAAATATGTTTTCATTCTATGTTTATTTAAATCAATTAAAGAGTAAAACTAATTATAATTGTATAATTTTGTGCGAAATTAAAACTTTAATCATGAAAAAGACATCAATATTCATATTATTTATTGTGCTTGCTGCATGTAAAACTGCAAAAAACACTAATCATAGCACTGTAACTAACCCTTTAACACAAATAAAAAAAGATGTTTCTTTTTTAGCAGATGATAAATTAGAAGGAAGAGCAACAGGTACTGATGGTGAAAAAAAAGCAGCTAATTATATTGCAAAACGTTTTAAAGAAATTGGATTACTACCTAAAGGAACCAAAGGGTATTTTCAAGATTTCACCTTTACTCCTAAAGCCCACCCACACGCAAAAGTAGTATATACAGATACCAAAACAGATAAAAGTATTACAGGCAGAAATGTATTAGGATTTATTGATAATAACGCTAAAAAAACAATTGTTATTGGCGCACATTATGATCATTTAGGTTGGGGAATTGAAGGTTCCTTATATAAAGGGAAAGAAAAAATGGTGCATAATGGAGCTGATGATAACGCTAGTGGTGTAGCTGTTTTGTTACAAATTGTAAAAATGTTACAACATACAAATAGTAATAACAATTACTTATTTATGTGCTTTTCTGGAGAAGAAATGGGGTTATTAGGGTCTAATTATTTTGTAAAAAATGCAACAATATCTACAAAAAACATCAACTATATGATTAATATGGATATGGTTGGTCGTTTAAAAAAAGACAGCACATTGGCCATTTATGGAGTGGGTACAAACCCTGATTTTAAACAAATTATAGAAGCTAGTAATCATAACTTTCATTTGGTAGAAAAACTTTCAGGAGTAGGACCGTCAGACCATACTTCATTTTATTTAAGTGATATACCTGTACTTCATTTTTTTACGGGGCAGCATGAAGATTATCACAAACCTAGTGATGACGCTAATAAGTTAAACTACTCTGGTATGCTAACCATTACCCGCTACATTTATGACATTATTACCAATTTAAATGATAATGGAGTATTGGCTTTTACTAAAACCAAAAATGAGACTTCAAAAGGACGTAATTTTAAAGTTACTTTAGGCATTGTTCCTGATTATCTATTTGAAGGTAAAGGGATGCGAATTGATGGTGTTTCTGAGGGAAAACCTGCACAAAAAGCAGGAATTAAAAAAGATGATATTATCATTCAAATTGGAGATATTAAAGTGGCTGGAATGCGTGATTACATGAAAGTTTTAAATGCTTTTAATAAAGGCGATAAAACAACGGTAATTGTGAAACGAAAGGATAAAAAGGTAACAATGAATTTACAGTTTTAGTTTTAAAACCAATTAACAAAAAACCCTAAAAAATTAATTTTAGGGTTTTTCTGGTGGTGCCTCCAGGAATCGAACCAGGGACACATGGATTTTCAGTCCATTGCTCTACCAACTGAGCTAAGGCACCATGCATAATTGCGAGTGCAAATATAGAACTGTTTTTTAAATACACAAAACAATTTTTTCTTTTTTTTTCTTCCGTATATTTGTACTCAAACAATAAATCTTATGAATTTAATAATTGACATTGGCAATACTCGTGCTAAATTAGCTGTTTTTCAGCACAATAAATTAGTACACAAGCAAATTGCTTCACATGAAAATTTATTATCTTTCGTAAAAAAAACAGTAAAAGAATTTCCTTTAATTAAACATGGTATCCTTTCATCTGTAGATATTTTCACCTATCAAGAAGAAAAAGATCTCCGAAAACTCGTTCAACTCACCATACTTACGCATACTTTAAGTATTCCATTTAAAAACCTATACGCAACTCCAAAAACGTTAGGTGTAGATAGAATTGCTTTAATAACCGCTGCAGTAATAGAATATCCTTCAGAAAACGTATTGGTAATAGATGCTGGAACCTGTGTTACATTTGATTTTTTAAATGCAAAAAATGAATATTTAGGTGGTGCCATATCCTTAGGTTTAACTAGTAGATATGAAGCATTACACCGTTTAACAGCAAAATTACCATTATTAAAACCTAATGATGCCAATTATTTTATTGGAAACTCTACTGAAAACAGCATTCATTCTGGTGTAATTAATGGTCTTTTACATGAAGTTGATGGAGTAATTGAACATTATTTGTTAAACTATTCAAAATTAACAGTAATTTTAACAGGAGGAGATGCCGTTTTCTTGTCTAAAAGATTAAAAAGTAGCATATTTGCCAAACCAAATTTTCTTTTAGAAGGTTTAAACTACATATTAGAAATCAACAAAACAGTAAATGATTAAACAAGTAATAATAATTTTTGTGATACTCATGTCTTTTAACATGACCGCTCAAGAAGGTAGCGCCTCACCTTATTCTTTTTTTGGAATTGGAGAGCTTAAGTTTAGAGGAACTGTAGAAAACAAAGCTATGGGAGGTTTAAGTATTTATGCTGACAGCATTCACTTAAATTTACAAAACCCTGCAAGTTTAGGTAAATTACAACTAACTACATTTACAGTTGGTGGTAATCAAAAATTTACAGCCTTAAAAACAAACAACAACAAAGCAAAAGGAGCTACAACAACACTAGATTATTTTGCAGTAGGATTACCCATGAAAAAGCTAGGGGTTAGTTTTGGTTTAATGCCATATACCTCTGTTGGTTACAAAACTGGTTTCACAAACAGGTATGATGCCAATGTAAATGTTGGTGACGGAAGATATCAAGGTAAAGGAGGTATAAACAAAGTCTTTTTAGCCGCTGGTTATGCCGTAAATAAAGAACTTTCATTAGGTATTGATGCCAATTATAATTTTGGTAAAATAGAAAATGAAGCCATTTACGTTACAGGAGTACAATATGACACGCAAGAGATAAACTTTTCACGCCTATCAGGTCTAGCCATTAATTTTGGAGTGAATTACCAGAAAATGATTACAGATAAACTACAATTAATATCAAGTTTAACATACAGTCCCGCTGCTAATTTAACATCCAAGAACACTCGAATAACAACTGCTATTTCTTGGCCAAATGGAAATTTTCCTACCCCAAAAGATGTTCAGAATTCGGACTTAGGAGACTTAACAACTACTAAATTTAAATTACCCTCTAAATTTACTATAGGAGCTGGATTAAGTAAGCCAAAAAAATGGTTTGCAGGTGTTGACTTTACAACATTAAGTACTAGTGAATTAGCGAATAGAACTTTTAGCGCAAATAATATGCGTTTTGAAAATGCTACAAAATTAACATTCGGAGGATTTTATATTCCAAAATACAATTCCTTAACGAGCTATTTGAATAGAATCGTATATCGTGCAGGTATGCGTTTTGAAAATACCGGGTTAGTAGTTAATAATGAAAAAATAAAAGAGTTTGGCATGTCTTTTGGGGTAGGATTACCTGTAGGACGATTATTCTCAAACATGAACATAGGAGTTGAGTATGGTAGTAGAGGTACCACCAAAGCCAACTTAGTAAAAGAAAATTTCTTTAACTTTAACCTAAGTTTCTCTTTTAACGATAAATGGTTCCAAAGAAGAAGAATAGATTAACCAGCTTAAAACTAAAACTATGAAAACTAAATTAACCTTATTACTAATTGTATTTCTTTCGCTATTTACAGCAAACGCGCAACAAAATGAAGCGTGTATGGAAAAACTATCTATATTTTCAGAAGCTGCTAAAGTTAAAAACTATGATGCTGCCTTTGAGCCTTGGATGTTTGTGCGTAAAACATGTCCAACACTAAACAATGCTATATATGCTTACGGCGAGCGCATCTTAAAAGATAAAATTAAAAAAACTACAGGTGGCGAAAAAATTAAATGGACAAATGATTTAATTGCATTATACAAAGAAGGAATGAAATATATGCCTTCAAAATATAAAGTAGGAAAAACCGAAGCTAAAATTGGACAATTAATGTTCAATGAAAAAATGGGAACTGCAAATGCACAATTTGAAGTATTTGATAACGCCTTTAAAAAAGATGCAAAATCTTTTCAAAACCCAAAATCGATTTATACTTATTTTAAACTAATGGTAAACATGTATGACGGTAAAACTAAAACTTTTCAAGAGTTAGTTGACCTATATACTACAGTTACCGATAAAATTGAGTTAGAAAATAAAAACTTTAGTAGCAAAGTAGATGCTTTATTATTAAAAGAAGAAGCAGGTACTATTAGTAAAAAAGATAAGAAAAGATTAAAAAGTTATAATTCATATTTAGCAGGATATGATAAAATTGTTAAGGGAATTGATAAAGATTTAGGTGATAGAGCCAACTGTGATAAATTAGTTCCTTTGTTTGAGAAAAACTTTGAGGCTAATAAAAATAATGTAGCTTGGTTGCGTAAAGCAGCTAGTAGACTAGCAGGTAAAGATTGTGCAGACTCTCCATTATTTAAAAAGTTAGTAGAAACATTTCATAGTATAGAACCATCTGCTAAAACAGCATATTATTTAGGTATTTTAAATGCTAAAAAAGGAAATACTGCTGTAGCTGAAAAATACTACAACGAATCTGCTCGTCTACATACAGAAGGCTTTGAAAAATCGAAAGTATATTACAAATTAGCCGTAATGAATAAAAAACGAGGAAGAAAAGCAGCTGCACGCACATATGCTAAAAAAGCTTTAGCTGCACAACCATCTTTCGGAAAAGCATATTTATTAATTGCTGGCATGTATGCAAGTTCTGCCAATAGTTGTGGTACCACCACTTTTGAAAAAAGAGCAACCTTTTGGTTGGCTGCAAATGTTGCTGAAAAAGCTGGTAGAGTTAACGGTGCTTTAAAAAGATCAGCTGCTAAAACTGCTGCAAACTATAGAGCAAAAGCGCCAAGTAAAGAAGATATCTTTTCTTCAGGAAAAGCAGGACAAACTATAAAAATTGGTTGTTGGATTAATAAAAGTGTAAAAGTACTTACACTATAATGTCTTCAAAACTACATATCATATTAAAGACTGTTACGATACTCATCGTAACAGTCTTTTTTTCTTGTAAAGACAATTACAACAATGTTGTACAACTAAACAAAATATCCTCAGAAGCCGCTGGTATTGCTGAAAATATTAATTTAAAGCATACCGATTCTGGTAAAGTAAAAATTCATCTCATCAGTAAAAAAATGATGGATTTTTCAAATAAAGAGTTTTCTTACACCACCTTTCCTGATGGACTAAAAGTAGTTTTTTATGGAGATCAAAAAGAAAAAACTACCGTAACATCAGATTATGCCATACTATACAATAAAACCGACTTAATTGACTTACGTGGTAATGTGAAAATTGTAACCCATGATGGCAAAATATTAACCGCAGAGCAATTGTATTATGACCAAAAAGAAAAATGGCTCTTTACCAATTCTGAATATAAATACGAAGCAGAAGACGGCGGATACAACATTGGAAAAGGCGGTTTTGACGCCAATCAAGATTTTACTATCTTTAGCTCATTAGATAATGACGGACAACAATACATAAAAGATTAATAGCCTATGCGCTACATTAAAAAAATAAATTATGGATAAATTAGCAAACATATTTCAGGCAGCATACATCGGGTTTGCTGCATTATTTATTTACAAAGCTATTGCAGAATGGGATACCAATAGACAAATGTCATACATGCTTTTTGGCGCTGCAATACTAGCTATTTTCAAGTTTTTCTTTAACCGAAAATACAGAAAACGCTTTGATGAGTATTATAAAAATAAAAAGAAGTAAATTTGTAACGTAGTAATGCGATTGCGATGCGCTCGTGACCGCCCACAAAAGTAATTTTATTACTTATTACTATAAAAACCACCTTTAAACGGGTGGTTTTTTGCTTTTAGTTACTTTGTGAAAAATGGGTGTATTTTTAAAACCTTTTGATTTTTTCTAAATTCACAATGTGTGTGTTTTAATTAAGTTGACTAAAAACACAAATAAAAAAACCCTAAACACTTGATTTAAAAGTGATTAGGGTTTATTGAAGTTATCCCACAAGGACTCGAACCTTGACTGACAGTACCAAAAACTGAAGTGCTACCATTACACCATGGGACAATGCATTATTGCGAGTGCAAATTTACAAGAAAAAACAGTTTGCACAAACTTTTTTTAAAAT
>JAJRPS010000082.1 GCA_024280635.1 Bacteroidota bacterium | reverse complement strand
TTGTTGTTGAGTAACCAAATTTGTAATTCTTCAATGTTTTTCTTATCGTTAGTAATTTCAGAAAATGCTTCAATAACCAAAGCTTGTGTTTCTATTGGTGCTTGATACCAATACCTACCGGCAATATTGTTTTTCCAATACATTCCTTTATCTTCATTAATGATTGATGTTTCTTGAAGGTTTTCTAATATCTTCTTCGGAAGTGTTTTTTCATTAAAACGATGCAACACCAAACTCAACATTGCTTTTTCTGACAAAGAATGATTTAACCAATTCTTTTTTGCTTTAAGCAAGTATAAATTAGTAATTCGTCTTGCTTCATCAGAAAACTCAAATTCATTTTTAAAGAAGCTTCTGGTGTATAAATAATACAATTCATAATATCCGAAACCTATTTTTTCTTCGGTAGTATATTTTAATTTTTTATTGTGATTGGCTACAAATTTAGCATCCAAATATTGGATAGCTTTTTGAATCATTTTATCATCTAAAGCATCGGTAACGCCTAATTTTTGTAAGTGTCCAAAACCAGATACAATATGGCGAGTGATGTTTTCATTTTCTCGACCACCTTTAAACCAAGGAAAACCACCAGAAGGCATTTGCAATTGCTTTAGTTTTTTAAGCATACTTTTTTCTTGACTGGCTAATTTTTCTAAATCAAATAATAATCCTAATCGTTTTTTGCGTTCGGTTTCACTTTGTGCATCACGCAACCAAGGGGTTTCTGCAATTAAAATTTGTTTCAATTCTTCATTCTGCTCTAATTTAGAAGTCAGTTTCCCGTTAGCTTTCCAGCTTTCAAAAACATTTTTGATGTTTGGATTACTGTTCATAATATAACTTCCCAATGTATTGGCGTAATAACGTGCAAAGGTTTGCTCAGCACACTCGTGCGGAAATTCCATTACATACGGTAAACTTTGTATGGCGTACCATGCAGGATTGGTAGTGTACTCTAAAGTTAATGCTTGGTTTTTAAGCGTTGTTGAGGTGTTATTTTTTAATTTATTAAAGCTGTAGTTTTTACTACTATTGGCTCTAACGGTAAGCGGAATACTCTCGGTAACCAACATTTTATTGGTTAAAACAGGTAAAATACTACTTTCACCATCGGTAAAATTACCTGCTTTTGCGAGTACTTTATATTCAATGGCTTGTATGCCTTCTGGAATAACGAGTTTCCATGAAATGGATGTGTTTCCTTTGGGAGATAGTTTAAAATGCTGTGTTTGCAAGTGTGATATCTCCGCTACGGTCGATATGACAACATTACTAATTTCTTTACCTGTTATGGCGTCATATAATTCTAGTTTTGCTTGTCCGTTTAAGGTTTTGTTACTTAAACTTGCAATTTTAGTTTGAAAAACGAGGGTATCATTTTCTCGTAAAAAACGAGGTGGGTTTGGGATAACCATCAGCTCTTTTTGGGTTACTACATTTTGCGTAAGCTTACCCGAAACCCCTTTTTTAGTATGTCCTAACAATTGTACTTTCCAACGGGTTAATGCTTCTGGAGTTTCAAACTCAAAAGATAATTCACCTTTACTATTGGTTTTTAAATGTGGATAAAAATAAGCGGTTTCGTTAAGGTTTTTGCGGGCAACGATTGATTTGAAATTATTAACACCTGTCTCTTTATTGTTATTATTAGTTAAAACAACAGAAGGTTGACTTATCTTATCAGATTCATCTCCCATATAAGAAGATGTTACTGCTTCTACTTTTCTTTTAATTCCCATTGCGGTTATAACAACTGCATCAAGAGTATCATCTGGTTGCAAACGAACCCGTATTATATTTTTATCTGTTATTAAAACTTCTACTGTAGCATAACCGACATATGAAATCTGTAATACATCTCCTTTTTTGGCTTTCAGAGAATATTTTCCATCAAAATCTGTAGTTGTTCCAATTGTTGTACCTTTGATTATAATTGTTGCTCCTGCTAACGGCATATTTACTTCATCATATATAGTTCCTGAAACAGATAGTGCTTCTCCTTTTCCTACTCGGGTAATTTTAGAAGCTAAATATTGTTGGTATTCATGCTTTATGCGGTAATTAAATCCAAAACCAAAATGATTTAATTGAGAATAAACTTTATAAAAATATGAATTGTAATTATACTTAGTGTTTTGAATTTTAAACCTACCCACCTCAAAATTACGACTCCTTTTATGTGGGAAATAATTGTTATAATAATTGGGTAATTGCAAATTAGGGTTCCAATAGTGTTGCTTAAATTGATCTAAAGAGGCGTCATACATACTTGCTAACACCTCAGTAGTTGCATTTTTACCATCTTGATTTTTAATTGTAAAACTCCACTTTTCTGTTGCTCCTGGTTGTAGCTTGTCTCTAAAAGTTTTGGTTTCAATGGTTAAATATTCAGGTTTGCTTGAAAAATCAATTCGGGTGCTTTCAGTTTTCAATTCACTATTTTTTACCATTGTAAAATATACGGTAATATAAGAATCAGGAGTAATTTTTAAACTTTGAAACGGAATACGAATGGTTTTGTTTCCGTCCACAAATTGCATTTGTTTGTAAATGCTTTTTCCGTTGTAATACGCTTCAGTCAATACGGTTAAACTTTTACTTGCCGTTTGTAGTTTTACACTAAGGTATTTATCTTTTTGATAACGGTCTTCATTTAAAAATTGATGTGCAAACAATTGCTTATCGGATAAATAATGGTCGGCAGTATTGATTACAGTAATAGTATGTTTTGCCTTTACTGGGTTATCAAACTTATCTGTTGCTGTTGCAATAATTACATATACACCAGATTGCCAATATTTGCTACTCAACTGTGGTTTAATCACGAGCTCTTTATTTTTACCTGTATCTATGTTTTTTTCAAAAACCAATTTTCCTTTTTCCCAATTTTGGCTATTATCTTCATTTTTATAGGCTTGATATGGAAAATTTTTATGAAACTCTTGTTCAGAAAGTATTGGCATATCTGGAGCTTTCCATAAGCGTTTGCGCACAATATTTTTGGGTGCTTGTAGTTTGTATATTTTTAGTGTTACGTTTGCAGGCGCAAACGCTCCATTTAAATTTTTCGTATTTATTTTTACTTCGTTTTTTTGTGTAACATTCCAATTACCGTTACTAATCAAAGTAATTTCCATACTGTGATATCCTACCTTTACCGTTGTGGTTGCACTTCGCGTTTCACCATTAACATCAGTAACATCTGCAATGATTTCATAATTAAAAATGGGCATTTTTGTTTTATTACTTGTAGGATCTGGAAGGGCATCAAAATTAATTTCAAACTCACCTTTTTCATCTGTAAAAACTTCTCCAATTTCAATTTCTTGGCTTTCTTGTGACTGATACCCTCGGTAATACCAATGCGGATAGTTGGTTTTACGCACCACTCGGTATTTTACTTTAGCATCGCTAATGGCTGTACCTAATAAAGCATTCGCATTTCCTTTTACGCATATTTCTTGATTTACCAAATAGGTTTCAGTAACGGGTTTAAAAAGCACTTCAAATTTTGGACGCTTGTACTCCTCTACTGCAAAATTTACATAAGCTTCTCTGAAATCTTTAAAATCTCTTTTATCTGATTTCACACGGATACTAAAATTACCCGTTAACGCATTTTTTGGAAGGCTGAAACTTTCTGAAAAACTACCAAACTCGTTAGTGGTTAAATGAAATGTTTTAATTTCTTGATAATTGGCATCTCGCACTTCAACAGTGTATTTTTTATTAGCAACAATTGCCGATTTATAGTCTTGTTTGGAAATTACAATACCTTTAAAATACACTTTTTGTCCTGGACGATAAATGCTACGATCTAAAAACAAAAAGGCTTGTGCTCTACTTCTTTTATTAGGATCTTTATGGTTATTATTATGATAACTATAGCTGTAATATGAGCCTAAATATAAAGTGTCCTTTTGATGCACAACTCTTACGTCACCATCTCGGTTTCTACTATTAAAATGTACTTCACCAAAAGCATCTGTTTTTCTTGTA
>JAJRPS010000081.1 GCA_024280635.1 Bacteroidota bacterium | reverse complement strand
GGTTTCAGTGTCCAATTGCAATTGCTCTAAAGTAAAGAGCAGGTAGTATATAAAATCTTCTTTAGTGGTATATTCAAAATTGTTAAATAAATTGAGTTTACCGTCTTTAATATGAATTAATTCAAATGATTTTTCGTGTACGTTGCAATATACTTTATTGGTGAAAACCGTTGCTTTTTGCAACAATTGCTGCACAAATATAGTACTGGTATGTTGGTATTCAAATTCGGTAAAACAATCAAAAAAATAATTGTTTAGATTTACAAAAGGCACATAAACGGCAACCATTTCTTGTACAGGAAGAATATCATGTGCAATATAATCTGATTCAAATATTTTGTTGTTAAATTTTAAATAATCAACCAAATTATCTTTGTCAAATAAAGCATTGGGTACAAAGGTGCAAATGTTATTTTGATGTATTAAAATTACCTTTTTAAATGTTCCTTGTAATAAGTAGTTGTTTTCAAATTCAGAAGCTAAGCGTTCTTCTAATTCAATAGGGTTACATTGTTTGTCAAAACGATTTTCTTTAAAAAAAACAATGTTGTTTTCAATCGTATCTACAATACAAAAAGAAAGTCCATTCAAGCTAGCTTGAACGGACAATATTTGTGTTGAAAGTAAGTTTATGTTTCTTTTATTCGTCATATTTTCTTGGCCAGTTACCGTTTGTGGTTACCTCTGTCATGGATCCTAAAATAATAACATCACCATTAATATCATCAACAGACACGATTTCTTTTTCAGCAGCTACTAAGTCTGCTGGTTGATCTTTTAATAATAATTCTTTAGGTACACGTACTTCAAAAACAGGAAGTTTAGTTCCTCCTTTTTCTATAGTTCCTGCTTTAAGGTCAAATTTAGCACCATCAATGCCAGGAATATTCATCATCGTTTTATAACGAGTATTATCTTTAAAGATTGAATCTTTAACCGATGCAGTACCAATGGTATCAATAATTACAATGTCTTTACGCATCTCTACACCACCGTAACGTTTGGTTAATTCTACATCAACAATACTAGAATCTTTACGTTGTGTAATGATATATTTTCCGTTTTCAATAAAGTTGATTAGGTCATTCCAGTTAGCTGTATATTTACCCTTAACGGTTTTGTATGCAACTTCCGCCTTTCTAATATCTTTTAAATTATTAACAACTTTAGTGTAACGTTTTTGTTTAATTTGTTTAAATTTAATAGGTGCCATGATTGAACTGTATAATTGCCAACCTGTAAATAAAGCGATTGCCCAAAATAATAAGGTGAAAATCCATTTCTTACCTTGTGGTACATATTTATCAATCAATTTTACGATAGCAAAAACAGCTATCAATATCAAAGCGATGTAAATTAATGTCATCATAATTTAAAAAGTTTTTGTTTTACGTATTTACGCAAATCTACAATTTTTTTTCGTTCAGTAAAGCAATAAAAGAAAAAATCCTGACTATATTTGAAAATCAATAGTAATCTACTTTATGAACAATACCAAATTGCATGCCTTATTAAAAGACAAGTTTCCGTTTACACTCACGTTGAAACAGGATGTAGTATTACAGAAACTCTCTAGCTTTGTGTTAGATACGAATTCCGATGCTCTTTTTATTTTAAAAGGATATGCAGGTACCGGTAAAACTACTTTAATAAGTACGTTGGTTAATAATTTATGGCATGCAAAAAAAAGTGCTGTATTATTGGCGCCAACGGGTAGGGCAGCAAAGGTAATTGCTAAATATGCTAAGCGAGAATCCTTTACCATTCATAAAAAAATATATTTTCCTAAAAAAGAAAGCGGCGGAGGTGTAAGTTTTATATTACAGCCCAATAAACATAGAAATACTATTTTTATTGTAGATGAAGCTTCTATGATATCAGATGTAAATACCGACTCAAAACTATTTGAAAACGGGTCTTTGTTAGATGATTTGTTGCAATACGTATATTCTGGACATCAATGTAAATTAATTTTTATAGGAGACACCGCTCAGTTGCCTCCCGTAAAACTCGATTTGAGTCCTGCTTTAGATGAAAACCGAATAGCATTACACTATAATAAAGAAGTAAGTACAGTAGAGCTGGATGAAGTTGTGCGTCAAACCGAAGGTTCTGGTATTTTAAGTAACGCCACTTTATTACGAGAGCAATTGGCTTCTGGTAATCATGAAACCTTTCAATTTAATGTATCACATTTTAAAGATATTGAACGTTTGGTAGATGGTTATGATATTCAAAATGCAATAGATGGCGCGTATTCATCCGAAGGAAAAGAAGATACAGCTATAATTGTACGTTCCAACAAACGGGCAAATGTGTATAATGAACAAATAAGAAGTCGTATCTTATTTCAAGAAAATGCTTTAAATGCAGGAGATTACCTGATGGTAGTAAAAAATAATTATTTTTGGATAAAAGAAAGTAGTGAAGCAGGTTTTATAGCAAATGGCGATATTATTGAAGTATTAGAAATATTTCATTTTAAAGATTTATACGGCTTTAAATTTGCAGAAGTAAAAGTACGTATGGTAGATTATCCCAACATGACACTCTTTGAAACCGTATTATTATTAGATACTATTACCGCCGAAACACCAGCATTGTCTTATGAAGATAGTGGTAAATTATATACTGAAGTGCAAAAAGATTATGCAGGACAAAGCAAGTACAAGATGTTTATGAATACCAAGAAGAATAAGTATTTTAATGCCTTACAAGTTAAATTTTCATATGCCATTACTTGTCATAAATCACAAGGAGGGCAATGGAAAACCGTATTTGTAGAGCAACCGTATTTACCAAATGGCGTAAGTAAAGATTATTTACGTTGGTTGTACACCGCAATGACGCGTGCAGAAGAAAAACTATATTTAATAGGCTTTAGTGATGATTTTTTTGTTGAATAGTCAATAGAAAAATAGAGAATAATTATACAACAGTAAACATTCTATCAAAAAACATAATAAACAATGATAGCAACAACCGAAACCATAATTAGCATTTTTTTAGGATTAGGATTAGCAGCATCCGTAGGATTCCGAATATTCGTACCCTTATTTGCACTCAGTTTAGCCGCACATTTTAACATCATACCATTAAATGAAAGTTGGCAATGGGTGGGCGGCACCACAGCATTAGTAACACTCGGTTTTGCAACAATTATTGAAGTATTAGCCTATTACATACCGTGGTTTGATAATTTATTAGACACTATTGCTGTACCCTTAGCCGCCATAGCAGGTACTGCCGTGGTAGTAAGTACTGCAGTAAATTTAGACCCTATCGTAACCTGGTCACTCGCCATCATTGCAGGAGGAGGTACCGCCGCAGCAGTTTCTAGTAGCACCGCTAGCACAAGAGCCGCAAGTACCGCTACCACAGGAGGATTAGCAAACCCCATAGTTTCTACCTTAGAGGTTGGTAGTGCCACCGCATTATCAGGGTTGGCAATATTTACGCCCGCCATTGCAATAGGAGTGGTCATACTCCTATTAATTTCAATATTTTTCTTTTTTAAAAAAATCTTAAAACTATTTAAAAAAACAACTTGATTGTATGGATTTTAATAAATTATACGCCACTTTTTGTGGTATTAGCTCAATAACCATTTTTGCGTTATACTTTGCAAAATATTATGCTGTGTTGTCACATTTTAGTGGTAATTTACAGCGTATCGTTATCGGAATATCCACATTAGGATTTTTATCTGCAATGTTTTGGATGCTTAAAAACGCAAAAGAATTATGGAGTAAAAACTATCGATATACCACATTAATTTTAACATTAATAGCAGTGTTATCCATGTGGTTCAACTGGTTTTTATACACACATATTTAAAAAAAATGGATGCAAACAAACAGATAGCATTAATTATTTTAATATTTACGAGTTTTAATATATCAGCACAAACAAGTGATGTATTGGATTATAATAAAAGTATTACATTTAATTTAGTAACTCCTTTAGACACCCATAGTCCTCGTTGGCGAATGGGATATTTACAAGATTTGAATGAGAGATGGAAATTTAGTGTTGATGTTGGGTTTGCTACTCAAAAAATTAGCTCAGGTGTTCATGACGCTTTAATTGGTAATAAATATCAATTATGGGAAATTAGACCCGAAATATATTATGTGATTAACCCCAAAAAGAAAACAAAAAAATACTTTTCAGCAGAACTTTTTTACATCAATCACAAAGATACCTATACCAATGGCAGTTACGGAGCTGTGTATTATGATAAAGCAGACTACAGAAGAGAAAAATACGGAATTCATTTTAAATATGGTTTTATAATTTTCTCCAAAAAAAGGTTAGGTTTTAATGTATACACGGGTTTAGGAGTGAGATACAGGAATAACACTTTTTCAAATGTAATAAACCCTGTAGAAGAATATCAAGGGGATACAGTAGGTTTTATTAGTAATAATGTACAAACACAAAGAGAGCCAACCTATGCGGTTAATTTTTCGTTTGGTGTTAAATTGTACTATAAATTGTATAAAAAAAGTAAAAATAATTAGCAGCCAAGTACCTGCTTTCCGCTGTATCTTTTTTTGTGTTTGAATATAAATAAAGCACCATTTTTAGAAAGTCGTTTTTTTAAAACAGTAAAACTGTATATTTGTAGGTACAAAAAAAGGATGCCGCATCAATCAGGGCTAAAAAATTTAATGCTAAGTAGTTAGTAACTATAAAATGATACAGCTTATAATAGGATAAGAGGTTTTATTCTTTAAAAGAAGATAAATATGAAAATAATAGCAATGATACCTGCCCGTTATGAGGCATCTCGTTTTCCTGGAAAGCTAATGAAAGATTTAGCAGGAAAAACCGTAATTACAAGAACCTATGAAAACGCAGTCGCTACAAAATTATTTACGGAGGTGTATGTAGTAACCGATTCCGAAATTATTTATAATGAAATCATCAATAACGGCGGTAAAGCCATTATGAGTATTGCAGAGCATGAATGCGGTAGTGATCGTATAGCAGAAGCTGTGGAGCATATTGATTGTGATATTGTGGTAAACGTACAAGGTGATGAGCCAGATGTACACCAAGAAGCACTTGCTAGTTTATTAGCTGTTTTTGATACTGACGTTAATCAGCAAATAGATTTAGCATCCATCATGCATCAAATAACTGACTTAGAAGAAATTAATAACTTCAATAATGTAAAAGTAATTGTAGATACTAATAACTTTGCTTTGTATTTTTCACGTTCTCCAATACCCTTTGCTCGTGAAAAAAGTACTGCAAAATATTACAAACATCAAGGCATATACGCCTTCAGAAAACACGCAATTTTAGGCTTCACTAAATTACCAATGCAATACTTAGAAGCATCTGAAAAAATAGAATGTTTACGTTATTTAGAGTATAATAAAACCATTAAAATGGTAGAAACACAGCACGTATCTATCGGTATTGATACCCCAGACGATTTAGTAAAAGCTAATAAAAAGTGGGGTAAATAATAGCAGATGATAAAAATAATACAATTTTATTTTAAAATAGTAGCCAACTTGTTCCCTAAAACAGCAGCCAATCAGGCATTTAAGTTGTTTGCAAAAGTTAGAAAAAAAAACATTCGGAAAAGAGAATTACCTTTTTATGAGAAAGCAAAACAGTATAAATTACCTTTTGAATATGAGGAGTTAAATTGTTATGCATTTGGAAAACCAACGCAAGATATTGTGATATTAGTACACGGTTGGGATTCAAACATTGGTTGCATGTATTTATTTGCAGAAGCATTAGCAAAAGAAGGAAAATATTGTATTGGTTTCAATCTACCTGGGCATGCATTTTCGAAACAAACCCAATCTAATGTTTTTCTTTGTAAAGAAGCCTTTAAAGTGTTTATGGCTAATTTACCTAAATATGAGCACTTATCAATACTATCACACTCATTTGGATCAGTAGTAACCGCATACGGATTGTCAGAGTTGGATATTAAAATTGACAACTTAGTTTTTCAAACGTCTCCAGATTATTTAAAAGATATTTTTTTAGACTTTAAAAAATTAATAGGATTGTCTGCTAAAAGTTACAATTTTTTAAAGCGTAAGGCAGAAGTGATTGTAGGAGAAGATTTGGATAAATTAGCCACACAAACAAAATTAAAATCAGTTCATTTTAAGCATTTATATTTATTTCATGATGTTTTTGATACAGTAATTCCATTTTCAAAATCAGAAGAAATTTATAAAGCAACATCAAATGCAACAGTATTAAAATATGAAAAAGTAGGGCATTATCGGATGTTATTTAATGCCAATATTGTATCCAAGACGGTATCAATTTTAAAAGGATGATAAAAGTTACTTTTCTAAAACAAACAGTTCATTAATTTCTATTTGTTTGCGTCGTACTTGTCTAAATAAGCTTTTTAAAAATTGAGCTAACACCTTATTTTTTGTATTTGTAGTAAATGATGTGGGTATTGAATTAAATAGGCACAGTCCGTTTGTGCTTAGTATGCGGTGTATATGGTTCCAAAACACATCAGTAAACAATTCTTTTGGCATGTTCTGATCGTTAAAGATATCAATGATTATTAAATCGTAAATTTCATTTGAGGTTTTTATAAAATGAAAAGCATCTGCAATGAGTAGCGTTACATTAGGTTTTTTGTCTATTTTAAAATATTTTTTTGCTATATTCAATACCGTTTCATCAATTTCAATACCCGTAATTTTCGCATCAATTAAATTAAAATCATCTTGAAGCGTTTCAATAACACTGCCTCCAGCAACGCCTAAAACTAAGATGTTTTTACATTGCTGAAGTTTGTTTTTATCAAATAGTAACAAGCCTTTTTTTAGAATTTTCTGCAAACTTCCGTAGCTGTAATTGGCGTTTTCAGAATCAATCACCAATTTGCCATTAACCAAAGTAACTTCAATAGCTCCAGAACGCTTTGAAGGAATTTCGTGTACTTTTATAGGGTAGAAGTAGCTTGCTAATTTTTTTAAAAAATTCATAAGAGATGTAATAGTCTTCAAAAGTAATTATTTTACAGTAACTTTGCTTATAAATATCAAAATATGAAAGCATTATATACCTTTATTTATTTTAAATGGATGAAATGGAAATTGATTGGTCATTTTCCAGATGATTTAAAAAAGTACATTATTATTGGTGTTCCGCATACGCACATGTATGATTTGTTTTTAGGGTTTTTGGTGCGTAAAATACAAGATACAAATGTAGTATTTATGGCTAAAAAAGAACTTTTTAGGTGGCCTGTAGGATGGTTGTTACGAAGGTCTGGAGGCATTGCATTGGACAGAACCAAAGGGCAAAATAAAGTTGAAGCTATTGCTAAAATGTTTGAAAAGTATGACGAATTTCGCTTGACTATTTTACCTGAGGGCACTCGTAAAAAGGTTGATAAATGGAAAACAGGATTTTATTACATCGCAAAAGCAGCAAAAGTACCCATTGTAATGGTTACTTATGATTATGCAAATGGTCAAATGAAAATATCAGAACCTTTTTATCCTACGGATAATAAAGATGCTGATTTTAAATTCATGTATAGTTATTTTGATGGAATTGTAGGTAAAATACCTGAATACTCGTAAATATGAAACAGATTATAATATTGATTTGCTTTGTTGTTTTAGGCTGCAAATCACAACAAAAAGAAACAGTAAAAACAACAGAAACAACAACAGTAAAAACTATTGATGATAGCAATTGTATAGCAACACGTATTGATGCATTTCGGAAAAAAACACAGTGTAAAACTGGGAGCATGGTAAAAACATACCTTTTTCAAAAGAAGTTGGTGTATGTATTTTATGAAGGACCTTGTGGAGCGGATATGCAAGCGCCTGTTTATGACAAAAACTGTCGAAAATTAGGTGATTTAGGTGGATTTTTAGGCAATACAAAAATTAATGGTGTTTCTTTTTCGGAAGCCATTTTTCAAGAAGTAATTTGGAAACAAAAACCAGAATAGTTAAAACGAAAATTTAGTACATCACTGCTTTTTTTGAATTTCGTTTCCATCCTGATGCCGATTTGTATTGGTCAAAATAAATAATCAAATCTGCTTGTGATTTGTAATCAACTGAAAACACTTTTTGTACATGAAGGGGGGCTCTACTCATAAAAAAATAAAAGCACAATACAAAATTGAGATAATATTTTCATAATTTTAATCATCAGGGGTAATGGTTTTAAACGCTTTAATAGCGGTGTTGGGCTCAATAATATTATAACCTTTCCAGTAATTGGCATTATAGCTTGAAAAGTATTTGATTTCAATATCCTTATTTTCTTTTATATTTTTAATATTTGATAGGCTTTCGGTATCAAAAACTACAATTTCTTTTTTGGATATGTTTACAGAATGTATGTGCATGTCTAATTTCAATTCATTTTGCTTACGGCGCCCTTTAACGTGTTTATTTTTTTCAATAATAGTTAATGGACGGTTTATTTTTGCAGATGAAATATTGGTGTGACTAGCATATTTTAAACTATAATAATTTAAATCTCCTTTACTAAACACCGCAGTACCTTTATATTTTAGGTGATTGATATTGATACCTAATAGATTAAACTTTTTGTCATAAATAGGATCTACGCTTTCATAATCCATACGTAAAACAGCAAAATCATTTGTGTTTACATAAAGAGTGCCTTTAAAGTCTTCACGCCATTTGGGTTTATAATCTAATACATACGCTAAATCATCTTGAAATTCAATTACGCCTTTTAGGGTAAATTCATATCTATTTGATTTATCTATAATGTTTAAATCAGATTCATCATCAAAAAATAAATTTTTCATCATTTTAGAAAGAGTATTTTTACGAGAGGCAAAAAACCATTTTTGTTCTTTTTTACGTTTTTTTAATTCATTTTGTAAGCTGTCAATGCTTTTCTTTTTATCAGGTAGTATGGAGTCAACCTGTACTTTAGAACCAAACCATCCCGATTTGATTTTTAAATACGAATCCTTTTTGATATTCTTTTTTAAAATAGCGGTAAACTTTTCCTGTAACGCATCGGAAGTTGCATCACTATTTTTATCGTATAATTTGGAAGCTTTTATGAGTGTTAGCTTCGTTTGGGTAGTATTTGGTATGCTGTAAAAATCACCTAATGTTTCATTGTAGTAGCTGCTTTTTTGAGGTACTAAATTCACCATACTATCTAGTAATTTTTCTGATATTTCTTTGATGGAACATTTTAAAAAATCAAATTTAAATTGTTTCATGTGTTGTATATAGCTTTCTCGCATAAAAAAGCGTTGCTTTGTATAATCTGCAATATAATTGGCTTCTAAATTTTCTTTAATATTCTCTAATATTTCATCAACCGTATATTTTTTACTACTTAAAAATACACTTGATAATTCAATTTCTTTAGGGACTAAAAAAAGACTGTCTTTAAGTTGTGATACAGTAATGTTTTGAGAAGCATAACCAATAGAGGAAATTTTTAAGGAGTCTGATTTTTTAAGCACATCAGTAATGTTAAAAAAACCTTCTTCATTGGTAATAACACCTTTAAATTCGCCATATTTTATAGTGGCGTAGGGTATGGGGGTCTTTGTTTTTTGTTCTACAACAATAGCTTTGGTATTCTGTGCTTGTATTAGGTTTAAACTTGCTATCATTGTAAAAAATATAAAGAGATAAATAAAGCGCATTATATTAAGTTTTAGGTTCATTCAAATATATGACGATTATATTAAGATTATGTTACATTAACAAAACCTTAACCCATAAGAATAGGTGTTAAAAAATGGCTAAAGATGATAAAAATCATAATTATTAGCAGTATTGTTTTATATCTTTGGTATAGTTATTACTAACCCCTAAAAGTAAAATAAAATGTCAGAAAAAATAGAAATTAATAAAGGAGAAGTTATTGTAAGATTCACAAAACCAGTAGCGGGTAAAGTGTCATTTGAAACATTAGGATTGAAGTCAGAAGACTTAGTGTTTGAAAGTGGATTTCTAAGACTAGTGTTTGATTTAGAAAATATTGGAGAACATCATTATTTTCAAATGCCAACAATAGAGGTTTCTTATAAAGAAAACATGGGTGAAACGCATTGGCAATGTGATTTTAATGGAGAAACAATCCTCGATAAAAATAACAATCATGGTAACTCGACTGTTATATTGTTAAATCGTAAAAAAATAGCGAGTTTAGAGCATCATCATGAAAATAAATTGATTTTACATGCTGAGTTTCCACAAGGAGTACATATTGATGCAGAAAAATCATACATTAACTTTTTTAAATAATTAATTTGATTATTATCATAAAAAAAAGAGGAGTCTAAGCCCCTCTTTTTTTATGATATGTTATTTTGATACTACACTATCTTTTTCCATAATTTAATTAAAATGCCGCTACATAATAAGGCAACACCGCTTAATATGAAGGCAAGTGTGGTTTTTCCGTAAATAAAATATCCTGTAGCAAATAAAACAGCATACGTGCCAATAATACCTAAAAAGAAGGCTACAATTTTAAAGCCAATATTCTTAAACTTACTTTCATCTCCATAAATTAAAGTATTAAATTTCACTAAGGTATGAGCATCTGTAGGTTGGGTGAGTAGCGTAACTATAATCCATCCTAAAGTGGTAACCACTACACCAATGATCAATTGCCAGTGACCTGCTATTTCAAACCAAGGGATTGCTAATTTGCTGTTGATGAAAAACAAGATGGCAATTATAAAAGAAATCCCCATCGCAGCAATTTCACTATAAGGGTTGATACGACTCCAAAACCACCTTAAAATAAATAATAATCCAGTACCTGCACCAATTTGTAAGAGTAAGTTAAATACATCATGAGCAGATTGTAATACAAAAGAAAATAATGCAGCACAAATCATTAATAGTACTGTAGAAAGACGCCCTACAAATACTTTTTGTTTTTCGGTAGCTTTAGGGGTTATAAACCTACTATAAAAATCATTTACAATGTAGGAACTTCCCCAGTTGAGTTGTGTGGAAATAGTGCTCATAAAGGCAGCTATTAATGAAGTTAGTACAATGCCAATTAATCCTGCAGGTAAATAGGTCATCATGGCGGCATAGGCAACATCATGCCCTTGCATTTCTGCTGATAAATTTGGGAAAGTAGTGGCAATACTTTCTAAAGTAGGAAATAAAATTAAAGAGGCTAGTCCAACAATAATCCACGGCCAAGGGCGTAAAGCATAGTGAGCAAAATTAAAAAAAAGGGTAGCCCATGTGGCGTGTTTTTCATTTTTAGCGGCTAACATACGTTGCGCTATGTAACCACCTCCTCCAGGTTCTGCACCAGGGTACCATGTACTCCACCATTGCACTGCAAACGGAATTACGCAAAGGGTTATTACGGCTTCGGTATTTGTAAAATCGGGTAAAATACTAAGTTTGTCAACTACATTTTGATGGGTAAGTAAGTTAGTAAGTCCGCCAATTTCAGGAAGGTTAACAATATATACTGTAGCCCAAACCGATCCAATCATGGCAATAATAAATTGCACAAAATCGGTAATTAAAACTCCTTTTAATCCCCCCAAAGAAGAGTATATGACTACAATTATGGACGAATAGAGTAGGGTTTCACTTTGTGAAATACCCAATAATATATTTGCAATTTTTGCACCTGCTAAACAAACACCAGCCATGGTAATGACATTGAAAAATACGCCCAAATAAATGGCTCTAAAACCTCTTAAAAAACCTGCTATTTTACCAGAATAGCGCAGCTCATAAAACTCTAAATCGGTGGTAATACCACTTTTACGCCATAATTTAGCATAAAAGAAAACGGTAAGCATACCTGTTAATAGCATTGCCCACCAAACCCAGTTACCAGAAACACCATTTTTACGTACCAGCTCGGTTACTAAACCTGGAGTATCAGCAGCAAAAGTAGTGGCAACCATACTAAAACCCAACAGCCACCATGGCATGTTACGCCCAGATAAAAAGAAGGACTCACTGTTTTTACCAGATTGCTTAGAAACTACAATACCAATAATAAGTGAGAGTATAAAAAAACCGATGATAAAGGCATAATCAATAAAGGCTAATTGCATGTGTTTTTAATTTGAATTAAGAAGTTTAAATGTAATATATTTTTGTGATAAATTGATACTACTGACACCTAAATTGACCTCTTTAAAAAATAAACTCTCTAAAATCAATAGATTAAAGAGGTTTTTTTGAAGCATCTCTCATACTTTTGGAGCGAGGTTGTTGATTTATAAAAAAACACAAATTACCTTTGGTAAGTGTTTTTTTTTCTTTGCAGGATTAACTTAAAAAAGATAAAGATGAAAAAAGTATTAAATTTTATGCTATTATTAGCAATGATTGTAGCAGTTGTAGGTTGTTCTTCAGATGACTCTGTTGATGCTTCAAGTGTATCAATGCAAATTGATGGAGGCTTAGTAAATAGACCTGCAGGTTCTACAATTACTGGATTAGGAATAGTGACTAACTATACTGGAGGGTTAAATTGGACTATTAAAAGAACGTATTCAGGAAACACTACCGTGTTTACGACAGATACAGGGTATAATTTATCCTTTACGCCAAATAAAGTAGGTGAGTATGAAATTAAATTAACGACAGCAGATGGTAGTGCCTCAGCGGTTAAAATGATTACAGTTTATAGACCAATAAGTTTTGATGTTAATAAAATTGCATTAAAAATAATACCTCAAGGATATACAGGGTTATTTTTTAAAATAAATAAATATACCGCTATTACAGGTACTGTTAGTGATATCTACACATCAGCTATTAAAAATGTATCCACTAATACTCTTGATATAGCATATTGGAATATAAACATCCCTACATTATACATAAAAGATAGTTTAGCCGAAAGTGATCAATATACAATAGAATTTTATGCAGAAAACACATCTGGAGTAATTACTATGGTTGTTACAAAAATGAATATTTTCCATAATTTTTTTTCACCATCAGAAACACTAAAATACATATAATCCTATTGAAAGTTTAAACTCTTCCACAAGAAATTGTGGAGGGTGTCATGTTTTTGAAGTTGATTTAACACGTACTTTTATATAGTATAATTAATTGATAAATTACTCAAAAGAGCAGTTACTAAATAAATAGTAGCTGCTTTTTTTTTGCGTTAGTGATAGTAACGACATCCTTTTTTGGTGGCGTTTATGCCTAAAAAAGATATTGCGGAAAGCGCGACCCTTGTGGTAACGCCCAAATACTATAATTAAAACCAATACTATTGATTGTTTGCCTGCAATTTCCTATTTTTGCCAAAATTTAAAAATAGACACATGTTATCAGTTTCAAATTTATCGGTTCAATTTGGTAAAAGAGTATTGTTTGATGAGGTAAACACACAGTTTACACAAGGAAATTGCTACGGAATTATAGGAGCAAATGGCGCAGGGAAATCGACTTTTTTAAAAATATTAGCAGGTTTGCAAGATCCCACTTCTGGTCATGTACACTTAGAGGCAGGAAAACGAATGTCGGTTCTAACACAAGATCATTATGCTTATGATGAGTTTCCGGTATTGGAAACGGTTATTATGGGTAATAAAGAGCTGTTTGCTATTAAAAAAGAAATGGATGCGTTATATGCCGATTATACGGATGAAAATGCAGAGCGTATTGGTGAATTGCAAGTAACTTTTGAAGAAATGGGAGGTTGGACTGCCGAATCTGATGCGGCTTCAATGCTTTCTAATTTAGGGATTAAAGAAGAAATGCATTATACTTTAATGAAGGACTTGGATGGTAAACAAAAGGTGCGTGTGTTATTGTCACAGTGTTTATTTGGAAATCCGGATGTGTTGATTATGGATGAGCCTACCAATGATTTGGATTATGAAACGATAACTTGGTTGGAAAACTTTTTAGCAAATTTTGAGCAAACGGTAATTGTAGTATCGCATGACCGTCACTTTTTAGATTCGGTTTGTACGCATATATCAGATATTGATTTTGCAAAAATTACGCATTTTAGTGGTAACTATACGTTTTGGTATGAGTCTAGCCAGTTAGCAGCACGCCAACGCTCACAACAAAACAAAAAAGCTTCAGAAAAAGCGAAGGAATTACAAGATTTTATAGCACGTTTTAGTGCCAATGCCTCTAAAGCAAAACAAACCACATCTCGTAAAAAGATGTTGGAAAAATTAAAAGTTGAAGATATTAAACCATCAAGCAGACGTTACCCTGCCATTATTTTTGAAAGAGATAGAGAAGCAGGTGATCAAATATTACAAGTGGAAGGTTTAAAATCGTCTAATGATGAAGGGTTGTTGTTTGATAAAATAGACATCAACTTAAATAAAGGTGATAAAGTTGCTATTATATCTAAAAATTCGAAAGCAACATCAGCATTTTATCAAATTATTACGGGTAATACAAAAGCAGAATCAGGTACGTATAAATGGGGAATTACTACCACACAAAGTTATTTACCATCAGATAATTCAGCGTTTTTTGATAATGATTTAACTTTGGTAGATTGGTTGCGCCAATGGGCACAAACAGAAGTTGAAAAAGAAGATGTAAATTTACGTGGATTTTTAGGGAAAATGATTTTTAGTGGTGAGGAAGCTTTAAAAACCTGTAGAGTACTTTCTGGAGGAGAAAAAGTACGTTGTATGCTAAGCAAAATGATGATGACCAGAGCAAATGTACTACTAATTGATGAGCCTACCAATCACTTAGATTTGGAAAGTATTACGGCTTTTAATAACTCGTTAAAAAAGTTTCCAGGTACTATTATCTTTACTACTCATGATCATGAGTTTTGTCAAACCGTTGCCAATCGTATTATAGAAATTACTCCAAACGGAGTTATTGATAAATACAGTACGTTTGATGATTATATGAATGATCCAAAAATACAAGAGCAACGCGATAAAATGTATGCGTAAAGCAGTGTGAGATAAAGTACTAAACTTGTATTTTTTATGTTTTAAGGATTAGATAATACGTTTTATGACTCTTAATTTATGTGTGTGCATGTTGCGTTGTACATTAAAAATTCCGCTGTGGTCTAATCTATCTATGCGTACTTCACCATGGGCATGAATGATATAGTTGTCTTTCATGATAATGCCTACATGTACAATATTACCTTCGTTATTGTCAAAAAATGCTAAATCACCAGGTTCACTTTCTTCAATAAAACTCAAAGCTTCTCCTTGAGTAGCTTGTTGGCTAGCATCTCTTAAAATAGCATAACCGTTAATTTTATAAACCATTTGTGTAAATCCACTACAATCAATGCCAAAAGGTGTTTTTCCACCCCATAAATAGGGAGCATTTATATACATAAATGCAGTTTTTATAATAGCGTCTTTTGGTTGTTTACTAGTTATAAAATCACCATCAAATTGATGATTTAAAATGCTTAAACCATTTAAGTTTGAACCTAGCGGAATCAAACTTAAATAGTTATTTGCAGTAGTAACGTGTTCAATTAAATTACAAGTAACATTTAAATTTCCTGTATTTAATTGCGTATAATCTTCTTCAGTAATTTCTAAATATTGTTTGTTATCAATCCATCCTTCATATTTATCAAATGCTAAACGTATTTTACTCCACTTTTTACGCACTTCCAATACTTTAAAGGAATCACCATATAATACTTGTGAAGTCATCTCACTAGTATCATTTGGATCTAATCGTAAAGGAACGATGCTTAAATGTGTAATTCCGTATTGCATATTGAGGTGATACTAATAAGGGTAAGGATTAAATTTAAATATTTTAGAATACTATTATTTTTCAATTACAATAGCTGAAGCACCACCACCACCATTACAGATAGCTGCTGCACCAACTTTAGCATCGTTTTGTGCCAATACATTCAATAATGTAATAATAATACGAACTCCAGAGCAACCTAATGGGTGACCTAGAGAAACTGCACCACCGTTTACATTTACATTTTTATCTGTAAGTCCTAATATTTTCATGTTTGCTAATCCTACAACAGAAAAAGCTTCATTAAATTCAAAATAATCTACATCATTTATAGCTTTATTTGCTTTAGCTAATGCTTTTGGCAATGCTTTAGCGGGAGCAGTAGTAAACCATTTTGGGTCTTGAGCAGCATCTGCATAACCTGTAATAGTTGCTAAAGGTGTTAAGTTTAATTCTTTTGCTTTTGCTTCTGACATTAAAATAACGGCACCTGCACCATCATTTATAGTAGAAGAATTAGCAGCAGTTACGGTACCGTCTTTAGTAAAAGCAGGACGTAATGCTGGTATTTTTTCTAATTTTACGTTTGTAAATTCCTCATCAGTATCAACAATTACAGGTTCACCACGGCGTTGTGGTACTTCAACAGGAACTACTTCGTTTTTGAACTTACCCGCTTCCCATGCAGCAGCAGAGCGTTTGTATGAGTTTATGGCAAAATCATCTTGATCTTCTCTTGAAAACTCATAGTCAGTAGCACACAAATCAGCACAAGTACCCATTGCTTCTTGAGAGTAAGCATCAACTAACCCGTCAACTTGCATACCATCTAACATTTTTGAAGGTCCAAATTTGGTTGCCTTTCTTGCGTGAAAATAATGCGGAATTAAACTCATGTTTTCCATTCCACCTGCTACAATAATTTCAGCATCTCCAGCTTTTATGGACTGAGCCGCTTGCATAACAGCTTTCATGCCAGAAGCACATACTTTATTGATGGTAGTTGCAGGAGTGTTTTCTGAAAGGCCTGCATAAATAGCAGCTTGACGTGCTGGTGCTTGACCATTACCGGCTTGTACTACATTTCCCATAATTACTTCATCTACCAAATTTGGAGATAAATTTATTTGAGCTAATGCTCCTTTTATAGCTACAGCTCCTAATTTAGTTGCAGGAACGGTAGATAAACTTCCTAAAAAACTTCCTATTGGAGTTCTTGCAGCAGCAACAATTACAACTTTTGTACTCATGATGTATATATTTAAATTCTTGATTTTTACAGTTGCGAATTTAATCATTTTTATGATGTTTTGTAAAAAAAATGAAAAGAGATTTTGTTTTTATACAATTTATTTAAATACAATAGCAGTAAACCTATATATTTTCTTATTTTTGAGAAGAATAAACCTAATTTTAGGCTCCTTGCATCATGAAAAAAATATTACACAGTATTTATACGCACCAATCAACAATATATAAAGTATTCTTGTTTGCTATTTCGGTAATTTTTATCGTCTATTTATTCCCTAAAGGAGGTTCTTTTAAATATGATTTTGATAAGGGTAGTGTGTGGTTGTATAATAATTACTATGCACCTTTTGATTTTGCTATTCAAAAAACAGAAGACCAATTAATATCAGAAAAAAAACAACTAAAAGAAATACTACCATTATATTTTACCCTAGATGCTGAAATTAAAAAAGAAGCCACCATTGATGTAGCTCGTAAGTTTGAAGAATCTTTTCCAGACTCAATACCTTTAAAATCAATTATTACTGTGCAAATTAAAGAGGTAACAAATGCAATTTACAGCAATGGATTGTTGGCTGAAGATTTACATTTTGATAATGATAAAGAAGTTATTCTAAAAGAAAAAACATCAGGAAAGGCTACTAAAACTATTTTTTCAAAATTGATGAAAACTGAAAAAATAGGAGAATTGGTTCAAAATCATTTTCAAGATTCTATTTATCATCCGTATAGAAGTGATATTATCTCAATTTTATATAATAATATAAAACCGAATATTCAATTTGATAAGCAGTTTACCAATGAAAATTATAAACAAGAAATAGCTAAAATTTTACCAACAGTAGGTTTAGTACATAAAGATGCGATTATAATTTCAAAAGGAGAAGTAGTAGAGGGTGAGAAGCTACAAAAGTTACATTCTTTAAAGGCAATTTTCACCTCACAAGTATGGAGTGAATCTAATTACAATTGGATTGTTTTTGGGTATACCATACTAGTAGTGTTGGCGCTATTAATGTTGATATTGTTTTTAAAAAAATATAGACTTTCTATATATGAAAATAACACAAAATTAACCTTTATTTTCTTTAATATTGTATTCATGATATTTATAACAACGCTGTTAATACAATATCAAGTAAGTTATTTATATGTAATACCAATTTGTATTCTCCCTTTAGTATTAAAGGCTTTTTTTGACGCGCGTTTGGGTTTGTTTGCTCACGTAATAACCGTTTTGTTGTTAGGTTTTGTTGTACCCAATAGTTTTGAATATATGTTTTTACAAATAATAGCAGGAATTATTACTGTATTAACAATATCTGAATTATATAAACGAGCAAATTTATTCATATCTGTAGCGCAAATTACGGCAGTCTATATTGTAGCATATTTTTCATTTTATGTCATTCAAGAAGGAACTATAGTCGATTTAAACTGGGAAATTTTTGGTATTTTTATTTTAGGAGGATTAGCAACTTTATTTGCGCAACCACTCATCTATATATATGAAAAGTTATTTGGATTAGTATCCGATGTATCTTTATTGGAATTATCAGACACCAATTCAAAATTATTAAAACAATTAGCAGATGAAGCTCCAGGAACTTTTCATCACTCCTTAAGTGTTGCTAATTTAGCAGAAGCAGCAGCCAATGAAATAGGAGCAAATGCGATGTTAGTGCGAGTAGGAGGACTGTATCATGATATTGGTAAAATGAGTAATCCAACATATTTTATTGAAAATCAAAGTAATAATTTGAATCCGCATAATGAATTGGACCCAAAAGAAAGTGCTCAAATTATAATAGATCATGTGTTAAACGGAATAGAAATAGCTAAGAAGCACAATTTACCAGATCGTATAATTGATTTTATACGTACACACCACGGAGAAAGTTTAGTGTATTATTTTTATAAAATGGCAAAGGAAAAGGACGACACCATTGATATGAAAAAATTTCAATATCCAGGACCCAAACCCTTTTCTAAAGAGACCGCAATATTAATGATGTGTGATAGTGTAGAAGCAGCATCTAAAAGTATTAAAAATCCAGATTACACTAAAATAAGTACTTTTGTAGAACAAATTATAGAAAAACAAAAAAATGACAGACAGTTTTTAAATGCCAATATTACATTTAAAGAAATTGAAACCATAAAAAAGGTGTTGAAACGAAAATTATTGAACATCTATCATGTGCGTATAGAATACCCTGATTAATTATAGGGAGATGACGTAATGAAAAATGTAAGTTTTTATAACCGAGAAAAGGGTAGATGTGTTTGGTTGAGTTTAAAATAATAACATTAAAAATACTGATTTACAAACCTTTAAAATAAAGTTTATAAAAAAGTAAAAAAAACCTTGTATAATCAGTTCTGTTGAAATATATTTGCATCCGCTTGCAGCAATGTACAGCAAGTTCTTTTAAATAAGATTGGAGAGGTGCCAGAGTGGTCGATCGGGGCTCCCTGCTAAGGAGTTGTACCTTTACGGGTACCGGGGGTTCGAATCCCTTCCTCTCCGCTTTTTAAAACAATGTTCAAAGTTGAAACACTTTGAAAATGGGTTTAAAAAAGTTTATGAATTTATTGATAAACTTTTTACTCGGGGTATAGCGTAGCCCGGTTATCGCGCCTCGTTTGGGACGAGGAGGTCGCAGGTTCGAATCCTGCTACCCCGACACAGTTGAACGTAGCAACTTAAAAATTACGGGCTCTTAGCTCAGCTGGATAGAGCACCTCCCTTCTAAGGAGGCGGTCGAAGGTTCGAATCCTTCAGGGCTCACAAAAAGTCTTACCTTAATTGGTAAGACTTTTTTGTTTTATATCCATTTCATTTTGAAGCTAGAATAAGAATTTCATGTCGTGTATTTTATTGATATTATCTGAAAACTAAAATGGCTTTCTGAATAAATATTAGTGATATGTTTTTGTTCAAAGGGTGAATAAAATGGTAAAAAGAGGAAAGTATTGAACATAAAAAAACCCTACTTTTATGTAGGGTTTTTCGGCGTGTAGCGTGAGGCAGACTCGAACTGCCGACCTCCTGAGTATGAATCAGGCGCTCTAACCAACTGAGCTACCACGCCATTTTTGCTAACGGTTTGCAAATATAAACACATTATTAGATATAGCAAGATATTTTTGCTAAAAAAAATACTACTTTTTATTTTCGTTATTCCTTTAAAAATTGTTATATTGTCCGAAGTTGAACTTAATAACTGAACAAGTAACTGTAATTAACTATATGTCAATACTTTAGTTTTTGAGCTCAAAATAATTGATTATATAATTACAAAATAAAATTGACTTATTTTGTATAAAAAAGTTTTAAATGAAAGAAAAATTTGAATTAGAAATCCCTATTCACGCTTCCCCTAATATGTTATTTCAATATTTATCAACCCCATCTGGTTTAGCAGAATGGTACGCAGATAATGTTAATTCTCGTGGAGAACTGTTTACCTTTATATGGGATGATAGTGAAGAATCAGCTAAATTGCTAAATAAAAAGAAGGATACAAGTGTACGTTATCAATGGCTAGAAGATGAAGATGAAGATTATTATTTTGAAGTGCGTATTCAAGTAGATGCGATTACTAAAGATGTATCCTTAATGATTACTGATTTTTCTGATGAAGATGATCTAGAGGAAAACAAGATGTTATGGGAAAACCAAATAGACTCCTTAAAAAAGGTACTTGGTTCAGTATAAAATAAAACTTAAATGATATATTTGCCCTAAATTTATTTAGGGCTTTTTTTATGATTAATTTTAATGGAAATTTACAAAAAGAAACATCTTTTTTAACCAACAATAGAGCGTTCAAATATGGTGATGCAGTTTTTGAAACACTAAAAATTGTAAACGGAAACATTTTGTTCTTAGAAGATCATTATTTTAGATTAATGGCGTCAATGCGTATTGTGCGCATGCAAATACCAATGGAATTTACAATAGAGTTTTTGCAAAACGAAATTATAAAATTAAATAACCTAAAAGGGTTTGCTACGGCAATATCAAGAGCTCGTATTACTGTCTATAGAGATACTGATGGACTATTTTCTCCAACTCAAAATAATGTAGCCTATTTGATTGATGTGGAAGAAAAAGGAAAAGAACACTACCAATTATCAGAAACTATTTGTGAAGTGGATTTGTTTAAAGATCATTACGTTACTCCACAGCTTTTATCGACTTTAAAAACAACAAACAGGATTTTAAATGTAGTAGCAAGTATTTTTGCGAAGGAAAACGAGTTGGATAATTGTTTATTATTAAACAGTGATAAACGAGTAGTAGAGGCTATAAATGGTAATGTATTTTTGATAAGAGGAAACGTTATTAAAACCCCTCCGTTAACAGATGGTTGCATTAAAGGTGTGTTGCGGAAACAATTATTAAACATGATCCCTAAAATGGAAGGTTTGGAGTTGCAAGAACAATCCATTTCTCCATTTGAATTACAACAGGCAGACGAGTTGTTTTATACCAATGTTATTCAAGGAATAGTAAGCATTACAAAATATCGAAAAAAGAAATTTGAAAATACGATTACGCAAACAATCTTATCAACACTAAATAAAACTATAGAAGCGTAATTTTATTTAAGATAATTGAAAATAAAGTTGTGTAATTTATAGAAAAGCGTAATTTTGCACCTAGCTTCGGTTCAACCTCTAACGATAATCGTGTATGTTGCTCAGAATTAATAGATTAAATATAAATAAAATGGATTTAGTAAAATTTGTACAGGATGAGTTTGTAACCAGAAAAGAGCTTCCAGAATTTGGAGCAGGTGATACCATTACTGTTTATTACGAAATTAGAGAAGGTAGTAAAACAAGAACTCAGTTTTTTAGAGGAGTTGTTATTCAAAGAAGAGGAAGTGGATCAACAGAAACATTTACTATTCGTAAAATGTCAGGTACTGTAGGTGTAGAGCGTATTTTTCCTGTAAACATGCCAGCATTACAAAAAATTGAAGTAAATAAAAGAGGTAAAATACGTAGAGCTCGTATTTATTACTTTAGAGAACTTACTGGTAAAAAAGCAAGAATTAAAGAAAAAAGAGGTTAAGCCACTTTTTCTAAAAATAATAAAAAATCCAAAACGAAAGTTTTGGATTTTTTTTTGTACGTAAGTGTAACATGTTGAGTATAGTCAGGTAGTTCAACGATTATTTATTCCTTAACAAAATCTTTTAAAATTTCAATTACATAGTCAATTTCGTCTTTAGTATTGTATTTGCTAAAAGAAAACCGTAAAGTAGGTTTTTGCAACGCATCTTCTGTTAAAATTTCCGATAATACATGTGAGCCTTTTGAGCTTCCACTTTGACAAGCACTCCCTTGTGAACATGCAATTCCTTTTAAATCCAATTGAAATAAAAGTGTCATGCTTTTTGCTGTAGTAATAGGCAGCAATACACTTACTATTGTATATACACTATCTTTTAAATGTCCTGATACCCCGTTAAATATAACATTGGGTATGGCTTTGATAATTTCAGAGATAAAATATGCTTTTAATGCTTTAATATGAGTACTATCTTTTTCTAAATTTGCATACGCATCTTTAAAGGCGGTGGTTAAACCTACAATGTTATGAACACTTTCGGTTCCAGCTCGGTAACCTCGTTCTTGCTCGCCACCATAAATTAAAGGATTTATGGGTGTGTTTTTTTTAATATATGCGAAACCAACCCCTTTTGGTCCGTGAAATTTATGAGCGCTTACGGCGCAAAAATCGATATTTATTTCTGACAAATTCACATCATAATGCCCAATAGACTGTACCGTATCACTATGAAATAGTGTTTGGTATTGCAAGCATAAGTCGCTTACTTTTTTGAGGTCTAAAAGGTTTCCAATTTCATTGTTTACATGCATTAAACTTACCAGTGTTTTTTTTGATTTTTTTTGTAATAATACCTCTAAATGTGTGTAATTAATACTTCCATTGGTATCTATATTTACGTAGTCAATTTGAAAATCATAATTTTTTTGCAACGCATTTAAGGTGTGTCCAATTGCATGATGTTCAATTTTAGAGGTAATGATTCGGGTGACTTTCAAATCTTTTACAGCAGCATGTAGTGCAAAATTATCTGCTTCGGTACCGCCAGAAGTGAAAATAATTTCAGCAGGGGTAACACCTAATTGTTTGGCAATGTCTTTTCTGGATTGCTCAACAATAGCTTTTGCGCTTCTTCCAAAACTATGTGTAGATGATGGATTTCCGTACACTTCCGTTAAACAATTTGTCATAGAATTTATAACATTTTGGCTTACAGGAGTAGTAGCGGCATTATCAAAATAGACTTTTTTCACGGTATAAATAAAATAATTGTGTTAAATAGATGGTAAAAGTAGTAGAAATAAAATAAATTTGAACAAATAGTTGTTAATTTGTACTTTAAATAATAAATACTGTATATGTTTAAGAATTTTTTATACCTATTAATGTTCGCCTTATTTTTATCTTGTGATGATGGCGATGTATTTGTATCAGAACTAGAATTTGATGAAAATTTAGAATATTGTGAAGGTGCTTCGGATGTAATCATTTATAAAATAAAACCATCTCCTTATGAATCTTTATCGGTAAAAATGCCAACATCAGTATTAGCCTATTTTACAACAGTAGGGGAAGAAGATGAAATTTTATCAAACACCAACACCTTTAATTATATAGCATATACGGGTGATCCTGTTAATTTGTTTTGTAATTCGTTGCCTCCATCACAGCCAGATATTACCAATAATTCTGTAGCAACAAACGGAACAGTAAAATTTACGACCACTTTAATTGAAGATGATAATGATGGTATACCCGCACATTTAGAAGGGCAAGATCCAAATGGAGATGGTAATTTTTCAGACGCACAAGATACTGATAATGATGGTATACCGGATTATTTGGACAGTGATGATGATGGTGACAATGTACCAACAAGTGCTGAAAATCCTGATCCAAATGGAGATGGTGATTTTTCAGACGCACAAGATACTGATAATGATGGCACCCCTGATTATTTAGATACTGATGATGATAATGACGGTACCATAACCCGTTATGAAGATGCTAATGGCGATAAAGATCCTACAAATGATGTTTCTGATATTACGGTTGGAGTAGATTATTTAAACCCTACAGTTTTGGCTTCCAATACAATAGATTTATACAAAAATCATACAAAAACACAAAATTTTACTTGTGTGATTACCATTGCAAATATGGTGTTAATAAATGCTAACACTGGAGTAACAATTGTTGATGAAGATTTTGCTTTTGGAAAACTCGAAAAAATAAATAATAATGTAAGCTATCCCGTAAATTTCAATTAACAAACTCTTTAAAACACTCAGTTTAATGCGTTTTATCGATAATAATTGCATTTTAAAGATTTTAACATCAATTTGTTAATAAAATATCAATAAAAAAAAGGTCAATTGGTAGTGTTTTACTATATTGCGATCAAACCCATTATATTATGAAAAAAGTTATACTAAGTTTAATAGGATTTTTGAGTGTTACTGCAACGGTAAATGCTCAAGATTTGTATGTTGGTGACGCAAGTTATATGTATGTGCAAAACGAAGTAGTGTTTGTAACAAATGATATTCGTTTAGAGAACGGGGCTGATGCAATAGGAACAGGTTCTCATGTATACTTGAGAGATGGAGCTCAATTGTTACAGGATGCTAACATAAAAAATTCTGATGAAGGTAAATTATCAGTTTATCAAGTGCCTACAACGGATATTTACGCCTATAATTATTGGGGTTCACCAGTAGGAGTAGGGAATGCGGCACAAGGAGATGCTAGTTTTAGCTTTGCAAATTTATATAGGCCTACAACATCAGCTAATGACCCTTATTTAGCAACAAATGACAATACCACATCAGCAGCATATGCTACAACAGCTTCATATGATTCGGGAATAGCAACTATAGCAACGTATTGGTTGTGGCAAGTGGTAAGCCAAACAAATTATAATCAATGGATACAAGTAGCAACAGCCGGCACGGTGCTTCCAGGACATGGGTATACCATGAAAGGTCGCCCTACTACTGATGTAAACAAAACAATAGATTTTAGAGGACGTCCAAATACAGGAGATTTATCTATACCATGTAATTATACAGCAGGAAATGTACACCAAGATTGGACAGCTCAAACAGCTTTAGGGATGTCACCAACAGGTAATGGGCATTATGTAGAGTCTTTGTTGGGGAATCCATACCCTTCAACATTAGATTTAAAATTATTATTTAGAAATGCTGCTAATACAGCAGATAAAAATACATTTTTAAAGCAGGCAGTTTATTTTTATCAAGATGCATCTACCACCCACCAATTACAAGGTTACCAAGCAGGTTATGGGGTATGGACTCCAGGAGTATTAAATAATTTTGCAGATCACGGAAGTTTTGTGCCCGCAACATTTGTAATGTATGATGATTTGGGTAATCAAGTAAGTTCATCAGGAGGAACAGGTACCAGCTATTCAGGTACTTTTAGTAGAAGGTATGCAGCAATAGGACAAGGGTTTATAGTACGTACTCTTGATGATAATGCAGGAGGAAACGTGTTAATTAATAATGAAATGCGTGTATATGTGAAGTCAGGACCAGTGGTTGATGTATTTGAAAAAAATGCAACACCTGCTCCAGCAACACAAAATTTTGTAGGAATGTCACATAATGGATTGGATTATAATGATATTTTAAACAACCCAACCATTATACCTGAAATCAGAATTTGGACAGGAATTAACGATACCTATTTTAGAGAAAGTTTAATTGCTTTTAGAAATCAAACGAGTCATGATATTTATCAAGACGGTACAGATGCTGATGCACCAGCTTTATTAAAAACGGATGCTTTTATTCATTTAGGAGATCATAAATTAGCAATCAAGTCAATGACTTATGATGTTGATGCTCGTTTACCTTTTACGCTTTTAGCAAGTGAAGCAAATAACAATGAATTTAAAATTAGCGTAAATAGTATAAAAGATACACCAGCTGGTATGGAAGTGTATTTATATGATAATGTAACCAACATGTATACGGATATACTTAATGGTGAATATGTTATTACTTTAGATCAAGGAGTGTATGCAAATCGTTTTGAAATTACTTTTAAAGATGGAAGAGTTGTTTCAGGAATTGAAGAAGATGAAATTGCAAATTCTTTTACAGTATTCCAAAATAATAATGAAGGAAGTTTAATTATTAAAAATCCGGAAGCTTACAATGTAAAAGCATTTACAATGTTTGATGTAACAGGTAAAACGATATATAATAAAGTAAAATTAGGAGCAAATACAACTTATAGTTTCCCTACAAATACATTAAGTACAGGAACATACTTAGTAAAAGTAATCACTAAAAATGACGTAGAAATTACTAAAAAAGTAATTGTACATAACAACTAATAACAATTCAATATTAACATAAAAGCCGAAACGAAAGTTTCGGCTTTTATGTTTTATATATAATAAGAGAAGATTATTTTTCGCAATACATTATCAATGTAGTGGGTTTCAAAAGAATATTCATGAAACCTAGTATTTCTAAATTACTAGAAATGCAACCAATAACAGATCTTGTTAGCTAGTAAATAATAGAAAACTATTTAATAATTACATTTTTTATAGTAGCAATACTGTCACAATTTTCAACTAAAAACTCATAAGTTTTGTTATTAAATTCACTGTCAATATAGTATTGTTTACACGATTTTAATTTGGTTTTACTTTTTGAAAAATTCACACTTCCATCCAAATAAGTAGCGGTAATAGCTGCGGTATCTAGCTTTTTATTATCAATTAGCTGTTGTACAGTAGGCGAAAATACTCGTTTTTTTAAACGGATGTCTTTTAACGTTCTACAATTAGGTAAATAACAAAAAGACGTCCCTTTTTTTGACCAAAAAAAAGTAACAGCAACGCTACCAAGAGCTACACCAATAGCATAAAAACCAATACGCTGAATTAAGTTCATAAATTTTATATTTTTGTTTTGTGAAGCGCAAATTTACAACAGTAAAAACTTGTGAGTGATAAAATTTATAAAAAATAATCAAATTATTTGCCATCAGTAAATTTGACTTATCGAAGGATTACCCAGAAATTAAATTACTATCTTTGCTTTTTCTCAAAAATAAATGGCAAAATTTAAAAACTACATAGACGTACAAGGAGCAAGAGTTCATAATTTAAAGAATATTGATATTCAAATACCGCGGGAAAAGTTGGTGGTAATCACTGGGTTATCAGGTTCAGGGAAATCATCATTGGCTTTTGATACTATTTATGCAGAAGGGCAGCGTCGTTATATTGAAACATTTTCAGCTTATGCGCGTCAGTTTTTAGGTGGTTTGGAGCGCCCTGATGTAGATAAAATAGATGGTTTATCGCCTGTAATTGCCATTGAACAAAAAACAACTAGTAAAAGTCCGCGTTCCACAGTAGGAACCATTACTGAAATTTATGATTTTTTACGATTATTATTTGCAAGAGCTTCAGATGCCTATAGCTATGTAACCGATAAAAAAATGGTAAGCTATAGTGATGATCAAATTCAAGAGCTTATATTAAAGGATTATATAGATAAAAAAATACTCATTTTAGCACCTATTGTTAAAAGCAGAAAAGGACATTATCGAGAGTTGTTTGAAAGCATAGGAAAACAAGGGTTCACTAAGGTTAGAGTAGATGGTGAGGTAATGGAGATATTACCCAAAATGAAG
>JAJRPS010000080.1 GCA_024280635.1 Bacteroidota bacterium | reverse complement strand
TAACAATTGTTACAAAACTAGTGTTTGAATAATATCTATTTAACTAAAGTGAATTTTAAAAAAGAAGTATCTTGCAGCTATTAAAAAGATAAGAAATGAACTGGGAACAACTATTGTCGTTAAAACGATACGGAGATACGAAAAAACGCAACCGAAATGAACAAGATGAAAATCGTTTAGGGTTTGAAGTAGACTATGATCGCATCATATTTTCTACTGCCTTCAGAAGTCTGCAAGACAAAACACAGGTTATTCCTTTGTCAGACACCGATTTTGTACACACGCGTTTAACACATAGTTTGGAAGTTTCTGTAGTAGCCCGTTCTTTAGGTAGAATGGTAGGAATTGAAATTTTAAAAAAGTATCCTAAACTAGAGCAGTTAGGATATAAATCAACCGATTTTGGAGCCATTACAGCTGCTGCAGCTTTAGCACATGATATAGGGAACCCGCCTTTTGGGCATTCAGGAGAAAAAGCAATAGGATCTTTTTTTAAAGAGGGTAGTGGTGTGCAATACAAGACTCAATTAACAGAAAAAGAATATCAAGATTTAGTTGATTTTGAGGGTAATGCAAACGGTTTTCATTTGGTCTCACAATCCGATACCGGACAAGATGGAGGCATACGTTTATCATACGCAACTTTAGGTGCTTTTATGAAATACCCGAAAGAATCATTACCTAAAAAACCAACAAACCATGTAGCAGATAAAAAATATGGATTTTTTCAGCAAGACAAAAATATTTTTTTAGATGTTGCTCAAAATTTAGGTTTACAACAAACTAGAAATGGTGAAACGATAAGCTTTTCACGTCATCCTTTAACTTTTTTAGTAGAAGCAGCAGATGATATTTGCTATACCATTATTGATTTTGAAGATGGCATAAACCTAGGGTTAATTGAAGAAGAAAAGGCATTGGAGTTTCTTATGAATTTAGTGAGAGCGTCCATTGATACTAAAAAGTACACACAACTTACTACAACAAAATCAAGAGTTTCTTATTTGCGAGCATTGGCAATTGGTGCATTAATACAAGAATCTGTTTCAGTGTTTATTAAAAACGAAGAAGCTATTTTAAATGGTACTTACGCAACAGGATTGATAGATAAATGTAAGTATGAGGCTCAAATTAATGATATTATAAATATCAGTATTCGTAAAATTTACCAAAGTGAAGAGGTTATTGAAAAGGAGATTGTAGGGTATCAAGTAATTTCTAAGTTATTGGAAAATTACAGTAATGCTATTGAACATAATATAACAGGTAAGTCTTCTCATTTTGATAAGTTAGTTTTAAAAACATTGCCAGAAATTACTGCTTTTGATAGTGATTTTTTATACGAACGATTACTAGGAGTTTCTAGTTATGTAGCTTCTTTGTCGGACAGTAAAGCGCTGTTGTTGTATAAAAAACAAATGGGATTGATATTATAAATACTGATGCTTTATTTTATAAAAACACCTAATTGGATAAAAAGGTTATTTCCGAAGTTTGTTTGGAATAAAACGACAACTCAAAAAGTGATTTATTTAACTTTTGATGATGGTCCTACGCCTAAAATAACACAATGGGTATTGTCGGAATTAGAAAAATATCAAGCAAAGGCTACTTTTTTTTGTATTGGTAAAAACATGGAAAGTCATCCTAAAATGGCGCAAAAAATAATAGCGAAAGGGCATAGGATAGGAAATCACACTCAAAATCATCTAAACGGGTGGCATACAAAAACAAGTGTTTATGTTGCGAATGTTTTAGAGGCAAATCAACAAATCAGTAAATTCTCAAATCAACTTTTATTTAGACCTCCGTACGGTAAAATCAAAAATAGTCAAGCAAAAGCATTACAGAAATTAGGATATGAAATAGTAATGTGGGATGTGCTTTCTGCCGATTTTGATACTTCTATATCAAAAGAAAAATGTTTGAACAATGTAATTGAAACTGCTAAAAATGGGAGCATTGTTGTTTTTCATGATAGTATAAAAGCTCATGAAAAACTAAAATATGTATTACCAAAAGTGTTAGTGTATTTTACAAAAAGAGGGTATGTGTTTAAAGTTTTATAAAATTAAGAAATATATTCTTTAATTAAATTTACCAAAGTATTTACATCTTGTTCGCCACTCTGTCTCCATTTCATTTCACCATCTTTATAAATCATTAAAGTAGGTAGCCCTTTTACGCGTAAGGCTTCTGCTAATTTTTGATTTTTATCAACATCAATTTTAATAATCTTTGTTTGATTGCCCAAAGTAGCAGCAACATCGCGTAAAACAGTTTGCATGCTCGTAGTTTCCGTAGTGTTAGTTACATAAAACTCCAGTAATACAGGTACGTTTACTGCTATTAAATCACCAAATTTTGACATATAAATAGTTGTTAGATTATAAATGATAATAAAGCCTAATTACAAAGTTAAGCATTTTATGTGACTTTTACTTTTTTAAGTTTAAGAACTGTTACTGGTGACTATTAGTGTTTTATAAAAACTGACAATCTACTGTTTATATCCAATAAGTCATCATTATAAACTGCGGAAAAAAACCTAAAACAAATCCGATAATCAATTCTATTTTTGTGTGTGCTTTTAAGTGTAACCTAGAAGAGGCAACCAAGCCGTTTATAAGTATTAAACACCCAATAAGAATAATCATTTTATTTTGATAATGTATGCTTAAAGCTGCTGTAAACATGGTTAGCCCACTAATAGCTCCAGCATGTAAGCTGGCTTTGTAGTTTAAAAAACTTATTAGCAAAAAACTAATGTTAGTAAAGGTTATTGCTGCAAAAAAGTAATGTAATTCGGGTTGATTTTCATCAAAAACAAAAAGAGTAATGTATAGATTTAAAAAAACGGCAATAGCGTAAGGGATTTTGCGTTCGGTTATTTTTTCCGCCATTATAGAGGTGACGAGTTGCATTTTTTTTAAAACTCTAAAAATTAAAAGAGGTATGAGTATGGTGAGTATAAAAATTTGCAATACTCTAATTTGCATGTGTTTTGTAGGGTAGTATTTTGCGGTATTTAGAAAATAAATACACACGCCATAAAACGAAATAAATATAGGATGAAATAAATAAGATGTTCCTTTTAAAATGGCATTTAACATGAAATTTCCATTGTTTTAGTTACATTTCTTTACGTAGTCGAGCAACAGGGATGTCTAATTGTTCTCTGTATTTAGCTACGGTTCTACGAGCAATAGGATATCCTTTTTCTTTTAAATGTGCTGCTAATTTTTCGTCTGTCAATGGTTTTTTCTTACTTTCTTCACTAATAATGTTTTGTAAAATCTTTTTGATTTCACGAGTAGAAACATCTTCTCCATCACTGTTTTTCATGGATTCAGAGAAAAATTCTTTGATTAATTTGGTGCCGTAAGGAGTGTCTACATATTTACTATTTGCAACACGAGATACGGTAGAAATATCCATTTCAATTTCGTCAGCAATATCCTTTAAAATCATCGGTTTGAGTTTGGTTTCATCACCTGTTAAAAAGTACTCTTTTTGATGATTCATAATGGCGCTCATGGTAAGCATAAGGGTTTGCTGGCGTTGTATAATAGCGTCAATAAACCATTTGGCGGCGTCTAATTTTTGTTTGATAAATTGTACGGCGTCTTTTTGATCTTTGGTTTTGGTTTTACTGGCTTTATACCCTTTTAGCATGTTGCTATATTCACGAGATACGTGAAGTTCAGGGGCGTTTCTTCCGTTTAAGCTCAGGTGTAAATCGTCTTCTATAATTTTAATGGTAAAATCAGGAACCACATGCTCTGTTATTCGGTTGTTTCCTGCATAACTACCTCCTGGTTTCGGATTTAATTTTTCTACTTCTTTAATGGCATCCTTAAGCTCATCTTCCGTAATACTAAATTTTTGCATTAATTTTTTATAATGCTTTTTGGTAAAGGCATCAAAACCATCAGTAATCAGTTTAATAGCGTTTTCTCGGTTTTTAGTTTTGGGTTTCTGCTTGAGCTGAATATATAAACATTCTTGTAAATTTCTAGCACCAACGCCGTTAGGTTCTAACCTGTGTATTACATTGGTCAATATATTTTCTACTTCTTCAACAGTAGTATAAATTCCTTGAGTGAATGCTAAATCATCTACAATATCTTCAATTTCTCGTCTAATATATCCGCTATTGGTGATGCTACCAACTAAAAACAAGGCAATTTCATATTCTTGTTCGCTTAGTCTAAAGGTATTTAATTGATTGGTTAGATATTGAGTAAATGTAGTTCCTGCAGCGTACGGAATGGTTTTTTCCTCATCATCGGCACTATAATTATTGGTGTGTAATTTGTAACTTGGGGTTTCGTCATCACTAATGTAATGGTCAATGTTAATTTCTTCTATATCACTTTCTGGGGCATCGTCATAATCATTATCATACAAGTCATCCTTTTCAAGTTCTTCTTTTCCTTTGTCTAGCGCAGGATTATCTTCTAGCTCTTGCTCTAAACGCTGTTCAAAAGCTTGTGTAGGGAGTTGTATTAGCTTCATCAACTGTATTTGTTGAGGAGATAGTTTTTGCGATAGTTTGAATTGTAGAAATTGTTTTAACATATGGGTAAAGATAAAAAAAACCTACAAGAATTAAAGGGCTTGTAGGTTTTTTATTATTTAGATATTTCCCTGCAATTATACTTCCTTGATATAGGCAATTTAGATATTGCTTTTAGTTGTTAAATTTAGAAGTAAAGCATCAGGTAATTAAATTTAGTTGGCTATCGCCCCGCGATTAAAATGCGGCATTTTGTGGCGTTCTTGGAAATGGTATTACGTCTCTAATGTTTGTCATTCCGGTTGCAAACATGACTAAACGCTCAAAACCAAGTCCGAAACCAGAATGCACTGCGGTACCGTATTTGCGTAAATCATTGTACCACCATAATTCTTCCTCATCAATGTTTAGGGCTTTCATTTTTTCTAAAAGTACGTCTAAACGTTCTTCTCGTTGCGCACCACCCACCATTTCTCCAATTCCAGGAAATAAAATATCCATGGCACGTACGGTTTTACCATCTTCATTTAAGCGCATATAAAATGCTTTAATGTTGGCTGGGTAATCAAATAATATTACGGGACATTTAAAGTGCTTTTCTACTAAGAAACGTTCGTGTTCACTTTGTAAGTCAGCACCCCATTCATTGATAATATATTTGAATTTTTTCTTTTTATTGGGTTTGCAGTTTCTTAAAATGTCAATCGCTTCGGTGTAGCTTACGCGTTTAAAATTGTTGTCGGCAACAAATTTTAATTTATCGGTTAAGCTCATTTCTGCTCTATCTTTTTGAGGTTTGCTTTTATCTTCTTGTATTAAGCGCTGCTCTAAAAAGGCTAAATCTTCTTTATTGTGTTCTAAAATATAAGAGATTACCGATTTTAAAAAATCTTCTGCTAAATCCATATTACCTGCTAAATCCATAAAGGCAACTTCAGGTTCTATCATCCAAAATTCTGCTAAATGACGAGAGGTGTTTGAGTTTTCGGCTCTAAAAGTAGGTCCAAAAGTATATACTTTACCTAAAGACATTGCAAAAGTTTCTGCTTCTAATTGCCCTGATACGGTTAAATTGGTTTCTTTTCCGAAAAAATCTTTAGTATAATCTACTTTTTCTGCTTCATTTTTAGGGAGGTTGTTTAAATCTAGCCCTGTTACTTGAAACATTTCTCCAGCACCTTCAGCATCACTACCTGTAATAATAGGAGTGTGCATGTAGTAAAATCCATTTTCGTTAAAATATTTATGTACTGCAAATGATAAAGCCGAACGTAAACGCATTACAGCACTAAAGGTATTGGTGCGTGTGCGCAAATGTGCATTTTCACGTAAAAATTCAAAACTGTGCTTTTTAGGTTGTATTGGGTAGGTTTCTGGGTCAGAATCTCCTAAAATTTCAATGGTAGTTACTTTAATTTCTATGTTTTGTCCTTTCCCTTCACTTTTTTCTAGTGTACCTGTTATGCTAACAGCTGCGCCAGTAGTAATTCTTTTTAAAGTGTTTTCATCAGTATTTTCAAAATCAACTACACATTGTATATTGTTAATGGTTGATCCATCATTTAAGGCGATAAATCTTTTGGCTCTAAAGGTGCGTACCCATCCTTTTATAGTAACGGTTTGTGTAATTTGTTCTCCTTTTAAGAGTTGTAAAACGGATGTTGATTTCATATTGTTGCTATTAAAATAATTGTAATATATGTAGAAGTCTAAAAACTTCAGGTATTGGATGCAAATATAAAGTTTTATCTTTCTTTAGTGTGAATTTTGGCTATTTTTTACAGGTAATTTTTCGTAAATATGCTACCCCTAAATGTAGTGAGTTTTTAAAATTTACGCTAACTCACATAACGTATGTTAATATTTTTATAGCTTGTAGGTTCTTAATGTCATTTGATTGACAATATTAAGTAAATTTTTTTGTGGTAAAAGTCGCTAATATTGTTAGCGGCTTTTTTTATGACACCTATAATAGGAAGAAGCTAGACGGAGCGTTAAATTTATTTTATAGCAGTTTCGTTCTCCGTATCATCTTCAATGATTTGAATACGAGGTTTTTTCAACACTTTTTTATTGGCTATAGTATTCTCTAATGATAATAGTAAAGATGGTAATAATAATAGGTTGGCTAACATGGCAAATAGTAAGGTAGCAGATACTAAACCTCCTAGTGCAACGGTACCTCCAAAACTAGAAATGGTAAATACACTAAATCCAAAGAAAAGCACTATAGAGGTGTAAAACATACTTACACCTGTTTCACGTAACGCTTTAAAAACGGACTTGCGTACATGCCATTTATTGGCTTGTAGTTCTTGACGATACTTGGCTAAAAAATGAATGGTATCATCTACAGATATACCAAAAGCAATACTAAAAACCAGTATGGTTGATGGTTTTATTGGGATGCCTAAATAACCCATTAATCCAGCCGTAATAACTAAAGGAAGCAAGTTAGGAATAAGGGATACGACAATCATTTTTACTGAACGAAACATATATGCCATAAACAAAGATATGATAACGATTGCAAGTCCTAAAGATAAAAATAAGTTATCACGTAAATATTTAGTACCTTTTTGAAATACTAATGCTTTACCAGTAATACTAACATTATAGCGGTCTTTAGGGAAAATTTTACTTATTTTTTGTTGCAATTGGTTTTCTATAATTTCCATTCTATGGGTAGGGATATCTTTCATAAAAGTAGAAATACGAGCATATCTTCCGGTAGAATCCACAAAACTTTTCATGAAATTGATATTACCCGTTGCTTTTTTCGCGTAAGATAAAATAAAGGTTTTTTCTTGAGATGTTGGTAATTGGTAATATTTAGGGTTTCCGTTATAGTATGCTTGTTTGGCATATTTTACTAAACTAGCTACAGAAATGGGTTTGGAAAGCTCTGGAATGTCATTTATAGCTTCCTCCAGTTTATTGATGCGTTTTAAAGTGGCTAATTTCATAACCCCTTTTTTACGTTTGGTGTCAATTACAAATTCTACAGGCATAATACCGTCAAATTCTTTTTCAAAAAAGCGAATGTCTCTAAAAAACTCGGTATTTTTTGGCATGTCTTCTATTAAACTACCAGTAACTTTAATTTGAAAAACCCCAATTAAACTAATAATTAGTGCGAGTAGAGAAATGCTATAGATAGCAATTTTTTTATTTTTTACTGCATTTTCCATCCAGGTTACAAAATTGTCAATCCATTTGGTGTTTAAATGTTTTAAATGCTTTTCTTTTGGTAAAGGCATAAAACTATAAATGGTTGGAATAATCAATAGGGATAAGATAAAAATTGAGATAATACTTAAAGAGGCTACGGTACCAAACTCACTTAATAAATCACTTTTGGTTAAAATAAAGGTAGCAAAGCCAGCAGCGGTGGTTAAGTTGGTCATTAAGGTAGCGTTACCTACTTTAGTAATTACACGTTGTAATGATTTGGCTTGATTACCATGAATTTTTACTTCACTTTGGTATTTGTTGATTAAGAAGATGCAATTGGGAATACCTATAACAATAATTAATGGAGGTATAATAGCCGTAAGTACTGTAATTTCATACCCCAGCCATCCTAAAAAACCGAAGGTCCACATAACGCCAATAATAACAGTAAGTAATGATATAGCGGTAGCTCTAAAAGATCTAAAAAAGAGAAAGAATATTAAGCCTGTTACCACAAGTGCAGCCAATATAAAATAGGCAATTTCACTAATAATAGTTTTGGAGTTTAAAGTTCTGATGTATGGCATTCCTGAAACGCGAACATCTAAATGATTAGCATTTTCAAAAGCTTTTATTTTTGGTATCAGAAAGTTCTCAATAAGTTCCTTGCGGATAGGGGTGTTTACAATTTTTTTATTAATATAAATAACGGTACGGAAGGTGTTGGAGTCGGCATTATATAAAAAGTGATTGTAAAAGGGTAAGTTATAATATAAGTCTTTTTTAATATTGTCTAATTGATGTTGTGTGGTTACTGTATCCTGTACAAGTGGTTGTAAATCAAAAGCACCTTTTTTATTGTTTCGGGTTAATTTTTGGATGTTACCTACACCTACTACTAAATCGATATTTTTGTCAGTAGCAAGTTCTTTTGAGAGTCGGTTCCATGCGTTAAATTTTTGTGGTGTAAAAAAGGATGAATCTTGTACGGCAATAACCACCAAGTTGCCTTCTTCTCCAAATTTATCTAAAAAGTTATTATAGGTAATGTTTACTTTATGGTCATCAGGTAATAGGTTAGCTTCGGTGTAGGTAAAGCGCATGTGTTTAAATTGTGTTGCTAAGCCACCCGTAATTAAAGCTACAATAATGAGTACAGCTGTTCTGTTTACTAATATAATACGAGCAATAGCTGCCCAAAAACCTACGCTAAATAATTTTGCCATAATATTTGATAAGATTGCAAAGTTAAATAATTTGCAAGGATTATAGCAGTTGTTTTGAAACAAAAAAAAACGACCTTTTTAAGTCGTTTTTAGTAGTGAGTTATGAAATGTAAATATATTACACTTTCATAATTTCTATTTCTTTAGCGGCTAAAATAGTTTCTATTTTAGCACTAAAGGTATCGGTTAATTTTTGAATTTCTGCTTCAGCATTTTTTTTCATGTCCTCAGATGCACTGTCTAATTTTTTAATTTCGTTATTAGCATCTTTACGGTTGTTACGTACACCAACTTTTGCATCTTCGGCCTCAGCTTTTGCTTGTTTTGCTAATTCAAACCTTCTTTCTTCAGTTAATGGTGGTACACTAATAATTATGTTTTCTCCATTATTCATTGGGTTGAATCCTAAATTAGCATAAGTAATTGCTTTTTCAATTTCCGTCATTAAACTTTTTTCCCAGGGTTGTACGGTAATAGTACGCGCGTCAGGAGTAGCAATGTTTGCTACTTGTGCTAGTGGAGTAGAAGATCCGTAATAATCAACCATAACCGTACTCAACATAGAGGGAGTTGCTTTACCAGCTCTAATTCTAATTAATTGTTTGTCTAAATGAGAAAGTGCATTTTCCATACCTTCCTTTGCAGTATCTATAATAAAGTTTATTTCTTCCATAATTGTTTTTATTTATAATAATAAGTAGACAAAAATTACGCCAAAATTCGGATTGCGATAGTCTAATTTATTTTAAGGATTTTAGGTGTTATTTTTTTACACAAATTTTATTTTACAATGGTTCCAATTATATCTCCAGAAACTACTTTTAATAAATTACCACGGGTATTCATGTCAAATACAATGATTGGTAAATTATTTTCTTGACTCAATGTGAAAGCAGTCATATCCATTACTTTTAATCCTTTTTGAATCACTTCATCAAAACTAATGGTTTCGTATTTTATAGCATCAGGGTTTTTTTCAGGGTCTTCATTGTAAATACCATCTACACGAGTACCTTTTAAAATTACTTCTGCGTTGATTTCAATAGCTCTTAAAACAGCAGCAGAATCGGTTGTAAAATACGGGTTTCCTGTACCTGAGCCAAAAATAACCACACGTCCTTTTTCTAAATGTCGCATTGCTTTACGCTTGATATATGGTTCAGCCATTGCTTCAATTTTAATTGCTGTTTGTAAGCGGGTTTGCACGCCAGCATCTTCTAAAGCACTTTGTAATGCTAAACCGTTAATTACAGTAGCTAGCATACCCATGTAGTCACCTTGAACTCTGTCCATACCATTACTAGCACCTGCAACACCTCTAAAAATATTTCCGCCACCAATTACAATGGCAATTTCCAAACCTTTATCTACTAATACTTTAATATCTTCAGCATATTCAGCTAAGCGTTTTGGATCAATACCGTATTGCCTTTCCCCCATTAATGCCTCTCCTGATAATTTTAATAGTATTCTTTTGTATTTCATGGTGTTGTTTTGTTTATGCAAATATATTAAAAGAATAAAGACTTCATATATAGTGTAAAGACTTTTTTATTAAAAGTGTAAAGACCGCTGCGCTGAAAGATATAAGATAAAAGACTTGTTAGTATTGAGATAAAAAAACGAAAAATTAATGATGCTTTCGGTTTTGACAGTTATCATCTAACTAATGTTATTGGCTGTCGTCCTACGACCGACTAAAAATCAAAATACCAATTAAATAGATCAGTACGGAAACCAAAGTTTACCCATGTGGTGTTTTCTTCAAAATTAGCAGGAGTGGTTTCTGGTCTAAAACTACGCTGTGTTATATTAATATATGCTTTTAAATTGGTGGTAGGGTTTACTAAGTAGCCCAGTTGAAGATCGGCAATAAATAGATTGGTTTTGTTACCTTGTAAAAGTAAAATATTGTTGTCTGATGGGCGGTTATCATTATTGATAAAAATATCTCCACCATAGCTTACACCATCTCCGAAGTCTAAACCACGTTGCCCATAAATTAACTTTGCCATTCCGTACCAGCGTTTTTTGTGATACTGTGCAATACCAATAAATTCTCTGAAATTAGCGCCCCATAAATGTGCCATGGATTGGTTATTGTGTCCGTAATTTAAGAGTAATTCATCATGAGAGTAGGTGTAGGGGCGTACCTGATTATATTCTGCTTGAAGCATTAAGTTTTTCAGCTTAAAAGCGTTGTAATATTTGATACCCAATTGATATCCTAATTTGTTTTTCCAACTTTTATTACTGCCAAAGATGTCTTTGGTAGAAAATTCGTCAATAATAAATTGCCCATAGGTATTGATGTTGTTGTTTACTTTATACTTCCCGCTCAATCCAATAAGGGCATTACCTGCTCTTGAGCCTGTAGAAAACTCAATGGCTCTATAAAAAATAATAGGGTTTAGGTAGTTGACATCAAAACCCCTATTGTTACTGTTTGACCATACAACTGATTCAAACAATCCGATATTTAATTTTTTAGAAACATTATAGCTTAAAAAATGGGTCGCCATATACTTGCTTCCAAAAGCACCATCAACAGTTGCAGCATTTCGGACATCTTTAAGCCACATCCACGTATTGGTGTATTTTATTTTCCAAAAACTGGTGTTTAGTTTTAAATATGGGTGTGGACTTGCAGCATCACTAATAAAAAGGGAACGATAGCCGTCTCCTATAAAGTTTTTACCATGACCAAATTGTGCGGTAAACATTTTACTAGCACGATAACTGATGTATCCTTCTGCAATAGGATAATCAAAAGCATCAGTTTTATATTCCTTTGCGATACCTCTTCCAGGTACAATACCTCGATTTCCTCCTGCTGGCGCCATACTACGGGCATAGTCATTTACATAATCTGCAAATTGTCCTTGACTTTCATATAAGGTGGTTGAAAAATTTATTTTGGAGCCTAACCCTCCTTGAATATTTGCAGCTCTAGTATTATTATAGGTTTTAGATAAATCACTTTTTAGGTCTTTACCCAATTGTAAATCGACAACAACATCTGCTGTAAACCAATAGTCTTTACCTTCAAAAGCAACAAGATGTTCATTAAAAAGTTTTTTACCTAACCACGTTTTCTTATCTTTTTGTAGTAGTGATAATTCCTTTTCAAAGTCGTAATATTTAGCAACTTCACTATAACTATAGGGTTTTACTGCGGTGTGCGAATTGCTCCCTAAAATATTCATGTTGGGGTCAAATTTAGCATAATTTTGATGCGTAAAGGGAATGTTTAATCCGCTTTTGTATTGTATAGTATTTGCCTTCCCTAAATTGATAATGCTATCATATTCCATTGCAGCAGCTTCCAATTTGTTTTGAGGTTTACGCACTTCTTTAGTGTCTATTTTGGGTTGAACCATATCCAAAGATGGAATGAGCACTTGCATGCTATACTGGGTATATATTGCTTTGCCATTATAAGTTGCAGGAGTAATTGTAGGAAATTTTGAAAATGCTTCTTTTGTTTCTTCTTGTAATTCGGAATAAGTAGCATTTACAAATAACACCTTAAAACTACCGGTTTGGGTAACTTCAAATAAAATATTCATACTGCCTTTATACGCATCTTTACTAACAATTTCAGGGAGTGTAAAATTGTTTTTAAAATTTGCTTCTACTTGTTGATTAAAGCAAGTAGGGAGTTCTATAATAGTATTGCTCTCGCAATTGGTGAAAATGGGGTATTTTTCATGTGAATTATTTATTTGTGCTTGTGTAAAAGCACTAAAACAGAGTATAAGTAAGGTAATATAATTTTTCAAAGAATAGTATTTTTCAGATATTTAGCTAAAATACAATAAATACTGATTATGGCAATAAAAAAATAACAGCCATTAATCATTATAATTAGTGGCTGTTATTTTGCTATATAAAAACGATTATTTTACTTCAAAAATAATGGGTTGCGAAAAAGAAACTGACACTTTTTTATACCCTTGCTTTGCAGGTTTCATTTTTGGCAAACTCTGTACCATCTTTATCGCTTCTTTTTCTAAAGCAGGGTGTGGAGCGCGTGCTTTTACATCTACAATTTCACCATTAGTATTAATGGTAAACATGACCATTATTTTTTGTCTGCCTGTTAAGCCATTATCTGCAGCAATATCACTATTAAATTTTCGGCTAATGTGTTTGGCTATTTTTTTGTTTAAACAAGCCATTTTTTCTTTTTTAGTTTTGAATTTTTCACAACCAGGAAAAGTGGGTAATATTTGAACAAAATTTACAGGAATTACAACATCTTCTGGTACATCATCTACATAAATACTACCTACTGATGGTGCTTTTTCTAGCACAACAGGTTTGTTTATAATAGGTAGGTTTTTTACTATTTTTGTATCATTATCTACTTCTTTAAAATGTGTACTTGTTTTTTTGCGTTTGGGTTGTACTTTTTTTACGGGTATAACCTTTGGTTGCTCAATTACATAATTAAAAGGGATGATTTCTCCATCTGAAATTTCGGTAATTGCAATTTTTTTGGCGTATTCTTTTTTATCAAATTGCAATTGAAAAAGTCCGAATACCATAAACAGTACCGCTATGAGTCCAATTTGAAAATGGATGCCGCTATTGTTTTTTAAATTTACTTGATGTTTTTTTTCTCGTGATGACAATTGTTTTTGCGCAGTCACTTTCTGGTTTTGGATTGCTTTCATAATCAATGGTTTTAGGTGTTAAATAAAATAAGATTTAGATATTAAAATAGTCAACCATTTGTAGCAAATGGTTTTTAAAATGTTAACGAAATCTTAAAGTGAAATTTATATAATACAACAAGCATACCAAAAAAAATCCCGAGCAATTTGCTCGGGATTTTAGATATTATAAATATCAATGATTGACTTAATCTTCTACTTGAAAAATAATAGGTAATGAGTATGGTACACCTACTGCTTTACCACGTTGTCTACCTGGTTTAAATTTAGGTAAAGATTTGATTACTCTTTCTGCCTCCTTTTTTAATGCAGGGTGTGGTGCTCTTGCACGTACGCCAACAATATCACCTCGTTTGTCAATTTTAAACATGACTAATATTTTTTGACGACCGGTTAGTCCTAAGTCAGCAGCTAAATCGGTGTTAAATTTGTTATTTACAAATTTTTGTATTTTTTCCGACATACATTTCTTACGATCGTTGTTGTTTTTTTTACGCTCACAACCTGGAAAAATAGGTACATTTTCAATTACAGAAAAAGGCACATCTACTTCTTCTTCAACTTCTTCAATCTCAACTTCTTCAACCTCCACAACTTCTTCTGTTTCATCTGTTTCTGTTGATTCTATTACGGTTTCTTCAATTTCCACCTCATCTTCAACTATTTCAATAACTTCAGGAGCTGCTGGTGGCGGTGGCGGTGGCGGTGGTGTTTGTTGGATGTCTGTTAACGGAATTTCTTCATCATCTAAATCACCCAAATCTAATTGTGCAATATCGTAATTTGTTTTGTCATATGTTTTATGGTTAAGCACTAAATAGGTGATTAACATCACTGCAGCAAAACCTAATGCAAAGTAAAATGCACTATTTTTTTTAAGATCTGCTTTTGGGTTTTTCTTTAATTCCATTATAATTTGGTTTTATACTTGTGGCTAAAGTAACTAATTAATCACTAAAAATGAAATTATTTTTTCAAATTTAGCATATTTGTTGTTTTTGGTTGTTTTAAAAGGAGGATTGCTATTGCAATTCCAATACTATTAGCAACAACATCTAATATTTCTGCTGAGCGATTTAAGGTAAATACTCCTTGTAATATTTCTATTAGGATACCAGTAGTAAAAGCAAGTAGAATTACTTTTAAGTAGTTTGTCTTTTTTTGTTCGCTATTAAAAAAAGCAAACCATACTGTAGTGTATACTACATAAATACCAATATGTACAAGTTTATCTTTATGTTTAAAAGATGAAGTTACGTGTATGTTTACAGTTGCTAGGCTAGCAATAAAAAGAAAAAGGGTGTATGCTAATGCTACACCCAACCATTGTTTTTTATTAAGCACCTATTAATTCTTTATAGGCACTTGCGGATAATAATTCTTCTAATTGAGTGGCATCAGAAATTTTCACTTTCACCATCCATCCGTCACCATAAGGATCGGTATTTACTTTTTCTGGTTCGTCTTCTAGTGCTTCATTGAATTCAATTACTTCTCCAGATACAGGTATGAATAAATCAGAAACTGTTTTTACGGCTTCAACAGTACCAAAAACTTCTTCTTGGTCTAGTGTTTCATCTACGGTATCAACATCAACATAAACAATGTCACCTAATTCGTTTGCAGCAAAAGCTGTGATGCCAATGGTAATTACATCACCATCTATTTTAACCCATTCGTGATCTTTTGTGTATTTTAATTCTTCTGGAAAATTCATTATTTTGTATTTAATAAGTTATTATTATGCAAAGATAGGATGTTTCTTTAATTACCAAAATTATATCGTAAAGTAAATCCTCCTCGTATTGTAGTTTGTGGAAAAGACGTTGAAATTACAGCGTCAGAGAAGGTATAGTCAAGGTAGAATAATGCGGTAAAGTTTTTGCTTAAGGCATAATCTGCTTTAAAAGAACCATTCCATAGTTTCTGACCAGCTGTTATTTGATTGTTTTCTAAATCTAAATAGCGTACAATAGTTTTGTTATTACGGAAAGAAAGATCAAGTTTTAAATTTAAATCACCTGTTACCCTTTTTCCTTTTGCTAATTTGGTTTTAAAACTAATGTCTTTTACTCGATATCCTAAAGATACGGTATATTGGTTTCCTCTAATTTCAGTCATTAATCCGTTATCAAAACTCAATGACATTGCTCGGTCTTTATCCATTTTTAACCCGATTTTTATCGAATTTTTCATTTCAAAATCTACTCGAATTAGCGGACTAAATTGCTCTGTTAGGTTTACGTTTGATAATATGGTTTCACTTTTAAAATTACCAGCTTGATCAATATTATCATTAGGGTTGACTTGTAACTCTAAATTAGTGCGAAATTGATTTACGGTATAATCGGATTTATATGCATGTGATAGAGAAAAACGCTTGAAACGTTTTTTAAACCACGTATTTTTCATGAAACCGATGTATTTCATAGACCAGTTAGGGATTGGAATGTTTCTGAAAATACTGGTTTTGGTTTTACTTGCATCTTGCCCCGTATAGGCGGCTAAAAATGCAGGCAATAATACTTGCTGACTTGTTTTTCCGTAGCCAATAGGGTAACCTTCTGTATCTAAATTTGCAGCATTATTAATATCTATACCTGCTTGTTGAGCTAAATGAAATGCAATTTCTTTACGGTTACTTTTAAAGGTTTCAAATATTGCCGATTGATTTTCGTCACTTTTTTGAAATGAAGTTTTAATTAACACTGTAGAAATAGCAAAATTTCCTGATCGGTTAGGTGTAAGGGGAATATAATTTCCATTTAATCCATTAATATCAGCGCCATCAATACGATAGTTTTCAGTATCAGTATCTTGATAGGTGCGATTTGCAGATAAGTCAATTTTCAAATCTTTTACAGGTTCTAAATTGGCATTAATACTTAATGTTCTTATTTTGTTACTGGTGTATTGCTCATTGAAACTAGGGTATAGTGTTAACCATCCTTTTTTAGCGACTTCATAACGTAGTGCGTCATCTTGCGTACCAAAAGTATACCCAAAAGATGGTTTTAAAGTACCTACAGTACCTACATCATTAACATAACCGGGTATGTAACTTCCTCTGTTTTCATTATAAGTTACTCTAACTTTTTTGATAGAGGTTAGTAAACCAACTCCAAAATTAAAGGCTTTATTGCTAAAATTAGCTTTTGGTTTGGTTTTGCTTTTTGCTTTTATTTCAGCCAATTGCGTGTCTAAATCTTTTAATTTTAAATCTACTTTTACTTGTTTACTTTCTGATAATGAGTCTTTTGCTTTTAAACGTTTTATTTTTTTTGTTTTACGTGCTTTTTTATTTCTTAGTTTTGATGCAAAAGTTTTTTTGAAATTCTTTTTTTCTAAACCAATATATTTATATAAATGTTTCATGTTTAATGAAGTATTTATATTATGTGTTTGTGCGTTTTGTATCGAGTTTCCTAAATCAAAAGTTCTTCCTGTTGGATTATTAAAGGCATCAGTTTCTGCAATAGTAGATAATAAATCGGATCCTTTTTGCCATTGAAAATCTCCTGTGTAAGAATAATTAGCTTTTACAAATTTAAAAACAGGTAGTTTGCTTAATGGTAAATCGTAATTTATCTGAAACTGTTGTGAGTGACGGTTAGGGTCTCCAATATTAAAAAAGTCGTCCCAAATAGTATTGTCATTATCAATAATACCCGTTGTGGTAATGTAATTTTTAACAATATTATTACGAGAAGCACTAAAGTTAAATTGCAAACTTTTGGTTAAATTATGACTGATGTTGTATTGCCAGTCAAACATATAATTACGTTTGTATAAGTCAGGTAATGGTAAGTTTCCTGCAATATCATCTACATTTCTAAAACGCTGTTTGTTGTACAAACGGGTATAGTTGGAGGTGAATGAAATGTTTGCGGGTAACAAATTAAAATTGATGTCTTGTAAGATTTTAAAGTATTTACTTCTGTTTAAAAACTTCAATTTTTTTAGAGGTTCTACAGAGTTTTCTTTGAAAGAATGTCCGTAGGTAACTCCAGTTCGAGTACCTTGTTCTATAAAATTATCGATTTCATAGGTGTGCTTATCTACTTGATTATAGGAATAAGAAAAGGTGAAATTTTCTATATCATAAAAATGAGGTTTGCTCTCGCCTGTACGTTCTTTACGTATACCAATAAAGTTGATACTTTTTCTTTTGGTATAGTCTTGAGCGCGTTCCTTATAAAAATCTTCATCATCAGGGTTTTGATCAATGATGGTCTCTAACTCAATATCTTGATATAAAGGATCATATTTAGGAGTGATAACTTCCTCTCCAATAGCATAATTAAATGGAATATTAAGTCCCCATTTTTTAGGTAATAATTGTCCAATATTCATATTGGTAACCAAATCATATTGTTTTATATCTTCTCTGCTACGTTCATTAGGACCTTGTTCTAATGCTCCGAAACCGATAGTACTTCTTTTTCCTGTTGCAGAAAAGTTTGCAAAATCGGCAATATTAGCATCTGTACTCATTAAAGCAGCCCAACCACCTTTATTGTCCATGTCTGCCAAACGCAGTTCATTAAACCAAACTTCACCATTTATTAGATTGGATGCTGATGGGTTTTTAACACCTAACATCATGTTTCTAATGCGTCCAATGGTGGGATTACCCTTTATGGCAATACGATATTTTGTGGTAATGGGGTCAAATTCATTGACAACACCTGGTACAATTACACCATCTTCAGTAACATTTACATATTTTAGTGTTGGGTCAATACCAGAAGCGGTAATTTGACTTCCCTTTAATTCTTTTAATACCGATAAAGGTAAATTAATTTCATTTTCGGTAGGCCATACAATTGCAGGGTTATTACTGTTTAAGCTAGAAACCTTAAGAGGTATTTCTATTTGATAGTAGTTGTTTGTTAAATCACTACCCATACGTAAAAAAGCAACAAGTTCATTGTCAGCTAAACCTACTGCTGCCGAATATGCTTCTGCATGTATAAATAATTTAATTTTTTTAAACTGCAACATGTCAATTTGGATATTTTTAAATACAGCTCTTGCATCATGGGTTTCCAAATCTTTTACCCTAAGCGACAAGGATTGCTCATTTTGTGCAATTACAGTATTGTTATTGTACAATTCCTCTTGTTCTACTCCAGGAGGCAATACATAATTGATGTTTTCTAATACATTTACAGCACCCGTTTCAAAATCGGTAGGATCATCATCTACATTAACGTCTGTTAAATCGAGTGTTTGAGAGTAGGTTCTCCAATCACCACGTACTAAGTCAAGAGTACCAAAACGCAAGACGGTATTTTGTGTAAATTCACTTAAAAATAAACGCATGAAGCGGATGGATCTAAAGTCACTAATTCCATTAATAGCTTGTGCGTGACTTCCTTTTAGCGGAATCCGAAATTGCAACCAGCGTACTTGTTTGTTTGTTCCGTTTGGTTGTGTGGTGTTTACGGTTTTAGCATCTCTTAAAAACTCTGCGCCAACATCACCTACATTCATGCCTGAAGTAATATCTATTTCATATTGATAATAGCTATTAATGGTATTCATGGTGTTGTCACGGTTAATATCTTCAACGTCAGGTTGAGTGGTAGATCCTCTATTAGTATCAGATACATTTTCTGGCGAATTCCCTTGTGTACCGTTATAATCTAAATATCGATCTAAAATATTACCATCTCTATTCAAATAATAAGTATAGTTATCTCCCGAAGGATCTTCTGTTGCTCCATTAGTGTAAATTGCAGCTTCTTCACCATCATTCAAACCGTCTAATCCAACATCTTGATTGATACGTTCTTGACCGGTAGTGTCAAACGCATAAATTAATGCTTGATTGGTGGGTACTTTACCCCAGTTGGTTGAGGTGGTATTAGTGGTGCTGCCATCTTGAGGCAGTCCATTTTCATATAGTTTACGACCATCTTTTAATATATCTTCAGAAATACTACCCAAGTTAATGGTTAATTTACCTCCAATAGAAGGTATAGTAGTATCATCATAATATGGATCTTGCATCCAAAACTCGATAAATTCTACATTGGCTTGTTCAAAATCCGTAGTGCTCAATTGACGGGTAATACCTGCCCAGTTATTATTTGGAGTCCCTAAAATAGGATTGTTATTGTACGGTCCTCTATCAGCAGGATAATAGGCTAAATCCAAAGTGTTCATTACGGTTGTTTGTCCTGACGCAATGGTTTGGTTGTTAATTTCATTGATAAAAACTCTACGGGTTTCTAATGTGGATATGTCATCATTACTAATGCCTGTAGGTTTATTGTTGCTATAAAAAATAGGGTCAATATTATACCATGCTAGTTTTGCACGACTGTAACCTGCTGCAATGTTGTCATTGGTAAGTCCTCCTCCAAATCCAATTGGTGGACTGGATAGTTTCCATGAGAAAGGTGTTTTTACATTGATAGCGGTTTTGGAGGCTTCAAAATCGTCAATATAACTGGTGCTTTCTCCGTTTAATTGTGTTTGTTTTGGAGTACCGGGCAATAAATATGCAAATTCTCCTCTTACAGATAAATTGGAGGGGACATCCGTATCTATATTGGGTAATTTATTAGCCAAACGGGTTAGTAGGGGTATTTCAGTAGAATAATTACCGCTAAAACCTAATATTGTATTGTTAATGGGTTCATAACCGTATGCAGCCTTTTGTGTTAAAGGGCGTTCTTTTAAGTTTAAAATAGTACCTGATAAAACAAAGTTGTCATTAAATTTATGCTCTACATTTACACCCATAAAGCGTTTGGACTGTTGTCCGAATACTGCATTGTTTTCTACAGAAATATCAATAGGAATGTTAGATGCTTTTAAGCCTTCATCTAAAATTTGCACCTGTCCTAATTGGTAGTCTACCGTATAATCTACGCCTTCTACTAATTGACGTCCGCCTGCAGTTACAGTTACAGAGCCTCTAGGGACATTAAATGCGCCAATGGAAATACCATTTCCTCCAGATGATTTGTAGCGTCCTTTTAATTGAAATTTATTTTTATCAGCATTCTCTTGTGCTACAGTTTTAGTAGAAGCATATAGTTTTTTATATACATATTTTAACTGATTGGTGTTGTAGGTAGCTAACTCCGCATCGGTTAAATCCATACCATCATCATAGATTTCGGTGTTGCTTAAACGTAATTTATCAAATAAATCTTTTCCAAAAGGTTCTATTGTGGTAAAGTAGATGTTTCCATTTTTTGTATTTACTGTAATACCAGGGTAGAAATCAAAAAAGCCATCACCACCTTGTTGAGGGTCATTGTTAAAGTTTAATTTATCTAAATTAAAAACTTGTAGTAAAGGTGTTTGCTCTACGTTCGCAGGCAAAGGATCTCCTGCACTGGTAATAAAGTTTACGGGAGAAGGATCGGTATATAAAATGTCTAATTTAAAACCATCTTGACTTAATTGATATGCATTTAATGGATATACGTTTTTCATCATCAAGTCCCAAGCCGGTTGATTTACGTTGGTCAGGTTACTTTTAAGCATTTTTAATACCAAGTTATTGTTAGTTACAACACTGTTGCTAGGGGTTGTGTTGGTTACGGTTGTGGCGTCTACACCATCAGTAGCAAATTCACCTACTTGGTATACTTGTCCGTTTACGGTAAATTGAAAAGCAACGGCTAATACTTCATCATTATTTAATCGTTGATTTAAAGAAATGTATCCCAATTGAGTGTTTAATGAATAATCAGATCCTTGGTTTAATTTACGGGCATTTTCTAATTTAGAATAATCAATACCTTCAGCTACAGAACCACTTAGTGATCCAAAACCAGCTTGAACAGATGCAACATCTCTAATGGCAGATGTTAGTACAGATCCAGAACCAATAGTTTCAGGATTAAATCCATTATTACTATTATCAGGATATGCATTTGCAGGGGCAGTTATAGGAACAGAAGATCCTACAATAGCGGTTTCTCCTAAATCTTGGATGGCTACAATATTACGAACATTGTTTACGGTGTTATTTCGGTTAGTAGTCCAAACTTCTAAGCGTGTAATTTGTATGTTTGAATTAATAAACGGATAATTTTGTAAAGCACTGTTGTATTTGTTTCTAAAGTATTGTGCTAAAAAGAAATGCCTATTCTCATCATAGTCTAATGCGAAAAGCTCAAATTCTTCTAACGTGCCACCGCCTTGTGAGGTTACATTTTTACGTTGTGATTTTTGTTCAGAAAAAACAGCAGTTACCGTTGTTTTTCCAAATTGCAATTCGGTTTTTACCCCAAATAAACTTTGTGCTCCTGTAATTAAAGAACTGTTTAGGGGCATACTTACATTACCGACTTCTATTTTTTTGATGATATCATCTTCAGTAGGAGTATATTCTAATTTGATTTGATTTTGAAACCCAAAAGTAGACTCGGTATCATAATTGGCATTTATTTGTAGTCGGGTACCTACTTTACCTAATAAACTCAAGCTGATGCGTTGGTCAAAATCAAAAGTAAAATTCGTTCTATTTCTAGGGGAAATGGCAGGATTGTCTTGTTTGGTGTAAATAAAGCCAAGATCCATTTCTATAGATCCTTGAGGAATTACCTCTACAGTATTGCTTCCAAAAATACTTTCAAAAAAGTTAGAATTAATGTAAAATTCAGGTAAAAGATTTTTTCGTGCTTTTTTGCTACCGTCTTTTTTACCTGCAATAGCATCTAATTTAGTTTTGTAATATTGTTGCATTTGTTCTTGCAGCACTATTTTTTCATATTCAGCAGGGGTTAAAATAATGGGATAATCAAGGTTAAAATCTCCAATAGATTCGGTATACATGTAACGGTCTGTAAATGGATCATAGGTGTATTTTGAGGTAATACTGTTTGGGTTAGGCATGTTTAATTGCCCTAAATTATATCCAACTTGTGGTTGAATAGAATCTTGTATAACAGGATTTTGAGCAAAAAAAGTTGTTGTTACCAATAGTAATATTAACCGTATTCCGTTAGCAATGTATTTGCTTTTTGTATTGTTATGTGTTATCACAGATTTTGTAATGCTAATTTAATAATCGTTTCTACGTTGGCATCTGGGGTTGTTTTAAGTACAGCGTTACAAGCTTTTTCGGCTTGTTTACGGTTATAACCTAATACTTCTAAAGCAGATAACGCTTCTTCTTTACTTCTATTGTTGGTTTGATTAGAAATTTCGTCAATGTCGTATAATTTTAACACTTTATCTTTTAAATCTAAAATAGCACGTTGTGCAGTTTTAGCGCCAATTCCTTTTACAGATTGTATGGTAGCCACATCAGCTGCAGCTAATGCATGGATGACTTGTTTTGGGGATAAAGAGGAAAGCATGGTACGTGCAATACTAGTGCCAATACCAGACACAGATATTAGTAGTTTGAAAATTTCACGCTCTGATTTTTCAATAAAACCATATAAGGTATGTGTATCTTCTTTAATATGAAGATGGGTATATAGTTTTAAAAAGTCATTTTCAGGCAACAAAGAAAAAGTATGTAATGAAATGTGAATATTATAGCCTACACCATTACAGTCAATAACTACATTGGTGGGTTTTTTTTCGATGAGTTTACCTTGAATTTGAGCAATCATTTATTTTGGTTGTTTAATCTTCAAAAATACACTTTTTAAAATAAAGTGTTTGTATTGTTATTTTTTTGCTTCGGCATTTGTTTTTTGTTGTGCATCCACTACAGCAACCGCTGCCATATTTACCATTTCGTCAACACTTGCACCTAATTGTAATACGTGTACGGGTTTATTCATTCCCATTAAAATAGGTCCAATAGACTGAGTGTTGTTCAATTCTTTTAGCATTTTATAAGCAATGTTTGCTGCAGATAAATTAGGAAAAACTAATGTATTTACTTTTTTACCTGCTAATTTAGAAAATGGAAAACTTTTGGTAAGCATTTCGGAGTTTAGAGCAAAATCGGTTTGTAACTCTCCATCTACAATAATGTCAGGATAGTATTTGTGCATAAAGGCTACTGCTTTAGATACTTTTTGGGCATCTTCATGTGTAGAAGACCCAAAATTTGAGTATGATATCATTGCAATAACGGGTTCCATACCAAACAAGCGTACCGTGCGAGCAGTCATTTTGGAAATACGAGCTAACTCTTTATCGTTTGGATTGATGTTAATAGAGGTATCTGCTAAAAACATAGGGCCTCTTTCGGTCATCATTAAATTGGTGGCCGCTATACGGGTAACCCCTTTAGCCATACCTATTAATTCTAACATAGGTTTTACAACGGTAGGGTAACTTCTTGAATATCCTGTTATTAAAGCGTCTGCTTCGCCTTCATTTACCATCATTGCAGCAAAATAGTTGCGCTCACGCATCCAGCTTTTTGCTTCATGAAAAGTTTTTCCTTTGCGTTGTGCTGTTTCCCAATATTTTTTTGCGTAACGGATTTTACGCTCTTTTTCTTCAGGAGATTTTGGGTCTATAATAATTACTTCTTCATCAAAATCAATTTCTTTTTTTAGTTCTGAAATCACTTCTTTATTTCCTAGAAGAATTGGAACTCCAATACCTTCATCATGTACAATTTGTGCTGCTTTTAACACATCTAAATGATCTGCTTCTGCAAAAACAATTCTTTTTGGCTCTGATTTGGCTCTACTGTGTATTAGGCGAACGATTTTATTGTTGAAGCCTAAACGAAGCATTAATTCTTCTTTGTATTTGTTCCAGTCTTCAATAGGTTCAGTAGCTACGCCAGAATCCATAGCTGCTTTTGCAATAGCAGGAGGTATTTTTGAAATTAAACGCGGATCAAATGGTTTAGGAATGATATAATCTTTTCCAAAAATAAGCTTTGTTTTTCCATAAGCGATGTTTACTTGTTCTGGAACGGGTTCTTTTGCTAATTTAGCTAATGCTATAACGGCAGCTTTCTTCATTTCTTCATTGATAGAAGTGGCTCTTACATCTAATGCACCTCTAAAAATAAATGGAAATCCAAGTACGTTATTTACTTGGTTAGGATGATCACTTCTGCCGGTAGCCATAATGATGTCATCACGAGTATCAATTGCTAATTTATAGGCAATTTCAGGATTCGGATTCGCCATAGCAAAAACAATAGGGTCTTTTGCCATTACCTTTAACATTTCTGGAGTAACCACATCCGCTTTGGATAAACCGATAAAAACATCGGCATTTTTCATGGCATCAAGTAATGTATTTATATTTTTATCCGATGCAAATTCTAATTTATGGCCAGTAAGGTTTTCTCTGTCATTTCTAATAACTCCTTTACTGTCACACATCACAATATTTTTAAGGTTTGCACCAAATGATTTGTATAAACGTGTACAGGAAATTGCTGCCGCACCTGCTCCAGAAACCACAATATTTACCTCCTCAATTTTTTTACCAACAATTTCTAAAGCATTTAATAATGCCGCTGCCGATATAATTGCAGTACCGTGTTGGTCATCATGCATTACAGGAATGTCTAATTCTTCTTTCAGGCGTCTTTCTATTTCAAAAGCTTCAGGTGCTTTAATATCTTCTAAGTTGATGCCTCCAAAAGTAGGGGCTATGTTTTTTACGGTTTCAATAAAAGAGTCAACATCTGTAGTGTCTATTTCAATGTCAAAAACATCAATATCAGCAAATATTTTAAAAAGTAATCCTTTTCCTTCCATTACTGGTTTGGAGGCAAGTGGTCCAATATTACCCAAACCTAAAACAGCAGTACCGTTAGTAATTACAGCTACTAGATTTCCTTTTGCAGTATAACGGTAAGCATTTTTGGGATCTTTTTCTATCTCTAAACAGGGTGCTGCTACTCCTGGAGAGTAGGCTAATGCTAAATCACGTTGAGTAGCGTAACCTTTAGTGGGTACTACTTTAATTTTACCAGGTATTGGTTTTGCGTGATATATAAGTGCTTCTTGACGTAGTCTTTTTTTACTCATTGGATAAATTCATTTATGAATGACCTACAAAGTTAAACCGATGTATCAATTATCAAAAGTATTTGTGTGTTTTTATGCTTTTCTGTTTGCTAAATAAACTCCTAATAAAATAATTGAAGCGGCTATAATTTGAATTAAATTCATTTTTTCGTCATCTAAAACACCCCAAAACAACGCCACAATAGGAATAGTATAGGTTACTGAAGATGCAAAAATTGGAGTAGAAATATGTACTAGTTTATTAAACATTATTTTAGCAATACCAGTTCCAAATATAGAAAGGATGGCAATATAGCCCATTGCAGTTTGCGTTTTAGGTGCTGATAATACTTCTGTAGAAAAAAAATTTGTACAACTCAATACTATTAGAGCTGGAATAATAATGACTACAAAATTACCCGTTGCAATAGCTAAAGGCTTAACGCCTTTTAAGTGGGTTTTAATGATGTTTACATTAAATGCGTAACAAATTGAGGCGATGATTACAAAAATACTGAACCAATAATTTTGATCTGGATTTAAGTTGGCACCGCTAATAATAAGTAAAAAGGTTCCAGATAAGCCTATGATAATTCCGAATAATTGTTTTTGAGTAAAAGCAAGGTTAAATATAAAATAGCCTAAAATTAAAGTACTTAAAGGTGTTAATGAATTTAAGATGGAAGCAATAGCACTGTCAATTTCTGTTTCGGCAAAAGCAAAGCAATATACGGGAATGAAACTGCCTAAAAATGCTGAAAATGCAATTGCTTTATACTGCTCTTTTTTTATAGTTTTTAATGATTTAAATCCAATTATAAATAGAAAAATAGCAGTAAAAATAATACGTAAAGAACCGAGCTGGTAGGCGTTTAGACCTATTAGTCCTTTTTTAATTAAAATAAAGGAGCTTCCCCATATAATGGAAAGGGTAATTAAATAAATCCATTTGTTAGTATTGTTTTTCATATTGCAAAAATGAATAAAAAACAGTGATAATTCTTTGTTTTTAGTATATTTGTGATTACTAATCTAAAAATAACAAAATGAAAACATTAAAAATGATGGCTATTGCATTCGCATTGATAGCTACTGTATCTTGTAAAAAAGAAGCAAAAGACGCTGAAACTGTAGTGGTGGACACTGTAGAAAAAGTGGCAGAAAAAGGAAGTGTAGCTGCTGATAAATTAGCAACTTCAACATTTAAAATTGAAGGTATGACTTGTGCTATAGGTTGTGCTGCTAAAATTGAAAAAAGCTTATCTAAAATGGAAGGGGTTCAATCTGCAAAAGTAGATTTCGAAACCAAAACAGCAACGGTGTCTTATGACGCAAGTAAAGTAACGACTGATTTGTTAGCTGCTAAAGTAGCTTCTAACGGAGATCAATATAAAATTGATTTTTCAAAATCTTGTAAGCCAGGGTGTACAAAACCATGTTGCGCTAAGGATAGTAAAAAATGTTCTGCAAAAAAGTGTGATACTAAATGTAGCGCTGATTGTAAAGATGCTAATTGCCCTAAATGTGCAGCAAAAAAAGCAGCTTGTAAAGCAAAGTGTGCAGCAAATAAAGCAAAATGTTCTGCAAAAAAGTGTGATACTAAATGTAGCCCTGATTGTAAAGATGCTAACTGCCCTAAATGTGCAGCAAAAAAAGCAGCTTGTAAAGCAAAATGTGCCGCTAAAAAGACAGCGTAATTTTAAAGCAAAACACTAAAAAAAAGCACCCATTGGGTGCTTTTTTTTATGTAACTCTATTTAAGCTATTATTTTTAAATTAAAATTCACTTACAATTTCAGAACAAGCGCTAATGGTTTTGTCTAGATCTTCATAAGTTAATGCGTCACATAAAAACCAAGTTTCATATGCGCTTGGTGCAATATAAATCCCCCTGCTTAGCATTCCGTGAAAGAATTTTTTAAAGTATGAATTATCTCCTTTGCTTGCTGAGGTAAAATCAGAAACCACATCTTTAGTAAAATGTAAGGAAATCATAGAACCTACTTGATTGATTTTAAAATCAACGCCAGAAACAGTTAATACTTTATGTAACCCTTCGTGTAAATAGTTTGTTTTTTCTAATAAACTCTGATAAGTATTTCCTTCGTTTAATTGTTGCAACATGGCTAATCCCGCTGCCATGGCTAATGGGTTTCCAGATAATGTACCTGCTTGATATACTGGGCCAAGTGGTGCTAAGTAATTCATGATTTCATTGCGAGCAGCAAAAGCACCAACGGGTAATCCACCGCCAATAACTTTTCCAAAGCAAACAATATCGGCAGCAATACCAAACAATTCTTGTGCACCTCCTTTTGCTAAACGAAATCCTGTCATGACTTCATCAAAAACTAATAAAATATTATTCACATCACATAAACTACGCAAATCTTGTAAAAAACCTGCTTTAGGAGGAATACATCCCATATTACCTGCTACAGGCTCTATTATAATACATGCAATTTCGTTTTTGTTGGCATCAATTAATTGCTGTACACTTTCAATGTTATTATAAGTAGCTAGTAAGGTGTCTTGTGCAGTTCCTTTTGTAACTCCAGGGCTATTTGGGCTACCAAATGTCATGGCGCCACTACCAGCTTGAATTAAAAATGAATCGGAATGACCGTGATAGCACCCTGCAAATTTTATCATTTTATCCTTACCGGTAAAACCTCTTGCTAAACGTACAGCACTCATACAGGCTTCCGTACCGGAATTTACAAAACGAATTTTATCAATATTAGGCACCATGGAAACGGCTAGTTTTGCAATTTCGGTTTCAATTTCGGTAGGTGTACCAAAGGAAGTTCCTAACTTTGTTTTTTCAATAATGGCATCAACTACTTTTGAGTTTGCGTGTCCTAAAATCATAGGTCCCCAAGAGTTTATGTAGTCAATTAAGATGTTTCCATCTTCATCATATAAATAGGCGTCTTTTGCTTTTTTGATAAAAATTGGATCACCACCAACGGATTTAAATGCTCTAACAGGCGAGTTTACACCTCCAGGAATGTATTGTGTTGCCTCGTGAAAAAGTTTGCTACTTCTTTTGTAAATACTCATTATTGTATGTTTAATTGTTGACCGACATTGATATTGTTGTCGGTTAAATGGTTAATTTTTTTGATTTTAGCTACAGATGTGTTGAATTTCTTAGCAATGTTATACAAGGAATCTCCTTGCTGTACGGTATATGATTTCGTGTTTGTAGGGATGTTTATTTTAGAAACAGTATCATATTGATATAGCTTGTAGCGTTCAATTATGCTAATTAGTTTTTTAGGATACTTGGAGTCGGTAGCATAACCTGCTTTTCGCAATCCTTTTGCCCACCCTTTATAATTGGTAGGTTTTAACTTGAATAAAGAAGCATACCTATTGCGCCCAGATAAAAACAACGAGTGATCCCTAAAGGAATCCGCAGGGTTGGTATATTTTCTAAAGCATTCCCCTTTTTTATCATCGTCATGATATACTTTTTCACCTTTCCAGTTGTGACATTTTATTCCGAAATGATTATTGGCGCGTTGGGTTAAATCTCCTTGTCCAGCACCTGACTCTAAGATACCCTGTGCTAAAGTAATACTTGCGGGTACACCGTGTTGTTGCATCTCATATTGAGCAATATTTTTGTATTTATAAATGTATTTCTCAACTTTATTGGTAAAGGTTTTAGGTACGGTATTAACTAGAGGTTGTGTTGTTTTAGGTGTGTTACTATCGTTTTGAGTAACAATTTCTATTCCTTTTGGTGTTGTTTTTTTAGGCTGATACCCTTTGTGTTCTTTTTTAGAGGTAATAACATGACTTGATCCACAACTAATGATGAGGGAAGCAGTAAAGATAAGAGATAGTAGTTTTTTCATTTTAATAATTAATAAGGGGTAGTTTTTTCTTTTTTAACAATTGGTTCATACCTTCAATAGATTGTAGTCCACCAGTATGAACGGCTAAAATACTTGTATTTTCTTTAAAATACCCTTTTTTAAGTAAATCAATGATGCCAAATAGCATTTTCCCGTTATATATGGAGTCTAGTTGTATGTCTGTCTTTTCTTTAAAATCGTTTATAAAATGAATGAGTTCTTCGTTTACTTTAGCATATCCTCCGAAATGATAATTGGTATTAATGCTCCAATTATTTTTATTTTGGTGAATCATTTTTGATACATCATGTTTTAAAAAGTTACCTTTTAAAGCAGAAAACCCAATGACTTCTTGTTGTTTTTTTGTCGAATTAATAATACCTGAAACAGTACCTCCAGTTCCAACTGCACAAGTGATGTAATCAAAATCATCATCTTTATTAGTTAAGATTTCTTCACAACCTTTTATAGCTAGTGAGTTAGTGCCACCTTCTGGAATTAAATAAAAATCGCCAAATTTCTTTTTTAAATATTGGGTGAAGTCCGTATCAGTTTTGTTGCGGTATGCTTCACGGGTTACAAAATGAAGTTGCATTCCGTTTTGTTGAGCAGCTTTTAGGGTTGGGTTGGAGTCTATTTTATCTTGCAACTCTTCCCCTCTAATAATTCCAATAATATTAAGGTGATGTTTTTTTTTTATATAGGAAGCTGCTAAAATATGATTGGAATATGCGCCTCCAAAAGTTAATGCGGTAGTAAAATTATTGTTTTGAGCTTCAATAATGTTGTATTTTAGTTTTCGTAATTTATTACCTGAAATACCATCGCCTAACAAATCATCTCTTTTTAGATAGAGTTGATATTTACTGGTATTTATCCCAAATTTTTGTAAATTTATTTTTTGATTCAAGGTGTTTTTTTACAAAAATACAAATTATAAAAGATATTTCAATAAGTGTGTTAAGTTCTTGAATTCTCACTGTGGATATTCGGTGTTTTATGACTATTACTGGAAAATTTATCAATAAAACCACACTTTACCGAGTAATTTGTGTAATATATAGATAAAACAACTACTAATTAATAATTATTTTTTATGTTTGTATTATACAAATATGAAAAATAACTTATAATACCCTTCAAAAATAATGAATATCACTTTCTCACGATTAGTGTGTATGGTTTCCATAGCACTATGTTCACAAATTAGTTTTTCACAAGTAGGAATAGGAATTACTACACCAAATGCAGCACTTGAGGTGTCTTCTGCAACAGGAGGTCTTTTGCCGCCACAAGTGTCTTTAACAGATATTACAGTTTCAGCGCCAGTGGTAAACCCTAATGGGGGCGGGGTACCGGTAGCGGGTACTTTTGTTTGGAATACGGCAGCAGCAGGAGTTTCTCCTAATAATGTAGTTCCTGGTTTGTATTACTGGGATGGAGTAAGATGGGTTGCGTTTGCAGGTTCTCCAGGAGGATTGGATTGGTCTTTATTAGGTAATGGAGGGACGTCAGTTGCTTCAGCATTTTTAGGGACAATAGACACGCAAGATTTAGCATTGCGTACAGATAATATAGAACGATTTAGGTTGGATAGTGCAGGACGATTTTTATTTAATAACCCAACACCAGCATTTGCTTTTGATTTAGTAGATATTGATGGAGGGGCAGGTGGTACAACTACAGGATATGAATATGCATTTAATGTATATGGAACAAGTAGTGTGGGTTCATCAGCTGCGGCGGGGTATTTTTCGCAAAGTGGTGAAGGAGCTGCTATTTGGGCGGAAAATTTTTCTACAACAGGAACAATGGCTACTATTTTTGGAGAAAGTGAATCGGCAACAGTTCCAGCAATGGAAGGGAGAACGAATTTTGCTGATGATGCATCTGTAGGTGTTCTAGGACATGTTAATGTCGCTATTGGTTCGACAGTGGATGCTAAAGGTGTTGTAGGAAGGTCAGTAACAACAGGTGCTGGGTTTGGGTATGGAGTGTATGGAGAAGGAAATTGGTACGGTTTATATACGCCAGATGATTCAGGGGCAGGAGGTGTAAAAACATTTTTAATTGATCATCCATTAGATCCTGAAAATAAATTATTAAGACATTATTCAGTTGAGTCTAATGAAGTGTTGAATATGTATAGAGGGGTTATGGTTTTTGATGCAAATGGGAATGCAAAAGTACAATTGCCAAATTATTTTACAGCAATTAATATTAATTACTCCTATCAATTATCGGCAATAGGGCAGCCAATGCCAAATATGTATGTTAAAACAGAAATTGATAATAATGGTTCTTTTGTAATTTCAGGAGGAGCAGCTGGAGCTAAAGTTTCTTGGACAGTACATGCAAATAGAAACGATAGGTATATGCAAAAATACCCAGAAAAAGCAATTCCAGAATTAGATAAAAAACAAGGACAAAAAGGAAAATATATGCAACCAAAAATATGGGATAAATCAGAAGAAATGGGTATTAATTATATTAAAATTAATCCAAATCTTTCTAAAGAAAAGTAGTTTAAATAAAGTATTCGTTAATTAAGAAGCCACCTCTAACTAGGGGTGGTTTTGTTGTTTATATTGTGAGTTCTTAAAAAAAACTTGTTTGTAAATATGTGTACGTAATAAAGATTAAAGGGATTTAGTTTGAAGCAGTTAAAAATTAAATATATATCTATAGGTCAGAATAATTATCCTAAAATAAATAAAGATGAAAAATATTTTTATCATTAGTATTAGTGTCTTCACAATTTATTTTATAAGTAAGCTATTAGTACAAATACTATATTAGAAGTTTTTTAGCAATAGGAGAGTTTTTGGATCCTTAAGTGTTTTACAAGCATTGTAGTTTTGGAAGGAGCTTATTTAGTAATAAAAAATAAGACACCAATTCAACAACACATCGGAACATATAAAAAAAATCCCGAAACTAATTTAAGTTTCGGGATTTATATATAAAATTGCATTTGAAAATATTACATTTCCAAAGCTTTGTTAATATCGTTATTCATTAGCAATTCTACTGGGTTTTCTAACGCTTCTTTAATAGCGACTAAGAAACCAACAGATTCTTTACCATCAATAATCCTGTGGTCATAAGACAATGCTAAATACATCATTGGACGTATTACTACTTGACCATCAATAGCTACTGGACGTTGTATAATGTTGTGCATTCCTAGAATACCAGATTGCGGAGGATTGATAATTGGAGTACTCATCATAGACCCAAAAACACCACCGTTAGAAATCGTAAATGTACCACCTGTCATGTCATCAACTGTAATTTTACCGTCACGTGCTTTAATAGCCAAACGCTTAATTTCCGATTCAATACCTCTAAAAGTTAAGGTTTCTGCATTACGCATTACGGGTACCATTAATCCTTTTGGACCTGAAACTGCAATAGAAATGTCACAATAATCAAAAGTAATCATTTCTTTACCGTCAATCATAGAGTTTACATCTGGATACATTTGTAAGGCTCTTACTACTGCTTTAGAAAAGAAAGACATAAAGCCTAATCCAACACCGTGTTTTGTTTTAAAAGCTTCTTTATACTCGGTACGCAAGTCAAAAATAGGTTGCATGTCTACCTCGTTAAACGTGGTTAACATAGCTGTTGTATTTTTAGCTTCCACTAATCGTTCTGCTACTTTACGACGTAACATTGACATTTTTTTACGTCCCGTACTACGTACGCCACCTGTTGGAGTACCCATAGCTGGTGTTGCTTTTACAGCATCGTCTTTTGTTACACGACCGTCTTTTCCTGTTCCTTTAATTTCAGAAGCTGACATTCCTTTTTCGGCTAATATTTTTTTAGCTGCTGGAGATGCTGTTCCTGTTGCGTATGTAGTTGCTTTGGCTGCTACTGGAGCAGGAGTTACCGCCTTTTTTTCTTCTGCTTTAGGTGCTTCTGTTTTTGGAGCACTGCCTTCAGGGGCTTTCGCGCTGGTGTCAATTAAACACACTACAGCACCCACGGCAACGGCGTCACCTTCTTCAGCTTTTAAGGTAATAATTCCACTTTCTTCCGCAGGTAACTCTAAAGTTGCCTTATCAGAATCAACTTCTGCAATGGCTTGATCTTTTTCTACATAATCACCATCTTGCACTAACCATTCTGCAATTTCTACTTCTGTAATTGATTCCCCCGGAGAAGGAACTTTCATTTCTAAAATCATAACTCTTATTGTTTAGCCCATCCTAACCTTCCCAAAGGGAAGG
>JAJRPS010000079.1 GCA_024280635.1 Bacteroidota bacterium | reverse complement strand
TTTTGAATCTTCTAAAATCCAATGCACCAACTCTTCAGTTTCGGGTCTTGGTATAAGCACGTGTTTATTTACTATAAATTCTAAACCATAAAACTCCGTAGTGCCAATTATATATTGAATTGGTTTTTGCATTATTAAATCATTTAATGCGTTGTGAAAACGTTTATCTTCTACTTTTAAATTTGGTTGTAAAGCAATATCAACGCGCTTTAAATTGAGATATTCATCACACAAGATATAAAAAAACGAATTAATTTCGGTTTGAGGATAAGCAGATGCTAATTCCGATTGAAATATGCGTTTTAATTGAGTTATTGTCACTTTGTTTTTTGTTTAATTATATAGATTAGGTATTAAACCTTTTACGTAATTTCGCCGTATAAAATTACTAAAATTAGATGGATGCGAATTGTTTTACTATTACTTATTTTGAATTTTTTGCTGTTAAGTTGTTCTTTAACCGAAAAACCAGTGTTTATAGAAGTAAAATCTATAAATTTAATAGATACCTCTTTAAAAAATTTCACCGTACAAGCTGAGGTTTTATTTCATAATCCCAATGCTATTGGAGGCACTTTACAAGCAAAAAATATTCACGTGTTTGTAGATAGTTTAGATGTTGCAACCATTGAGTCCGAATTATTTACCATTCCAAAAAAAGAATCGTTCATTCTTCCTTTAACAGCAATTATACCATTTAAAAAAGCATTTAAAGATAAGCAACAAGATATACTCAGTAGTATTTTAAAGGTTTTATCCACTAAAAGAATAGACATAAATTATAAAGGAAAAATCAGGTATAAACTTGGGAGTTTCCATTATGATTATCCTCTAGATAACAAACAAACAATTTCATTAAAAAGATAAATTAAGTGGTATATATTTTTTTAAGCGTTTTATTAAACGCTTCATTATTTGTTGTTTTTAAACTTTTTGAAAAATTTAAAGTAAATACGTTTCAAGCCATTGTATTTAATTATTTCATTGCTTTTTTTGTAGCTTATTTTTCTTCGGAAGTGCGATTTAATATTGAAAAAACACCTTATGAAGATTGGTTTTTAGGTGCTTCTTTTTTAGGGGTTTTATTTGTTACGATGTTTTATATTTTGGGTTTAACTGCTCAAAAATTAGGATTGTCTGTTGTAGCAGTTGCTAGTAAAATGAGTGTAATTATTCCAATAATTTTTGGCGTAATAATATATAATGAAGTATTAGGTATTTATAAATTAATAGGAATAGCATTAGCGTTAATTGCCGTGTATTTTACTTCGTTAAAAGAAAAACAAGCCTTTAATACATCGCATCTTTATTTACCTCTAATTTTATTTTTAGGCTCGGGTATTCTCGACACTACCTTAAAATATATTGAAAAAGTCTATGTTTCAAAAGCGGAAACTTCTATTTATTTATCTTCTATATTTTTAATTGCGGGTATTTTGGGGTCAATTTCTTTAGCGTATTTAGTAATTCGTAAAAAAACAACAATTACTTTACGAAATGTAATTGGAGGTATTGTATTAGGTGTGCCTAATTATTATGCCATGTATTATTTGTTAAAAGCTTTGCAAACCGAAGGTTTAGAAAGCTCTACTGTTTTTACAATTAACAATGTGGCTATTGTATTGTTTTCGACTATATTAGGTTTGTTATTGTTTAAAGAAAAAATAACGTTAAAAAATATTTTTGGAATTATTTTAGCAATTTCTTCTATAGTTTTAATAACTTTATCCATATAAATTGAAATCCTATTTACAATAAAGATACATATAGAACTATTAACACTCCTTTTACAGGCGAAATTTTAAAGGAAAAAGGCAGTAAATTTATTGGTTATGCGTTTCCGATAGAAGATGAGGTTGCTGTTGCAGAATATATTAAACAATTAAAGGAAGAACATCATAAGGCACGTCATTGGTGTTATGCATGGCAATTAGGAACAGAAAAAATACGTTATAGAGCAAACGATGATGGCGAGCCGAGTAATAGTGCAGGTCAGCCTATTTATGGTCAGATTATTTCAAAAGATGTTACCAATATTTTAATTGTGATTGTTCGTTATTTTGGTGGAACAAAATTAGGTGTTGGCGGTTTAATTTCGGCTTATAGAACTGCGGCGCAATACGCTTTAGAAGCGAGTGTTATCGTTGAAAAAACGATAAACCTAGCGCTTAGTATCTCTTTTGCGTATAAAGATTTAAATAAAGTTTTACGAATTATTAAAGATAATAATGTTACCGTTAGTAGTCGTAAAATGGAATTTGATTGCGAATTTGTTATTTCTATTCGTAAAAATGATTTTAAAAAAGTGAAGTTAGCATTAGAAAATTTAAGATGTTTGGTAATTAAAGAGCTGTAATTTTTACTCAATTCGGTTTTGCTCTGTATTAGATTTTTGCGACTTATTCTCTTTTAATTTTCTATTACCAAAATTATATCTAAACCCTATTTTTATTTTTTGAGATTCATTTTTTTGATAATACCCATTATCTTGATCTAAATAAGTGGATCTAAAATTAAGATTATCGGTATTAAAGATGTCTGAAATTTTCAGACTAATAGTTCCGTTATTTTTTAATATTTTTTTGCTAAAATTAAGGTGAATATATTTTCTTGCACTTTGTTTATAAGAGCCCATTATATTACCCGATGAGTAGCCAAAATTTACAGATGCTTGTAAACTTTTATCTTTTAATAGGGTAAAGTTATTATTTATTAATAAGATATTTCGCCATGTATTTTGAGTAACTAAAGTAGGGTTTGCTTCTTGGGTTTGAAAAATGGTTTCTTTATAATAAAGCGCATAAGTTGTAGAAACCGACCAAATATTGGTTAATTTGTAGTTGGTATAAAAACTAAAGCCAGAAGTGATTTTTTGATTTAAATTAGAAATAATAAACCAAACAAAATTAGTGTCATTATCTTGAAAACTCAATTCTTCTGCTTTGTTTTTTTCGTGTGTAAAAAACAAATTGAATCTATATTTACGTTGTAGCATATAGGTTAAATCTATCTTATTTTCAATAGCAGGTTTTAAATTAGGATTACCAACATTAGCAGCAAAATCACTAAAATAATAAGTAAAGGGATTTAATTGTGCATATTTTGGTCTATTAATTCGTTTGCCATAACTAAACGAAAAAATATGATTTTTTGATGGATTATAGTTCAAATATACTGTAGGAAAAAGAGTAAAATAATTGTTTGTATCTATTTGATTTGTGCTTATCGAATTGCCTTTAGTTTTTGTTAATTCGGCACGTAAACCAAATTGAGCGTTCCATTTTTCCCATTTTTTATTTAAATTTAGATAACCAGCAAAGTTAGTTTCATTGTAAAGAAAGGTATCGGAATTTTGCGTGTTTCCTGAAAAATAATCATCCTGTTTCAATTGACTTTTTGAAATAATATTGGCAAATTTAGCACCAGCTTCAAAATTTATTGTTTTATCTATTGGATATCCATAATCTACTTGATACGTATTGATATTTATTTCTTGATTGGAGTTAATTAAAAAACCATTCGTATTTGTTATTGTTTGATTGGATGTAAAATAATTAGTAACCACATCTTGTTCCTCCTTTTTAGTATAGTAATTATAACGGATACTAGTATTGAAATAGGCACCTTGTTTTTTTAATTGTCTGGTATAATCTAACGAATAGGAAAGGTTTTTGGTGTCTTTATCGAAATTACTAATTGCCTTATAAGTATTGTTTAGCTGATTGTTTTGATCCAATACTTCACCAAAAGTATCATTATTTGTTAGCTCTTTTGGTTGGATATAATGTAATGTACTTAAGGTTATTTTATTTTTTTTATCGATAGAGTAATCTGCATTAAAGAGTAAATTATGTGTTTCTTTACTGGTTTTGATATCGTATTTTGCCAACCAAGTAGATTCTAAATTATTGGTATTGTCAAAGTAATTTATAGTTTCATCCATAAAAATAAAATCCGTACTTGGGCTATAGGTATAATTAGCAAAAACATCCCATTTATTTTTTTTATAGAAGTGATTCATACCAAAATTATATTTAGCATATATTCCTTGAGTATAGTCTGTAAAAACACTGCCTTTATAGCCTGAAAATTTATTTTTTTTGGTAATTATATTTATAATAGCATTGCCATTTGCGTCGTATTTAGCGGATGGATTTGCAAGTACTTCAATAGATTTAACGGTGTTACCAGCATAGATTTCTAAAAAATTTTTCAATTCGTTTTGACTTAATTGCACTTTTTTATTATTGATATATATTGTTGCTGGCGAATTGTTAACCATTACATTATCTTTAAAAATAAAAACACTTGGTGTGTTTTTTAAAATCTCCCAAGTGGTATTGTTTGAAAGGATGCTATTATTTAGTTTGAAAACCAAGCGATCTGTTTTTTGTTGAATACTTGCTTTTTTTGTGTTTAATTCAATTTCGGTTAAATTTTCAAGTTTTTCATATAAAGTAATGGTTTTTAAAATTACATTTTTAGCAATGCTGATTTCATTAACATGTTCTTGAAAACCTAAAGAAGTAATCTTTATTAAATAAATACCTTTTTTAATGTTTTTAAGGATAAAAATACCATTAGCATCACTCACGCTGCTTTTAATATAAATAGTGTCTTTGGTTTGTAAAGTGATATTAGCAAAAACTACACCTTCTTTATTTTTATTTTGAATAGAGCCACTTATTGAAAAGTTTTGCGTAAACGCAAAAACAGGTAAGATAAGTAATGTAAAAAGTATTTTAATTTTCATAGTAACCTTCAATAATTAATAAATTTTAATTCTTTTATAAAAGAATTTCATATCTATATCGTACAGTTTGAAGGGGTCAATCTATAAAATAATATTAATATCAAAAGTACAAAAAAAATTGTAACCTCTTCACTGTTAAATAATCAAATTTTAACATTACGGAATTGGTAATAAATTACTATAGTTTTGGGATAAAGATAGTATTGTCTCGATGTTTCTTTGATATTCGTTGTTTTTTTTGCAAATTTCTCAAGAATATTAAATTCAAATTATTTATTAAATACAATTTCTCCTAAATATTTAGGGAAAATTTATCGCGGTTTCATATTATTTGATAATTAATTTTTCTAAAAAAGTATTCTTTTTTGTTTTAATTTTAATAAAATAAACTCCTTTACTTAAATGTAATAAATCAATTGTATTATTAGTGATTAATTTATTTGAAACAATTAATTTACCTCTTAAGTCTGTTACGTCATAAGTAGTAGATAGCTCAAAATTAGCCAGTAAAATATTAAAAACACCTTTTGATGGATTAGGATAAATAGTGACATCATTATTCATACTAATTTGATCATTTAAATCTAAAGTATTATTTGTAAAACGAATAGAGAAACGATTCCTTAAATCACTGGTTGTATCTATATTAAAGCTGTAGTCGGATGTAGATAAGTTATGTAAAACTTGTGTTAACTCATCAAAAATTAAAATTTCTTGTCCGTTTTGGAAAATACCTTCTAGGTGATCAATACCAATTTTATAAGTACCCGAATTTATAATTTCGATACCTAAAGGAATAATTTTAGTATCTACAAAGGTATCTTGTGTTTGTATTGCATAACGTTTATTGTTATTTTCAATAGTAGAGAAAAAATCAATATTATTGCCGTTTTCATTACGTTTTCCATCAAGACCTTGGTCGTATGAAGTAGATCCATTATGATGGAAACCAATCATAATTTGTCTAAATGCCATTGAGTTATTGGTTAAATTTAGCCAAAATCTATCAAGGTTATTGTTAAAATTTTTAAAATTATTATTAGGAGTATTAACTCGCATAGAATTTTTAAATGTAATATTTCCACTAGAATTTGCGTTTACGATAAATCCTTGAGAAGAAGCAATAAATTGTGTTGCCGTTGTTGCAGGAGTTCCTTGCCCAGTACTTACATAGTTAAAAATGGTTCCATTTGAAGTAGCTTCTGCATAATCTAAATTATTAAAATTAAAAGCATCTGGACCAGGATTTATGCCATTTATAGGTGTATCATGTGTCCAAAAGGATAGTTCTCCTGTTAGAATTCCTATATTTTCAGCCATAAATTTATTCACATCTATGGCAGAAGGATATGGGTTTCCTATTAAATTTTGATTGTCAAAAGAGTCTGTATTTGAATTATCAATAACTACGGGATACGTTATATCGCCTGTATTAAATGCGCCTTCAAAGAAGACTTTTTGTTTTAGTCCTGTAGCAAAACTTGCAGTAAATGGAAAATCGGCACCAGCTCCCATCGCAATAAAGCCTTTTCCTGGAGTCATAATAGTTGCGGCATTTACAATTTGCCAAGCATCTCCTTCATCATCGTATGTATCTACAGGTATAGCATCATCATTAAAATTGGCTGTATTAAATTTATAAATGTGATTTGAATTACTAAAATCATCATCATCAATTGCATTTGGGTGAGAAGCTCCTGCTATTAAAGTACTATTGGTATTAAAGACATTTCCAATTGTTTGGTTTATAGATGGAGAAGACCAATAACTGTAATCATATTCGGAATAAGGTGTTGTTTCTCTATATATCTTATATTGTCCGCTTCCTGAAACGGTTGCTGTTGCCATGCTCTGCACGAATGACCCATTATTTTCAATAACGATACTACCATTATTGATAAGGTTTAACGTGTTAATATAATTATTAGCATTGGTTGCATTGACTGTTAAAGTAAAGGTATTATTAATAGTACAATCACAAGATGTAAAACTGCCATCAGAATTAGTGTTATAATTACCATTAATTATTGCAGGTTTGTTAATATTTGGCACTCCATTATTCCAAATCGTACCATTCCAAGTTGTAGGAGTTGGATCAGAGCAGTTCACACAATTTAATACACCATCAGAAATATTCCAATTATCCGAAGTTATCATATTTGTTCTTGCGGTGTCTCCTAAACACCAATCGCTGTAACCA
>JAJRPS010000078.1 GCA_024280635.1 Bacteroidota bacterium | reverse complement strand
GGATTTTTATTACAAAACGGAAAAGAACCCGGTATTGAAAAAACCTTAGACGAGTTGCTAAATCAATGTGTAGCAATCAACCCAAATTTTGAAAAAGTAGATTTATCGCATTTTGATTGTCGGTCTGTTAAGTTAGATTCTAGACAATGCAATGAGGTTTCAAAAGTAAGTGGATGTTTTGTGAATGCCAGTAATTTAGAAACTTTTTTACGGGAGGAAAAGGTGATATAATTTAGTGACGGGGTGACTCCAAGTCACGCCGTCACTATTGTACTTAATCATTCAGCTTCAAAACAGCCATAAATGCTTCTTGAGGGATTTCTACATTCCCAACTTGACGCATTCGTTTTCCTATTACAAATATTTTTTTTTTTATAGTTAAAAGTTTTTATTTATACGCCTATCAACCAAAATATAAAAAAAACTCCAAAATAAATGTTAAAACATTTTGGAAAACGTTTTTTTTTTTTTTATAGATTTGGAGTGTTAACACGATAAACTTGTGATGTAAGGCTTTAAAGCTAGCATTGTTTTACTCTCCCCCACATAGTTTAAAAAACCTAAATTAATCTTAAAATTTTTAAATTATGAAAAAACTATTTTTATTACTATTTTTAACTTCATTATTTATGGCCTGTACCAATAATGATGAAATAATTGAAAACGCTGTTGTTGATACAGCAGAACTAAATATGTACGATAAAACATATATTGAAACCGCAACTTTAGATGAAAAACTATCTTATAAAAGATTTCATCTTAAAAAAATAGCATCTTGGTTAAACAGGAATAAAAAAGATGTAAAAAAAGCTATAACAGAACTAAATAATTATAATAATGGAAATTTTGATACATATTATATCGAAAGCGTTATTAATCAAGTATTGTTAGGGCAAGAAGAACAGGACAAAACTACCGATAATAGTCAAATAGATAACGAACTAGAATTTTCATTAAATGCTTTTGTTAATATTGAGAATGAAAGCTGGTATCCAGCAATGAGGCTTTATGATATTGAAAAACACCTTAGCAGAGCCCCTTATGATAGCACACAAACATTATATGCCATAGACGATTATGATACGGAAAACCAAGAACAGATAATGAAAGGGTATCAAGAAAACTCTAGTGGAGAATTAGAACCTATTAATGAAACATTAAATGAGCAATTGGCTGGCGAAGATGATATAGTTGTTTTAGAATTATTACCCTGTGCTGATGCTGGGGGACAACAACAATTTAGAGGTCAATGTGATCCTGACGGAGGAGGGTCTCAATATACTTATAGACTACGTATTGAAAATATGACAGTAAAACACCATAAAGAGGGTTGGCCAGGTAGGTCTGAAATTAATTTTAAAGGCTATGCTTTAAGTGCTCCTTTTGGATCTGGAGATTGTGGTACTAATATTATTGGCACCTCAAACTGTTACAGCTATGCGGGTAGAAGAATAGAGCGATATAAAAGAAGTTGGATAGATGACCAAGACGAAAGACTTCAAAATTATTTAATGAAAACGCAAGAAGATTACATTTCAGACGAGGTTGTTTATTATTTGATTTTTGAGGAAGATTCTTTTCCTGCGCCTCTAGAAACTAAAACCTTTCTAATGCCTAACGGAGACTTACGAAATATTACCTATAGATCCTGGCAATCTCCTTATGACAAACAAACGGTATCTATGAATCCTGGTAATTCTTATAATTTACCTTCCCCTAACTACGGTAATTTTAGTGTAGATAAAAACTCAATTAAATATAATTTAAAATATACTGTATATTAATAAAACAAAAACAAACCGCCTAGAATAGGCGGTTTGTTTTTAGTTAAACTAATAATCAACTATGAATAAACTACTAACCACCTTATTACTAATAATACCTTTTACTTTTATTTTTGCACAAGAAGTAGATTTTAGAGAACAACGAAAGGGTAAACTTTTTTTTAGTGTAGGTACCGAGTATCGCATTACTCCATTACCAGTAGAGTTGGGGACACTCCCAGAGTTTTCTAGAACAAATCCAGATAGACAAAACTCAGGAGCTGCTTTTTATTATGGATTAAAATTTTTTGCTACTAAAAATTTTAGTTTGGGTTTTTCTCACTCTATAAGATATACATTGCTTAACAATGGTCAAGGAACAGATATACCTGTAGATTTTGGTGTAGAAGAGTCTGTTTACAAACTATTTATGGGATACCACTTTTATTTAGATTACCATGTGAAGGTTTTTAAAGAAGCTGAATTATTTGCTCGTATTGGTATTTCAATGATTAATACAAATTCTAATTTTATTTATAAAGAACCTGTTTATGATAATAATGGAGAGGTTTTAGTTCATATTGTATCAAATTTGAATTATATTATGTACCCCAAAAACTTTGCCATAGGGTTTAAGAAAAACAAATTTGAAGCCTTAATAGGGATGTACGCCACAAACGATCCTCCTTATTTTACAGAAAGTGTGATGTATATGATACCGTATATTAATTTAAATTATACCATTGGGAAATTGTTTTAATAGATATTGTTAGTTAAATATAATAGGTAAAAGCACTCAGTTTTTGGGTGCTTTTTTGCCTTATAGTGACGGTGTGACTCCAAGTCACGCCGTCACTATTGTACTTAATCATTCAGCTTTAAAACAGCCATAAATGCTTCTTGAGGGATTTCTACATTCCCAACTTGACGCATTCGTTTCTTCCCTTTTTTCTGTTTTTCTAGTAGTTTTCGTTTACGAGAAATATCCCCACCATAACATTTTGCAGTAACATCTTTACGGAGAGCTTTTACGGTTTCTCTAGAGATTATTTTTGCTCCAATCGCTGCTTGTATTGGAATATCAAATTGTTGTCTTGGGATTAACTGACGTAATTTTTCACACATCTTTTTCCCAATATCATAAGCGTTGTCTTGATGTAATAAAGCCGAAAGGGCATCTACTACACTTCCGTTTAGAAGTACATCTACTTTTACTAATTTTGAAACTCGCATTCCAATAGGATGATAATCAAAAGAAGCATATCCTTTTGAAACCGTTTTTAAGCGATCATAAAAATCGAAAACAATTTCTGCCAAAGGCATATCAAACGACAACTCAACTCTTTCTGGAGTTAAATAAGTTTGGTGCGTAATCTGTCCACGTTTACCAATACAAAGCGACATTACAGGCCCTACAAAATCGGATTTTGTAATGATGGTTGCTTTAATATATGGCTCTTCCACTCTGTTTAAACTGGAAGGTTCTGGTAAATCTGTTGGGTTGTTTACTAGTAAAATTTTATCTGGATGTTTGTTGGTATATGCGTGATACGATACATTGGGTACGGTAGTAATTACCGTCATATCAAATTCACGTTCTAAGCGTTCTTGGATAATCTCTAAATGAAGCATTCCCAAGAAACCACAACGAAATCCGAAGCCCAAAGCCGCAGAACTTTCTGGTTGAAATACCAAGGAAGCATCGTTTAATTGAAGCTTTTCCATCGAGTTTCTAAGCTCTTCAAAATCATCATTATCTATTGGATAAATCCCTGCAAAAACCATTGGTTTTACATCTTCAAAACCGTCAATTATATTTTTGGTTGGATTTTTAAAGTCGGTGATGGTATCGCCTACTTTTACCTCTTTCGCTTCTTTAATACCGGTAATTAAATATCCAACATCACCTGCTTTTACGCTTTTCTTTACTTCTTGTTTTAGTTTTAAGGCACCTACTTCATCGGCAAAATAATCTTTTCCGGTAGCCATAAACTTAATGTGCTGCCCTTTTCTTATTTCACCGTTGATAATTTTAAAATAGGTTTCCACACCACGAAATGGATTGTAAACCGAATCAAAAATTAAGGCCTGTAACGGCTCATCTACATTTCCTGTTGGATGAGGAATACGGTCGATAATAGCGTGTAAAATATCTTCAATTCCAATTCCTGTTTTTGCACTGGCAGGAATTATTTCTTCTAATTCACAACCTAAAAGCCCGACGATATCGTCAGAAACCACTTCAGGATTTGCAGAAGGAAGGTCAATTTTATTTAAAACAGGAATTATTTCTAAATCGTTTTCTAAT
>JAJRPS010000077.1 GCA_024280635.1 Bacteroidota bacterium | reverse complement strand
TACTGTTTAAATGTGCCATTAAAAAAGTAACGATTGCAGCAACAAAAAGAATTCTACTCAATGTTTTCTTTCTTCTCATAAAACCAAAAACAGGAAGCAATAACCCAAATAAAAGTGTTGTTAATATACTACTAGAAACCACTACTTTTAACCCTAATGCAATAGGAAATTGTTGTATAAATGGAGCTATAATAAAAATTGCAGGTAAACATAAAAGCGTCATGGCTACAACACTTGGTTTTTCTTTTTTTAGCGTAAAAAACCACAATCCGATAATAAAAAACACTGGAATAATAAAAAAATTAGCTCCTTTTAAATAAAAAGCAATTCCGAAATTTAGTACTATCCAAAATAAAATAGGTGCTACTAGTAATTCTTTAGTATTGGTTGTGGTGTATGCTTTTTTATAAATATAGAAACAAATAGCAACTGCTAATAGCACAAAAAACAAAATATATGCGTGCCCATTATATGGAAACCCTTGTAAGATTTCATTGTAATGCGGGTATATTTTTAAAATGAGTTTCCATCCCAAAAAACCAATAACTCCGTTTAATATTAATGCCGATAAAAAGGCTATAAATCCTTTTACTATTTCTTTATTGTCGAGTTTTTTTTGTTTTTTTCCGTAATAAAAAACCGCAAAAAACAATAGTGTTGCTATAATAACTAAGGGCAAAATATATTGATATGAATAGACGTGCATACCTAGTGGCGAATTGAAATAGACTAAATTTTCTTTATCATTCAGTTGTGTTAAATCGGTATTACTAAAATATTTAAGTAATGGCACTAAGTAAGTTGCTTGATGAGAAAGTGTGTTGTTATCTAAACGCTCAGGAGTATCTAAAGCGGAGTGATAATCAAAATGATCATCAATAAAAGCAAAATTAAACCCTTGTATGTTTGCTTTTTTTCTGAAAACGGTTAAATCAGTATCGTTTGGCATCTTTTTATAAATGCTGTAGGCTAATGAATTGGCAACAGGAAACTTCGGATTCGCCTTTATAAATTCATGCATAAGTGCAGCGTTACCTTCGTTAGTTTCTACCAATGTAAATGAAGGACCACCACTACCTCGCGACTCGAAATTTAAAACCAAACCCACATCTTTTAGCCAAGGGTGTTTATCTACAAATAAATGTGCACCGTTTAAACCAATTTCTTCACCATCAGTAATTAATATAATAATATCATTTTTATGTTTTGTGTTTTCAGCTAAAAAACCCCTAATACTTTCTAAAATTGTTGCCACACCACTTGCTGCATCACTTGCTCCGTAACTGGTGCTTCCTGCACTATCATAATGACTCATTATAAGTAATGCCTTAGTGTTGTCCGTTCCTTTTATACGCGCTACAATGTTTTTTGCTTTGGCAAAAGTTGCCCAATTGCTAAAACTATACCCTTCTTGTGTATGCACCTCTAAACCCAATTTTTCTAATTCGTCAATACAATATTGCATTGCATGTTCATGAGGTTTTGTGGCTATTGCATGTGGATTTTTTGCTAATTGATGCACATGACGCATTGCTTTTTTGTTTGAAAACTGCTTATCAGTAGGATTTTCTATAAAATCATTTTCCGGCATTTGTAAATGAATACTTGCAAATGCAGCTAATATAATGATGAGTATGGCTATGAGTTTTTTAAACATGGAAAAGATATTAAAAGATTGAAAAAATAGAAACACTTTTGTAAATTGACTATTGCTCCGTAATTATTCTTTTCGTTTTACTAATGCGTAATATTCATGCTCCAAGGGTAAATATCCTTGATTGTATACAAAATAATACACCGTACCAGCTTTAGTGGTATAAATAGAAGTAAAATAATTAAAGTCGAAACCTTTTTCAATGAGTTTGCTTCTGCTAATTTTTCGTTTATCATTGGGGTTTAATTCCTCTAAAATACGCCAATTTTTACGCAATCTATTGTTTGTATTGCGTATTAAATTTTTAGAATCTTTATTCATCCGGTTGTTATACTCGTTTCGGCAACTGTCGTCACAAAACTTTTTATCTGCACGTCCTTTTATAGGTTGTTTACACTCTAGACAGGTTTTCATAATTTATTTTTTATATCGATAATGACCTATTATTTTATATGCAAAAAGCACATCTTCTAACACTTGACCGCCTCCAATATTATGGACAATTAAGTATCTTTTTTTTATCGGTTGTTTTTACTGAAGATACAATCCCGATGTGTGTAATACTGCCTCCCAAATTCCAAGCTACTACATCACCTGGTAAATAATCTTTCCCAATTTTAGTAATGGGTAATTCCGATTGATGTCGTTTAAAAAAAGTCATTAAATTGGGTACACGTCTGTGGTCAATATTAGTATCGGTGTGTTTTAAATTCCATATTTTTGGGTATGCACTAAAGTTGTTATTCATATCAATATGCACTTCTTTTTGTAGGTCAATCCCCATTTTACGATAGGCTCTAATCACCACATCCGTACACACACCTTTTCCTTTTGGGACATCACCATTAGGATACGAAATTGAAAAATAACTGGGATCATATATTACATTCTCTTGTGTAAGTTCGGTTGCGCAATGGCTTAAATCGGTATAAAAATTTTGCGCAAAAGTTTGAAAACTTAAAAAGAGTAAAAAAAGAAAAATTCGTGTTATCATGCGTACAAGATACGAAAAATCCATTTACAAACGATTACAAATACTTACAATCGACAGTAAATGTGTAATTACCGACTAAAATTAGGAAGCCATCGCATCTTTGCCCTGTCGAAACACAAGAGTTTAGTTTTGATAGTATGAACTGTTTAACCATTAAATAAAATTATTATGAGCACATTAAAAAACAAAGTACAGTTGATTGGAAATTTAGGTACACAACCTGAAATTATTAACTTAGAAAGCGGTAAAATTTTAGCCAAGTTTACCATGGCAACTAACGAGCATTATAAAAATGCAAAAGGAGAAAAAGTAACGGATACCCAATGGCACAATATTGTAGCGTGGGGTAAAACCGCACAAATTATTGAACAATACCTAAACAAAGGACAAGAGGTTGCAATAGAAGGCAAACTAACTACCCGTAGTTGGGATGATAAAGAAGGTAACAAGCGTTATATGACCGAAATTGTTTGTAATGAACTACTAATGATGGGTGATAAAAAGTAAAACACCTCACTTAATTAAAACAAGCCTCCTTTGGTATTAAAAATAATATCAAAGGAGGCTTGTTGATTTTACAAAATCATTTTTCTTCTCTTACTATTTTCAAGTTTAATAAACTTATGTAACAAATACTACACTTCACATTTTCAATATTTGCTACCTTTACTTTTAATAAAAAATCATAACATGAGCACCACATCTTATATCGTTATTGCAGTAATTATCTTACATTTTATAGTCGGTTTTGGATATTTAATTTATAAATTATCTCCAAAAAAAGACGATAAAAAAGACTAAGATAACAACATTAATTATTTTAAAAAGCTTCTATTTGTTCATAAACGCAAGGAACCTATAGCAGATAAAGCTTTAATTATAGAAAATTAAACAATGCTATTTCATACTAATTAATAAATTCTTAAATTAGCAAATTGATTTAGTAACAAAGCTAAAAAATAAAGTTCAAATGAATGTAAAAATAACTGGCGTAGGAAGTTACATCCCTACTAAAAAAGTTCCGAATACTAATTTTAATGAACATCAATTTTATAATGAAGATGGTAGCCCTTTTAAGCAAACCAATGACATCATCATTAGAAAATTTGTTGCCATTACAGGTATTGAAGAGCGCCGTTATGCTGAGGATCATCAAACCACATCAGATTTAGGTTTTTTTGCTGCTCAAAAAGCCATTACTGATGCTAATATTGACCCCGAAACACTAGACTACATTATTGTAGCTAGTAACTATGGAGATATTAAAAAAGGAAGCATTCAATGTGATACCGTACCTTCTATTGCTTCCCGTATCAAACAAAAACTACAAATTAAAAATCCAAAATGTGTAGCGTATGATATGCTTTTTGGTTGCCCAGGTTGGGTAGAAGCTACCATACATGCACAAGCTTTTATAAAAGCAGGTATGGCAAAAAAATGTTTGGTTATTGGAGCAGAAGCTTTATCTCGTATTGTAGACCCGCATGATAGAGATTCTATGATTTATGCAGATGGTAGCGGAGCTGTTGTTTTAGAAAAATCTGAAGAAAAAGGAATATTAGCGCATGAAAGTGCTAGTTACACTCATCAAGAAAATCATTATATTAATTTCGGGAAAACATTTAACCCAAACATAAAAGAAGACACCTGTTATATAAAAATGAAAGGGCGTAAAATTTATGAGTTCGCATTGATACACGTTCCTAACGCCATGAAAGCATGTTTAGACAAGAGTGGTGTTGATATTAAAAATCTAAAAAAAGTATTTATCCATCAAGCCAATGAAAAAATGGATGAAGCTATTTTACAACGTTTTTATAAATTATATGATTTAGAAATGCCTATAGATATTATGCCAATGACCATAAATAAATTAGGAAATAGCTCCGTAGCTACGGTGCCTACCGTTTTTGATTTGGTAAAACGCGGTGAGTTAGAAAATCATCACATACAAAAAGGAGATATCGTTATGTTTGCTAGTGTTGGCGCTGGAATGAATATTAATGCAATTGTATATCAATATTAATTAAAAATATTTCCGCTCTTACGGATAATACTATGTACGAAGCAAGTTTTCCTAGTAAACGATTTCAACATACCATTAAGTTTTTAGAAAAACACATTGCTAAAAATGAAACGATTTTAGATTTAGGTGTTCCCAATCCGTTTTCTGAAATCATGATTGCACGTGGTTTTCAAGTAGAAAACACTAAGGGAGAAGATTTAGATGTTGATTTTTCAACCGTACAACAATCTGATGCAACAGTAACCACCGCTTTTGAAATTTGCGAACATCTTTTAGCGCCATTAAATGTGTTAAGTACATTAAAATCAGACAAACTAGTAGCGTCAGTCCCTTTAAAGTTATGGTTTTCATCAGCTTATAAAAGTAAAACCGATACATGGGATAGGCATTATCATGAATTTGAAGATTGGCAATTTGATTGGCTCTTGGAAAAAGCAGGATGGAAAATTATAGCTAAAGAGAAATTTACACACCCCGTTAAAAAAATAGGATTCCGACCAATATTACGTTTATTTACCCCACGTTACTATTTAGTATATGCTGAAAGAGTGAGTTGATTGTAGTTTTTTAGTGAATAGAAATTTAATAATTCAAAACTATTTCACAGAGATTCACAGAGAAAACGCGAAGACACACAAAGAGATTTTTATCCATAAAAAAATGTCATTTCAAATGATAATGAGATACCGCATAACAGTGAGTAGTAGCCAAAACTAAAAAGATATACACTATCTTTGAAACCAATTATGAACTACTACATCATCATTCCCGCACACAACGAAGCGTCTTTTATAAAAAAGACCTTACAAAGTGTGGCATCACAAACGCTCTTGCCCAAAAAAGTAGTTGTGGTAGATGATAATTCTACCGATGAAACGCCACAAATTATACAAGATTTTGTTG
>JAJRPS010000076.1 GCA_024280635.1 Bacteroidota bacterium | reverse complement strand
TAAACTACCAAGTAACACCCCGTTTTATAGCCTTTTTAAAAGGTAACAATTTGGCAAGTGAAAATTATCAAAAACAGTTAAGTTACCCTGTACAGCAAATACAAATATTAGGAGGTATTGGTTATAAGTTTGATTTTTAACAACCTTATGATTTAAAACAGACTCATATTTTTGAGTTACCTGCAAGCAATGAAAAAAAGAAGAATACAAAATGAAAAACGCAAAATGAAAATAGAGTTTAAAGAAGAACAAAAATTTACACAATGGTGGCTTTGGCTGATTTTAATCGGAATTGGGGTTTTACCAATTTTCGGAATTTATAAGCAATTAATTCTCGGAGAAAAATTTGGAGATAAACCAATGTCAGATCTTGGACTTATAATTTTATGTGTGTTTATTTTTTGTTTGATAGCTATGTTTTGGTTTATGCGATTGGAAACTGAAATTGACCAAAATGAAATCCGAATGAACTTCTTCCCTTTCGTCAAAAAGCGAGTAAATTGGCAAGAAATAAAAAATGCTAAAATCGTGAATTATGGATTTGTTGGAGGTTGGGGTATCCGACTTGGCACAAAATACGGAACTGTATATAATACAAAAGGAAATAAAGGCTTAGCGATTGAACTTCTGAATGGAAAAAAATTTCTAATCGGAACTCAAAAAGAAACTGAATTGAATAAAATAGTAGAAAAATCCAGCTGGAAACAACATATATAAAAAATTGCTTATTTTAGGCTTGACCAAAGGTAGTTGCTTGTTTTGTTACATCTAATTTTTCCTCGGAAAATCCTCGCACGTAAACCCGAAACTATGCTTATACTTACCATTAAACAAACCGCTAAAATTTAACCATTCATTCAGCAACTTTATCTTTAAAAAATCAAATCACACTAATTCGGACTTTTTTCTTTTTTAAGCGGGTGTTATTGGTGCGTTTTATCAAGTCAAAAACTTTAGTTGCTTTTACAGCAATAAATGCACAATCGTGTTTTATTTCAATCATGCCAATATCATCTCGTTGCAATTGCCCTTGTTTTAAACACAAACCTGCAATATCTCCTTTTGAAATTTTATCTTTTCTTCCGCCAGAAATAAAGAGTGTTTCCCAAGTGTCTACTGTAGGTTGATTGTATTGTGTTAACTCATCTGCCAAAAAACTATCGGTATCCAATTCAATGATAAACCCTGGTAACGGCTCTTGTTCATAATGTAATATATAGGCGGTTCCATCAGTATTCATACGTGCGGTTCTACCGTTTCTATGTGTAAATTCCTGTGCTTTTAAGGGTAGGTGATAATGTATGATAAATTGTATTTCTGGTATATCAATTCCTCTTGCTGCCAAATCTGTAGCAACAATTATTTGATGGGTTCCGTTTCTAAATTTTATCAACGCCCGCTCTCTGTCTTTTTGTTCCATTCCGCCATAAAAACAACCGTGCTTAATGTTGTTATCATATAAAAAATCACTCACACGTTGTATGGAATCTTTATAGTTGCAAAAAATGATTCCAGGTTGATTTCCTAAATGGTTCAACAAGGTTACCAATCCTTCCAACTTATCTTTTGTAGATGACAATATGGTTTTTACTTCCAATTTAGCAACACCATCTGTAGTATAATCAATTTGAATAGGATTGCGTAATCCTACAAAATACGGAATTTTAGCTTCTTGTGTGGCAGAGGTTAAAATTCGTTTTTCAAGCTGTGGCAACAGGCTTAAAATTTCTTTCATTTCTTGTTCAAAGCCAATTTCTAACGACTTATCAAACTCATCCAACACCAATGTTTTAATAGTATTAGTAGCAAAAGTACCTCTGCGCAAATGATCAGCAATCCTACCTGGGGTACCAATTAATATGCTTGGTGTATGTTGTAATTCTATCTTATCTTTTGAAAAAGGACGCCCACCGTACACTACATTGGTTTTAAAACCCGACCCCATTTGTCGGGTAACTTGTTCTATTTGTATTGCCAGTTCCCGTGATGGCGCAATAATTAAAACTTGCACGCCTGTAATTTCAGGTTTCAACTCAGTAATAATGGGTAATAAAAAGGCTAGTGTTTTACCGGTTCCTGTTGGCGATAGTAGCACTACATCATGATAAGAAGTGATGGCTAATTTAGCCTCTTCTTGCATGGGGTTTAATTTATTAATTTGTAATTTTTGAAGAATTTCTTTTTCTTTTTTGATGTTTTTTTGCATGGGATAAAGGTAATGAATGATGTGCTTTTAAAGCGCTTAAAACCACAAAAAAGCCAATCGTTTATTGATTGGCTTTTTTGTGTTATTGTAAAACAAGTATTATTTTTTCTTTTTACTTGCTTGTTTTTGTTTTTCAGCTTCTTCCATCATTTCTTGCATTTTACGCTGAAATTTATTTTGCTTTTTTGGTTTTGCTCTAGTGGCGTGTATTTTTTTCAAAATTTTATCTTCATCAATAATAAACTTTTTAATAACCAACATAATAGTAATGGTTAATAAATTAGATACAAAATAGTATAAACTTAATCCTGAAGCATAATTATTAAAGAAAACTAACATCATTAACGGTGAAAAATACAACATGTATTTCATCATTTTTTGCATATCAGGCATTCCTTCTTGCGTTGGTGCTTGCATATTTGCCTGTTGACTTTGTGTCATACGCATGTAAAAGAATATGGCTACCGATGCAAATATAGGGAACAAACTAATATGATCACCATAAAAAGGAATGGTAAAAGGAAGTTCATACACACTATCATAAGCTGATAAATCTTCTGCCCATAAAAAGTTTTTTTGACGCAATCCTATTGCTGTAGGAAAGAAACGGAATAATGCGAAAAATATAGGCATTTGTATGATTGCGGGTATACAACCTGACAACATGCTTACACCAGATTCTCGCTGCATTTTCATGGTTTCTTGCTGACGCTTCATAGCATCTTTTTTATCAGGATATTTGGCATTAATTTTTTCCATTTCTGGGCGTATAACTTTCATTTTTGCACTTGACAAATAAGATTTATACACTAATGGCGACATGAAGATACGCACTACAATTGTCATCAATATAATAATTAAACCATACCCCAAGCTTGCTGCTAAATTTTTACTTAAAAAAGCAAATACAGGTATGAATATCCATTTGTTTATCCATCCAAAAATCCCCCAACCTAAATTGATATTTTCCTCTAAACTTAAGCCTTCATATTTTTCTAAAATATGATAATCATTTGGCCCGTAATACCATTGCATGCTTTGGTTTACTTCTCCACCAACAACTGCTAATGTAGTTTCTAAATGAAAACCTTTTAAAAAGTCTGCCTCTTCTGTATCACTTTCTATATAATTTTTTTGCGATACCGTAATTTTTTTAAAAGTATCTTTTGCTAATAATATTGATGAAAAGAAGTGTTGCTTAAAGGACACCCACTTTACATTTTCTGCTGTGTCATCATCATCACCCATTCCTAAATCTTCTAAATCACCATCTGCAAAGTATTTAATTTTAGTATGTTGATTTTCATATACCAAACTTTTTTCTTGCACACGTGCCTCTAAATCCCAATTTAATTTTACGCCATTTGAAGTATTGATTACATTGTTTAACCCTTGTGATTTGATAGTAAAATCTATCATATAATCATTTGGTTTTATTTCATATCGATACTCTAAATACTTGCTTTCAGAAACTTTAAGCTTCATTGAAATGACTGTATTTTCTCCATTTTTAGTCATTTTTGGAGCAAAAAATAAATCTTTCGTATTTAATATTCTATTATCAGTAGTAGTCAATTGAATATTTAAAGACGCATTATTATCTTTTACCAAATACAATGGTTTTTGATCATGCGTTTTAAAGTTTTTTAATTCTACTGTTTTTAAATATCCTCCTTTATTACTAAAGGTCAATTTTAACAATTTAGTAGCAACTATTGTTGTTCCATTTTTAACATCTGCAGGTTGTGCTGCACTATATGCAAAAAGCCCTAACTTATTTTGTAATTGCACTTGTGCCAACGAATCATTTAAAACAGATGCTTCTGGTGTTGTATCAGGGAGTGCTGCTTTTGATTCATCAACCGCTTTGGTTACTGTTTCTGTTTTTGCTTCCTCTGTTATTTCTTCTGGTGTTGGTGTGTTATTAAACAACATCCAAGTAGCTATTAATGCAATTAATACATAACCGATTAATTGTTTTGGGTCAAACTTTTTTTCTTCCATATTATTTTATATATCACTAAAGTGATTAGCAAAAAAAACACCAAAACGTTTTTTCATGACGTATTGGCATTTCATTATATTATTTTTTAATTAAAAATATGTTGTAATCCTCTTAATAAATTATGCTCATTGATTGTAAAACTATCATCTGCAATAAATAAATCTTGCACCTCTTTTAATAACTCTTGTTTTTCTGTTTCAGAAAAAGATAATTCATCAAGTGCTTTTTGTATTTTTTGTATACTTTGATAGTCATTATCTTTCTTGAAAATTTTACGCATCTTTTTACATACGTCTTCTGCTACTTTTAATTTGATAAATTCAACCTCATCTTCAGATTCAACAAAATCAGCATTAGCACAATATATTAACAAATAAGTTTCTAATTCTTTTCGATTCCAATTTAACTTTTCCATTTTATTTTGTTTTATTGTTTTCAATAGCTGCTTTTACAAACGCTATAAATAACGGATGCGGATTGGCTACGGTACTTTTATATTCAGGATGGTATTGCACGCCTACAAACCAAGGGTGAGTTGGTATTTCTACAATTTCTACCAAACCTGTATCTGGATTGAAGCCTGTTGCTTTCATTCCTGCTGCTTCAATTTGAGTTTTATAATCGTTGTTAAACTCAAAACGATGACGGTGACGTTCATTAATTGTTTGGATTTTATATACTTTATAGGCAATACTATCTTTTTCTAACGTACATTTCCAAGACCCTAAACGCATGGTACCTCCTTTATCAACAACGGTTTTTTGCTCTTCCATTAAATCAATAACAGGGTTTTTTGTTTCTGGATTCATTTCTACCGAATTGGCATCTTTTAATCCTAATACGTTACGAGAATATTCAATTACTGCCATTTGCATTCCTAAACAAATACCCAAAAACGGTACATTATTTTCTCTTGCATACTGTACGGCTTTAATTTTACCCTCTATCCCTCGCTCTCCAAAACCAGGAGCTACCAAAATGGCATCTACTGCCTTTAAATCATCTATAGTAATGTGCTCTGAGTGTATTGATTTCACTTTTACTCGCACCTCATTTACCGCTCCCGCATGTATAAAAGATTCCAATATGGACTTGTAAGAATCTTGCAATTCTACATATTTACCAATTAAACCAATGGTTATTTCTCCTTTCGGATTTTTATATCGGTTTACAAAATCATTCCACACCTCTAATTTTGGCGTTTCATTTAAAGGCAATTGTAATTGTTTTAAAACAATTGCGTCCAGACCTTCTTCTAACATTAAATTAGGCACATCATAAATAGTTGATGCATCTATAGACTCTATTACGGCTTCTTTTCTTACATTACAAAACAATGCGAGTTTATTACGAATATCATCTCCTAATTTATGCTCGGTACGGCAAACTAAAACATCTGCCTTTACACCGCTTTCCATTAAAGTTTTAACCGAATGTTGCGTTGGTTTTGTTTTTAACTCTCCTGCTGCCGCTAAATAAGGCACTAAAGTTAAATGAATAATCATTGCATTTTCATCACCTAACTCCCATTTTAATTGACGTACAGATTCAATGTAGGGTAAGGATTCAATATCACCTACAGTACCTCCTATTTCGGTAATGATGATATCATAATCACCTGATTTTCCTAAAACTTGAATGCGTCTTTTAATTTCATTGGTAATGTGTGGTATTACTTGTACGGTTTTACCTAAAAACTCTCCTCTACGTTCTTTTTGAATTACAGATTGATAGATTCTTCCTGTGGTTACATTGTTTGCCTGTGAGGTATTGACGTTTAAAAAACGTTCGTAATGCCCTAAATCTAAATCGGTTTCGGCACCATCTTCCGTTACAAAACATTCACCATGCTCATAAGGATTTAATGTCCCTGGATCTACATTCAAATACGGATCTAATTTTTGAATGGTAACGCGGTACCCTCTTGATTGCAATAATTTTGCTAATGAAGCGGCAATGATACCTTTACCTAATGAAGATGTTACTCCTCCTGTAACAAAAATGTACTTAACCTTAGACATATTTTGTGTGTTGTGTATTGTTAAAAATATGTACGCAAAAATACAGATTAATCTCTAATAAAAAGAAGGGTTCTGGTTATTTTTTAAATGTTATTTTTTAAGAGATCAAAAGTAGTACTCGTTCCCTCAAAAATTCCTTTGAATATTACGAATTAAATCTTCCAAACCATTTAGTTTTAACTCATATACCAAACGCAACATATCTCCTAATTTCCCTTCAGGAAACCCCTTATTATTATACCAAACAATGTAATATTCTGGTAATTCTATTAAATACCTACCCTTATATTTACCGTAGGGCATTTTAGTATGTGCTAATTTTATAAGGTACTCGTGATTATTTAGAGGCAAAATGATTCATTTTTTTAAGTAGTTTTGCAATTTTGATTTCCCATTTTTTTTGAAGCACTTCATTGTCTGAATGATTGGTTTCGGCATCATACAACTCCTGCATCAATTTTCTTTTATTCAAAATTGTATTATAAATGGTTTTAATTTGCTTGTGATGGTTTTTAGTAAAGCGAGTGTTTTTTAATTTTTGATGCAATTTACGCGCAAACAACTCCGTAATATCAAAATGCAATTGCTCATGTGCTAATAATTTTTTATCGGATTCAAAACCTTCTTTTACCCACGATTTATCAGGAATAAAATAACAGGCTACTTCAAAAGTAACATGCACTTTTTTAATTGCTGTTTTTGCTGTATATCGATATGAAATACCTGAATAAGTACTTGCACTATAAGGACTGTCTGGATCAGGACCCCCCCTAAAATCTGACCATTCTAATTTTTCATTTACTCGCCAAGGTTTCTTTACATTTTGCGCTATTGAAAACTGAACGACTAGTACAAAAATTAAGGCAACTTTACACATAGATATTATTATTTAGGAGCAAATACTGGATTAACTTCCTCTGGAACAACCAACACTGATTCCTTTTCTAACAACACATCTTCTATTTTAAAATCTGGAGTGTAATGTAATATATAAATAGCAGTATTTGCAAATCCTCCTGCTGTATTTTGCTTGTAATCAAACTTATTTTCAAGATATATAGTTTCCCCAATATTAGCAACACCCTCCTGCATTGTTTCTTTATTTGCTTGACGCAATAGTGTATCAAAAGTTAAATCAAACCCACGTATTGCATATCGATTTGGAAACTTCCCATAAGTTTGCTTATACTTCGTCAAAAAGGCATCATCATCTTTAAATGCTTTCGTTTTATACACCGATGGAAAATGATAATTCAATTTAGTTTTATATCGATTAGCGATTCCTTTATTTTCAAATTGTTTTTGACTGCTTGTGGTTACTAATTTAATTTTATAACCCTCTAGCTTTGTATCCAATATACTTACCACTGTGGCTATTAAACCTACTTTTTTGGTTTCTAAAATTACTAGATTTTCTTTATCTTTTTGTAGTATATTATTAAAATCACTAGGGATTAATAAACCGTTTTTATCTTCTCGGGGTACAATAATTTTTGCTTGTGGGAACTTTGCTATCAACTTATTTTTAACGGCTAACGCTGTTGCATCTGCAATAATAATTACTTGCTTATCTTTTACATCTTCTTCTAAATATGCTATCATTTTTTCACGTTGCACACTATTTGAAGCAGAGGTTTCATGAAAACTATCGGCAACATAAGCCTCTTTCATTGCAAATGGAACAAAAATACTTACTTTTTTATCCGATAATCCTTTCGCAACAGAAATAATATTTGAAGGCACTATGGGACCAAATACAATTTCATCTTCTTGATAATTTGAAGCTACAATTTGTGCTATTCGTTTTGCATTAGCCTTTTTATTTCTATCGTATTGTGTATCTACCACCCTAACATTTGCATGAACCCCTAATTGTTTCAAAGAGTCAATTGCCATTTGAGCTCCCGTATAATAATCTAAGGCAATATTCATCACCTTATCTTTTTTAATTATTTTTTTAAAGTTAGGTGATGCAGAATCCGTAGCTACTATTTTATGTAATCTTAAAGGCAACAGAAAGGTTACATTTTGAGTTTTATAATTAGTAATACTATCTAATAAATTATATCTTACTTTATCAGATATTTCAGCTTTTACTTTTGGATATTTCAATATCATTCCTTCTTTTACACCCGCTTCTAAAGATGGGTTTAACGCTAACAATTCCTCTTTAGAAATCCCTAATGTTTTGGTTAAGCGATAAAAGCCTTCTCTTGGTTTCACGGTGTAATACGCATACTGATCTTCTACAATTGCATCATTTTCTTTTATTACTACTGTTTTTATTGTTTTTTGTATGGTGAGTACTTGACCATCTTTTAGTCCTTCTTTTATTTGCGGATTAAACCTTTCTAATTCCGAAATAGTTAAATCATACTGCTTTGCAATACCGTATTTCGTTTCTTTAGGCTGTACTTTATGACTAATTGTGTTTGTAGTGATTGATACCGTTTGTTCTGCTACCACATTTGGTACTGATGTTAGCGAAACGATAACGTCATCACTAAAAACAGGTATTTTTAATTTGCATCCTTTTCGCAATGGCTTTGCATACAATTTTGGATTATACTTTTTTAATGTAGCCACATCAATATGATTTGCCTTAGCAACATCTTCTATTTTTTCATTTTTGGTGACTTTGTGTTTTTTTAAATCTACCAGTCTAGCATCAAATGGGTAATTATTATTTTTCAACAAAACCAACACCATTCCAGTTGTTACTCCTTGTTTTGCATCAGGATTTAATTGATAAATCTCATAAGGTGACACTTCGTATTTTTGCACTATTGAAGCAATAGACTCTCCTGCTTTCACCCTATGTTCAAAGAACCCTTGTGCAGAGGTTGTTACGGAAAAAACGAAAGTTAATAATAAAGTTATGATTATTCTTTTCATAGATTAGTGGATATGATTTTGTGCTTTAAATACAATCTTCTTGCCAAAAGTAAAGTTTTGTATACTATTATTACTATTTTTCACATCAAAAAAACATTCAACAGATAATTTTGCAAGCAAATTGACTACCTATTTATTTGTTTTAAAAATTCTACTTCGGTTAAAATAGTAATGGTTTCAATAGCTTGTGCTTTTTTGAGTTTGCTACCTGCTTTTTCGCCTACTACTAAAAAGTCTAATTTTTTACTCACCCCACTTATGGTTTTACCACCGTTTTTTTCAACCATTTCCTTGGCTTCATCACGAGTAAATTTAGTTAGCTTCCCTGTAAATAAAAATGTTTTTCCTTCAAAAACAGTACTCTCTAAAACCAAATCGGCTTCATTAATTTCAAATTGGACGCCTACTTGTTTTAGTTTTGCTATGATTGCTATTTGGCGTTCATCGGTAAAAAAAGAAACCACACTTGCCGCAATACGTTCACCTATTTCATCTACATTTTCTAGTTCTTCCTGGGTCGCATTGGCCAATGCATCAATATTTTTATAATAACGCGCCAATTTTTTAGCAACTGTAGCTCCTACAAAACGAATTCCCAATCCAAACAACACTTTTTCAAAAGGGACTGTCTTTGATTTTTCAACTCCATCAATTAAGTTTTGTGCCGATTTTTCTGCCATTCGCTCTAACGGCAATATATCTTCAACGGTTAAATCATACAAATCAGCATAGGTTTTTATCAAGCCTTCTTTTACCAATAAAGCAACGGTTTCACCTCCCAACCCTTCAATATCTAATGCTTTTCGACTAATATAATGTTGTATACGCCCTGTTATTTGTGTTGGACACGCCAACTCATTTGGACAGTAGTGTTTGGCATCTCCTTCATTACGCACCAATTCGGTTTTGCAATCAGGACAATGTGTTGCATATTGTGTTGGTGTAGAGTTTTTTGGACGTTTACTAAAATCAACTCCTACTATTTTTGGAATAATTTCTCCTCCTTTTTCTACATAAACGGTATCATTTACTCTAATATCAAATTTTTCAATCTGATCGGCATTGTGCAATGAAGCTCTCTTTACGGTTGTTCCTGCCAATAAAACGGGTTGTAAATTTGCCACTGGAGTAATTGCTCCTGTACGTCCTACTTGATAACTAATGTGTTCCAAAACAGTACTCACTTGTTCAGCTTTAAACTTATATGCCATTGCCCAACGTGGTGCTTTTGCTGTATAACCTAATTCTTCTTGTTGATCCAAGCTGTTTACTTTTACCACTACTCCATCAATTTCAAAAGGCAATTGATGGCGCGCAACTTCCCAATAATTTACATAATCTAAAATCTCATCTATTGTACTGACTAATTTTGCTTGCTCAGGTACTTTAAATCCGTAATTTCTTGCGACCTGTAAACTTTCAAATTGAGTTGAAAACTTTGTATTCATGCCGTTTACAATTAATGTGTACAAATAACATTCTAACGGTCTTTTTGCTACCTCAGCACTATCTTGCAATTTTAAACTACCTGAAGCGGTGTTTCGCGGATTCATATAAGGTTCTTCTCCGTTTGCAATGCGCTCTTCATTCATTTTCAAAAAACCTGCATTGGGCAACATGATTTCTCCTCTAATATCAAAATCACTTGGATAATTTCCTTGTAATTGTAACGGAACCGACTTTATTGTTTTAATATTTGTAGTGACCTCATCACCTTCAAAACCATCGCCACGGGTAACGGCTCTTATTAATTTACCATTTTGATAGGTTATGTTTATAGAAGCACCATCGTATTTTAACTCACAGGTATATTGTACCTCATCGGTATCTAAAATTTTATGTATGCGAGCTTCCCAATCTAACAAATCTTCTTTGGAGTACGAGTTATCTAAAGAGTACATTCGGAAACGGTGTTTTACCGTATTAAATTTTTTAGTCACTTGCCCTCCAACGCGTAATGTAGGAGATGTTTCATCAAAAAATTCAGGATGCTTTGCCTCTAAATCCTGTAACTCTTTTAGTTTTACATCAAACTCATAATCGGAAATTGTAGGTTTATCTAACACATAATAATTATAATTGTGTTTGCGCAACTCTTCTCGTAATGTTTCTATTTTTTCTTTCATATAAGCCCTATCCTAACCTTCCCAAAGGGACGGATTTGTTATTCTTTTTTAGTGAATAGTTATTAGTGAGTAGTACTCTATTTTAACTTTCAATATTTATATTCTTTAATTAACTCACCGTTATGTGATTTCTCCTATCATCGAAATGACAAATCAATACATTTTATTAGAGAAAAAACAACATACAACTTTCATTCTATTTATTTTATAATCACAAATGTCTATTTTATTTTCTCTATATTCTTTACTCACTAACAAATACACATCTAATCATCCTATCATTACCGTTCAAATCTTTTTGGATTTCAATATTTTCAAATCCCATTTGTTGCAATAAATTTACGGTTTCTTTTCCTAAATACTGGTTGATTTCAAAAAAAAGCTGTCCGTTTGGCTTTAAATTTTCTAAAGCATACTCCCCTATTTTCTCATAGAAAATGAGTGCATGGTTATCGGCTACAAAAAGTGCTAAATGAGGTTCATACTGTAAGACATTATTATTAATTTCTTGCTTTTCTAACTCGCGCACATACGGTGGGTTAGAAACGATTATATCCCATTTTTGCTGTTGTAAATCGGTATTCATTTTTTCCGAATCTAACGCATCCGATAATACAAATTTAACCGCTACTTTATTTTCTTGAGCATTTTGCTTCGCTACATTTTGTGCAACCGCTGAAACATCAACTGAGGTTACTATTGCATTGGGTAAATTTTTAGCCAAACTTATAGGAATACAACCGCTTCCCGTGCCAATATCTAAAATTTTAATTTCTTTTTTTAAGCTTCCCAGTTCTTTGATAACCCAAGCTACTAATTCTTCCGTTTCTGGGCGTGGTATCAATGTGTTTTTATCAACCGTAAAACGTAAACCATAAAATTCCGTTACTCCTAAAATATACTGTATTGGTTTTTCTTGTTTTAGCTGATTTATCGCATTTTGAAAAAATAGTTTATCAGCTTCATTAATTTCTAAATTGGGGTCTAAAATTACATCTACTCGTTGTAAATTTAGCTTAAAATCAAGCATCCGGTATAAAAATGCGTCAATTTCTTGAACCTCATATATGCTTTGTAACTGTGCGTGTATATATTGTTTTAGTTCAGAAAACCCCATTACAACTTTTTTATCATATAGGTTGTACAATTATAATGACCCGTATCTCCCAAAGGAGCATCTATATTTACAAATCCTACTTTTTTATACAATTTTTGAGCTGCTTTCATATATGGAAGGGTTTCTAAATAACATTTTTTAAAACCCTTATTTTTAGCTTCATCCAAACATTTTTGAATCATTTTAACCCCTAACCCTCTGTTTCGTGCTACAGATGAAAAATACATTTTTTGCAATTCGCAAATATTTTCTTGACAACCACCTAACGGTGCAATACCCGCCCCTCCAATAACCTTATTGCCATCTTTTAAAATAAAATACGCTTTCTTAATGCCTTTATATGTTGTACACATATCTAACAAAGCTTCATCTTCATAAGCTGTACCTACTTTAGGCGCTCCAAATTCAATCAAAACATTTTTAATTAAATTCGCAATAGCTTCATTATCTTCAATACTAATTTTTTCTATTTTTATATGCGACATTAAAACCCTATTTTTGTGTGGTAAAATTAACCATTATGAAACAAATTACCATACTTTTTCTGTTGCTTTTATCGTTAAACTCCTGTACAAGTAAGAAAATTGAATATCAGCGTTTAGAAAACTTACAAGTATTGAGTGTAAATAGTAAGGAAATTACATTAAGTGCCGATGCTGTTTTTAAAAACCCTTATATTTTAGGCGGTAAGGTAATACCTGAAGATATTATTGTTTTTATTGATGGTAAGGAGATTACGAAAGTAAAATCGACTGCGTTTAAAGTACCTGCTGCTAAAGATTTTAGCATCCCTTTAGAAGTTACCATTCCGTTTGATAAATTATCCAATGGTGGTGGTTTATTGGGGGCTGTTTTAAATACTTTAGGCAAAACACATCAAATTACTTTTAAAGGTGACATCTTGTATCGTATTGCAGGTATTAAATCAAAATATATTATTAATCATACTGAAGAATTAAAGCTATAAAACCTGAAATCTACATACAACGCTGTTTACAATTAGCCACTAATGGTTTGGGTACTACTGCTCCAAACCCAATGGTTGGTGCTGTTGTGGTTTTTGAAAATCAAATTATTGGTGAAGGATACACAAGTCCGTACGGCGGAAATCATGCAGAAGTAAACGCTATAAATTCAGTAAAAGACAAATCACTTTTAGCAAAAAGCACTTTGTATGTTTCTTTAGAACCGTGTAATCATTTTGGAAAAACACCTCCTTGCAGCCATTTAATCGCCAAACACAAAATACCTAATGTAGTGATAGGTTGTGTGGACGACTTTGCTCTGGTTTCTGGTACTGGAATTACCCATTTAAAAGAAAATGGCTGTGAAGTTATTGTAGGTATTTTAGAAGATGAATGCCGAGAAATGAACAAGCGTTTTTTTACTTTTCATAACAAGAAACGCCCCTACATTATTTTAAAATGGGCACAAACACAAGATGGATTTATTGCCCCTAAAAACAATACCAAAATCACATGGATAAGCAATGCTTTTTCCAAGCAATTATCACATAAATTACGTGCAGAAGAACAAGCAATTTTAGTAGGCACCAATACCGTTATTACAGATAACCCAAAGTTAAATTGCAGGGATTGGAAAGGTAAAAACCCGATTCGCATTATTTTGGATAGAAGCTTGCGGATACCCAAAAATTATCACGTTTTTGATGGTAGCGTAAAAACCATAGTAATTACTGAAAAAAATCAAGGAAATCAAAACAACATCATCTTTGAACCCATTGATTTTTCAAAAAATATGGCTACTCAAATTTGTGATATTTTATACAAACACGAAATACAATCAGTTATTATTGAAGGAGGTTCACAAACGCTACAAACCTTTATTGACACCAACTTATGGGATATAGCACACGTTTTTACAGGAATTTCTGAATTTAAAGATGGTGTAACCGCTCCAACATTTATTGGAAAACTGATATCCGAAAGAAAAATTAAAACTGATACGCTTAAAATTTATAAAAATGATTAAGAACTTAATATTCGATTTTGGCGACATCTTTATCAATTTAGATAAAAAGAGAGCAATGGAAAATGCCCTACAATTATTTCAAGTAGATACTTTTACACCACAAATGATACATACTAATGAGCAGTATGAAAAGGGCCTGATTTCTACACTTGAATTTTTAACTTTTTATGAGTTACAATTTCCGTTTGCAAGTCAAGAAGAAATTATACACGCTTGGAACATCTTATTAAAAGATTTTCCTAAACACCGCCTTCAATTTATAAAAGATGTCAGCCAAAAATACCGTTGTTTTTTATTGAGCAATACTAATGAAATGCATATTGATTGGATTAAAAACGATTGGGGAATCGATTTATACAACGAATTTAAAAACTGTTTTGAAGTATTTTACTTGTCACACAAAATGAAAATGCGCAAACCTAATGCTGATATTTTTGAATTTGTACTGCAAAAACACCACCTAAAACCAGAAGAAACCTTATTTATTGACGATACTAAAGAAAATACCGATACCGCAAGTACATTAGGCATACATACATGGAATTTAAATCCTGATACTGAGGATGTAATAGATTTATTTACACTTCAAGCACATTTGTTTTAATGTTTTACCTACTCCTTTCTATTTTATTTTCAAGTGCTATATTTATCATCTTTAAATTATTTGACAAATACCTAATCAACACTCCACAAGCAATAGTTACCAATTACGCTACTGCTTTTACCATTGGAATATTTAGCTATAATGACACGATTCAAATTAGCAATATCCCACAAAAACCATGGTTTATTGGGGCTATTATTTTAAGTTGTTTATTTATATCGGTCTTTAACATTATGGCAATAACGGCTCAAAAAAATGGCGTTACCGTTGCGGCTATTGCCGGTAAAATGTCCGTTATTATTCCCGTAATGTTTGGCGTTATTTTATATCACGAAAAATTACATGTATTGCAAATAGTTGGAATTATCTTAGCACTTATTGCCGTTTATTTAACCACAGCAAAAGAAAAAACCGAACTACAAGCACATCAATATTTATTTCCGATATTATTATTTATCGGTTCTGGTATTATTGACACCAGCATCAAATACGTGCAACATCATTTTGTAGCGCTTACTGAAATCCCTTTGTTTTCAGCTACCATTTTTGGTTCAGCTTTCTGCTTAGGTATAGGTTTGCTTTTATATCTTAAAAAGAGAATAGAACTTAAAAATATATTGGCAGGCATCAGTTTAGGAATCATTAATTATTTTGCCATCTACTACCTATTAAAAGCTTTGGACGACAAAACTTTAGTAAGCGCCACACTTTTTAGCATCAATAATGTAAGTATCGTATTGTTAACCACTTTAATAGGGCTCGCCTTTTTTAAAGAAAAATTAATCCCTAAAAATTGGATAGGAATTTGTTTTGCCATAATTTCGATATTTCTCATTGCAAATTAAACATCTTGACTGAAATAAAAGACACATATAAAACCATTGACACCCCGTTTGAAGGCGAATTATTTAAAGATAGAGCCAGTAAGTTTTATGGCTACGCCTATCCGATAACTACGGAAGATGAAGTAAAACCTTTAATTGAACAATTAAAAAAGCAACATCATGCCGCAAGACATTGGTGTTATGCGTGGCAATTGGGAACAACTAAAACACGTTACCGAGCCAATGATGATGGCGAACCCAGTAACTCCGCAGGACAACCCATTTACGGGCAAATACAAGCATTTGAGGTTACTAACATTTTAATTGTGGTAGTGCGTTATTTTGGAGGCACTAAATTAGGTGTTGGTGGCTTAATAAACGCCTATAGAGAAGCCGCTAAATTAGCTTTAGAGGTTGCTGACATAAAAACCAAAACCATTGATCGTATTTTTTATATTACGTTTGAATATAAAGACATGAACAAAGTACAACGTGTCATAAAAGAAAAAAAACTCAATATTAGCCATCAAAAATTAGATTTGAATTGCCAATACACCATACCCGTGCGCAAAAAAGATGCACAACACATATTTGACATTTTTAATAATTTGTATGGCGTGGAGATTGTTGAGGAAGAAGATGAATAGTATTTCGTGAATGGACATTAGTGAACAGTATTCAGTTATCAGAGATTTAAACTATGAAAAAAATGATAAGCTTAACAGAAGTAGATGAAAAAATAACAGAGAACATAATATCCTTAGAAAAATTAGTTAAAAAAAATAATTTTGACAAAAACATCCTTATAACAACAACCATAACATGTGAAGAAATTATTATTCCTGATATAGATAACCTATCTTCTATGGGTATTTACTTTTTTGAGTTAAAGTTAGATGGCCAAATTACAAATAAAGAAAAATGGATAAAGTGGACGAATGGTTTTAAAACAGAGTGGGACAAACCTAAAAGAAAAAATGGCGAAAAATTAAAAGCACCTATAACATATAAAGGCAGAATCGAAGCTCATTATAAAAAAAAGAATACATTTTTCAAAACAATGAAATGGATTCCGTTATACCTTGGAAAATCACAAGAATTATCAAAAAGAATAAATGAACATTTAAATGACGAACTCAATGACACAACTTATAGCTTAAAACTCGGCAAAAGAAATTTCCTAAAAGGAAAAACCATTAGAGTAAGTGTTATTGAATTTGATGCAAAAATTAAAAACTATAATGTTATTGCTCCACACATAGAAAGAATTAAAAGAGAAGACTTAAACCCAATAATTGGTAAACAATAAATGATTGATTTAGTTCTTTTAATATGCATTTCAGTCTTAGCAACTATCAGTATAATTACAGTACTAATTTGGCTATATCGAAGTTACTATTCAAAAAAATAAACTTCAAACTTCCAAACCGTTAAACTTCCTCTCCTAATACCCTCCTTTACTCAATTTATTCAGCAAATAATCAGGACACGTAATTGGTCGTAATGTTTTCATATCTACAAATACTAAAGTAATGCTTGCATCACCAATAATTTGTTGTTTTTCATTGTACAATATATGATCAACAATAATCTTAACTGTTGGTGTCTCCCGCATTGTAGTTTTAACAGTAATCACTTCATCATAAATGGCAGGTTTTTTATAATTAATATTCAAGTTTACAACAGGTAACATCACGCCCTCTTCTTCCATTTTTTTATATGAAATACCAATAGACCGTAACCACTCCACCCTTGCTACTTCTAGGTATTGCGCATAATTACCATGATATACTACTCCCATTTGATCGGTTTCTCCGTAGCGCACTCTTATTTCTGTTTGGTGTGTTTTCAAAATTGAATATATTTTTACTGCAACATGCGAAAAAATTACTCAAAAAACAATAGCAAAATAATTTTTTTTTTACTTTTTTGTTCACATATTTGTCATCCCAAGAAAAATATCGAGAATTTTTATTCTCAGCTATAAAAAACAAATGATTAAAACCAACTATTTAACTTAACATCTAAAATGAATAAAACCGCATTATCAGTTTGGGAAAATTGCCTATCTTTCATTAAAGATAACATAAACACGCAAGCATATAAAACATGGTTTGAACCTATCAAACCTGTAAAATTTGCGGATAATGTATTGAGTATTCAAGTACCTAGTAAGTTTTTTTACGAATGGCTAGAGGAACATTTTATTCAAATATTAAAAGTTGCTTTAACAAAAGAACTTGGAGAAGGCGCTAAATTACTGTACGTTATCAAAATGGAGAACACCTATGGTAACAAACAGCCCTTTACCGAAAAAATACCCAGTACCAATAGAGCTTCTTTAAAAAATCAAAATGTTAGTGCTCCTTTAAAAAATAAAAGTCCTGAACTCAGAAACCCTTTTATAATACCTGGTATTAGAAATGTAAAAATAGAATCACAACTAAATCCTAATTATAATTTTGATAATTTTTTAGAAGGCGATTCTAACCGTTTAGCACGTTCTGCTGGCTTAGCAGTAGCTAACAAACCAGGAGGAACAGCGTTCAACCCTTTACTTATTTTTGGTGGAGTAGGTTTAGGTAAAACACATTTAGCACACGCAATAGGCGTTGAAATTAAAGATAAATATCCAGAAAAAACAGTACTCTATATTTCTGCTGAAAAATTCATACAACAATACACCGATTCTGTTCGGAAAAACAACAGAAATGATTTCATTCATTTTTATCAAATCATTGATATTTTAATTATTGATGACGTACAATTCTTTTCTGGAAAAGCAGGTACTCAAGATGTTTTCTTTCATATTTTCAACCATTTACATCAAAATGGAAAGCAAATTATCTTAACCTCAGATAAAGCTCCTGTAGACATGCAAGATATTGAGCAACGCTTATTATCTCGTTTTAAATGGGGGTTGTCAGCAGAACTACAACACCCTGATTTTGAAACACGTGTAGCCATTTTAAAAAACAAACTATACCGTGACGGTGTAGAAATGGAAGATGACATTATAGAATATGTTGCCAAACACATCAAATCAAATGTTAGAGAACTAGAAGGGGCTATTGTATCCTTAATTGCACAATCCTCTTTCAATAAAAAAGAAATTACCATAGCACTTGCCAAACAAATTGTAGAAAAATTTGTAAAGCAAACCAAAAAAGAAATCTCGATTGATTATATTCAAAAAATAGTTTCGGATTATTTTCAAATGGACGTCAGCACTTTACAATCTAAAACAAGAAAACGTCACATTGTACAAGCACGTCAATTGGCTATGTTTTTTGCTAAAAAATTCACAAAGGCATCCCTTGCAAGTATTGGGAGTCAAATAGGAAAACGAGATCATGCAACAGTTTTACACGCATGTAAAACCGTTAACAATTTATCTAGTACCGACAAACAATTTAAAAAATACGTAGAAGATTTACACAAAAAAATAACACTTTAAAAATATCGGTAAACTTTCTACCTACACTACAAAAAAATCATCATAAAACCATATGATGATTTTTTTTTACGCTTAAATTCTCTTAAATTGTAAATTCTAAAACAACTGATAAATGCATACAAAAATATTAATGGTTTGCTTAGGTAATATTTGCAGGTCACCATTAGCTCATGGCATTTTAAAATCTATGGTTGATCATGACACTATATTTGTTGATTCTGCTGGAACATCTGCTTTTCATAAAGGAGAAGCACCTGATATTAGATCTATTGGCGTAGCCGAAAAGCACTATCTAAATATTAGCAATCAAAAAAGCAGACAATTTCTAGCTTCCGACTTTGATGCTTTTGACGTTATTTATGCTATGGATACTGCCAATAAAAAAAATATTTTAGCCTTAGCAAAGACCGATGCTCACAAACAAAAAGTAAAATTAATACTAAACGAGAGCAACCCAGGGTTGGACCTAGAAGTCCCCGACCCCTATTACGGTGGTAAAAATGGATTTGAAGACGTCTATCAAATGCTACATAAAGCTTGCTTAATTATTGCTAAAAAATTATAAAAATGGAACTTACCGGAAAATTATATTTAATCCCCACCACTTTAGGAGATACTGAACCACTAGAGGTTTTACCCATTGCTATCAAAAATGTCATTGAAATGACCAATGAGTTTATTGTTGAAAATGAAAAAACGGCAAGACGCTTTATCAAGCGCATTTGCCCAAAAAAATCACAACCCAGTTTAATATTACATCCTTTAAATAAATTTACAGACCCTTCTGAGATTCCGTCTTTTTTAAATACTTGTATTGCTGGAGGAATTGTCGGTTTACTTTCAGAGGCAGGTTGTCCTGCAATTGCCGACCCTGGTGCCGATGTAGTAAAAATTGCACATGAAAAGAATGTACAAGTACGCCCATTAGTAGGACCTTCTTCTATTTTATTAGCGATGATGGGGAGTGGTTTTAACGGTCAAAATTTCGCCTTTAACGGTTATCTTCCTATTGATAAAAGTGAACGTAAACAGGCTTTAAAACGATTGGAGAAATTATCAGGTGAATATCATCAATCACAAGTTTTTATAGAAACTCCATACAGAAACAATAAAATGCTAGAGGATTTAGCTACTGTTTTGCATCCGCAAACACAAATTTGTGTAGCGTGTGACATTACCTTAGCAACAGAAACAATACTCACTAAAACAGCAAAAGACTGGAAACACACAAAAATAGATTTACATAAAAGACCCACTATTTTTATTCTTCAAAAATAAAAAAAGGCGAAAACAATAGTTGTTTTCGCCTTTTTAATTAAATTTTGTTGTTAATTACAACTTCACTTTTGCTTTTTTATTTTCAGAAATATGAGAAACATCATAACCTGCAAATTTTTTCATATAAAGTCGTACTGAAGTTCCATTAGCATCTTTAAAACTGTTACTTCCGTAACTTCTTAAAAACTTCTTTACACTTCCTGGTCCTCCCAAATGTGCCGCTGCTAAAATTCCAGACTCTGTAATCTTAACTCCTGCAATTGTTTTACCTACAAATCTTTTAATATCTCGTCGTAATACCCATTTGTTACGTGCTAAATTAGCTCCAAATGCTTTTTCTTGCATAAGCGAGCTATTCATAAAAGAATGCGTGTTATACACCCCTAAAATGCGTAATGTTGACTTGCCAAATTGGTATTTACCTAAATAACCTAAGCTATTCACAACACTATACCTACCTTGAGACTCTTTAAAGCCTAATGCTTCTTTAAAACCTGCGAATGATTTTCCTAAAAAAATAGAAAAATCAACTGCTTCTCTTTGAGCCTCATTTTTATTTAAAACCGTATAAAACAATTTTAAATTTTCTCTTTCAACAACTTTAGCAACTTCCGTTACACTTGCTGTTTTTGCTGTAAAACCAGTAGTTATAAAAAATACTACTACTGATAATACCATAACTTTTACAAATTTTTGTATCATATAATTGATTTCTTAAGACTTACTTTCTGGAAATAATTCCATTAATGAAATGCTTAAAATTTCAGTGTGCAAATTTACGCAAAATATTGATACTACAAAAGTATTAATAAGAATTTATATTTTACTCATTATTAAGCATTTATACTAACAGTTGTTATAAACAAAAACAAGAAGGACTGTTTATTAAACAGTCCTTCTTAAAAAAATATAATTTCTATTTTTAATTTACACTCGGCAAAAAACTATATTTTTTACTATAATTTAACATTTGCTCACTAAATGTTTTGGGTTGCTTTATTGAAAAGCTGGTAATCTTACCTTCACTAAGAACAGGTACAATTACCGGGTTCACGAAACCATTATAAGGAGCCGATTTAAATTTCGCATTTCGTTCTAAAATTTCTTGATGTAATTTTTGATCTACTTTTACTCCGTAATCTTCTACCAAAGCTTCTACTGCTGCAAAATCTCCTTCTGATTTGATTCGTTGGGTTTCTTTTAATAGCTGACCAAATAATCTATGTAATTTTTCATAATCTGTGATATTAAAATACGTTTTACCATCACGTGTCATTTTTTCAATTACATTATCTTTCTTTCCTTTTTCAAAAACCCATGCCGAAACCCATTGACGATTACGCATGTGTGCTTCTTCAATATCATCTCCTAGATCTAACCTGATTAACTGCGTCATTAAGCCATTACGAATATAACCATCATAAGCTGCTTTTCCTACATTTTCCCAATCTTCTACTAAAGCTAGTTCTTGTAACTTAGGAGTATATAAATAATATAAACCTACCAAATCAGCTCTACCCTCTTCTAAGGTAGATGCATAGTTTTTTAACGTTTCACGTGTTTCTCCTACACCTGGATTGAGTTGACCAGATGCATGCCCTACTACCTCATGTAACGCTGTATGTAATTTATCGGCTAATTGCCCATATTTTTCTTCCAATTCAATTTCTTCTTTATCATTTGCAAATTCATTAAGTCTGTCGATACCTCCTGAGTTAGCATAAGCTTCAATAATATTACCTAAAGAAACAGACTTACTTCCTACTTGCGTGCGTATCCAATTGGCATTAGGAAGATTTACTCCTATTGGTGTACTTGGAGAAGAATCTCCAGCCTCTCCAGCTACGTTTACCACTTTGTAAGTAACACCTACTACATTTTTCTTTTTATGAGTATCCATAATTGGCGAATGATCTTCAAACCATTGTGCATTATTGGATACTACAGACATTTTTTTAGACATGTCAAAATCTTTTATTTGCACAATACTTTCATAAGAGCCTCTATACCCCATTGGATCATTATATACTTCTATAAAACTATTTATATAATCAATATTTCCTTCAGTTGCACCTGCCCACGCTACATTATAATCATCCCAAGTTTGCAAGCTTCCGGTTTGATAGTATTTAATCAACAACCCTAATGCTTGTGCTTGCGCTTCATTTTCTGCTACTGCTTTTGCTTTGGTTAACCATCCCACTATTTCATCTATTGCTGATCCATATAACCCTCCTGATTTATATACTAGCTCCTTTAATACTCCATTTTCTTTTACCAATTGAGAATTTAATCCGTATGATAATGGTTTCTTAGGCTTTGGTGATTTTTTAGCAGCATAAAATGTAGCTACATCTTTATTAGTTACATTGGCGCCGTAAAAATTCACCGCACTCGTCAATACATTGTCAACTCCTTTTGCTAAATTTACTTTTTTAGCATCTTCATCATTAAAAATAACATCAAAAGCTGCTCCTTTTAATTCTGTTTGAGTAGCTGATAGTAACTCTTTTAAATAAGCCGATGAAAATTTAGGTTTAATTTTTGCATTTGAATAATGATGATGGACACCATTACTAAACCAAATACGTTTTAAATATTCTTCAAATTTTTTCCAATCATCCGAAGTTTTATCGCCTTTATAACTTACATATACATTTTCTAATGCCTTACGTATGACTAAATTATGTCGATAATTTTGATCCCACATCATATCCCTACCTGCCAAACCTGCTTGAGTTAGAAAATACACCAACTTTTGCTCTTTTAAGGTTAATTTATCAAATCCATGTATTTGATAACGTAAAATTTTGATATCTGCAAATTGCTCTACATTATAGTCAAATACTTTTTTATCCGTTTTTACTACAATTCCCTTAACGGTTTCCTTTACTTTGTTTTCTTGATTTTTACCACAAGAAATAAGTATTGTGGAGGCTAACGCCAAACCTAAAATGGATTTTATATTCATTTTTATTAATTTTTATTTTCTAATTTTGCCTAAAAATAGACAATCTCAATTACATTTAAAAATTTATATTATGTATCTTTAACCAACTAATTAAAAATTACTAACCTAAATTAGCTTAATTAACCAATTGAAAACCATTTATTATGAAAATTTTAAAGTACATTTTGTTATTTATTGCCTTATTTTTAATAGGTAGTTACTTTTGGGTAAACGCACAACCGGATAGCTATAACGTAAAACAAACGAAACTAATTAAAGCTCCTGCTAGCCTAATTTTTAATAATATTAACGATTTTAAAAATTGGAAACAATGGGGACCTTGGCATGATGAGGATGACACTATTAAAGAAACGTATCCAGAACAAACCAGTGATGTTGGCGGATCATATAGTTGGACCAGCGAAAAAGGTTCTGGAAATATGAAAACAATTGCTGTAGAAAAAAATAAAAGTATTACTCAAAAATTACAATTTGGAGATTTTACCCCTACAGATGTTTATTGGACTTTTGAAGAAGTAGAAAATGGAACTAATGTAACTTGGGGTATGAAAAATGACACTGCCCCATTTATGTTTAAAATTATGGTTGCAATGGCAGGTAGTTGGGAAAAAATATTTGAACCAATGCTAAATAGTGGTTTAAATAAGCTTGATAAAGTAATACAAGAGACGTTAATTAAAAACCCTCCAAAACCTAAAGTAAATTATCACGCTACTGATATTGTTGAAAAAAACTTACCCAAACAATACTTTATTGGTTACTTTATTAAAGGTAAAATTTCTGAAATGACTCAAGATTTCCAAACCTACATGCCTAAAGCAGGAATGTATATGGGGCAAAACAATTTAATTGGAAAAGCTACTCCTGGTGCTGTTTATATTAAATGGGACATGGAAAATAATGCTGCCGAATATTATATTGGTTTGTTTACTCAAGATGATGTTACACCCAAAGCTGAAATGAAAAAAGTCACTATCCCAGAAGGAAAAGCGATTATGGTTTCTAAATTTGGAGCGTATGGAGAGGGTGATATGGACGTACATATGGATATTGAAAAATATATGAAATCCAATAATTTAAAAATGGGAAAATATGTTTGGGAAAAGTACATGAATGATCCAACGACAGTAAAACCTATTGAAGTACAAACGGATATTTACTATGCTGTAAAATAACACTTTGTATTCCGAAAAGTAAAAATCGACATCTTATTAATTTAGGGTATCGATTTTTTTATATCTTCGTAACATGATAAAATCCTTAATATTTGTTTTTCTAGGCGGTGGTGTGGGTAGTGTACTACGCTTTATTATTGGAAAATACTTAAACTCACCTACAACAGGAATCCCTTACGGAACCTTTGCTGCCAATATTATAGGTAGTTTACTTATTGGTATTATTTTAGGATTATCTGCAAAAGACGATGTACTAACCCAAAACCAAACCTTATTATTGGCTACTGGTTTTTGTGGTGGATTTACTACTTTTTCTACCTTCGCTTATGAAAATCATGTTTTCTTAAAAACAGGTGATTTTACTTCTTTTGCACTCTACACCATTTTAAGCTTTATTCTTGGTTTTTTAGCTGTTTTTGCTGGGATGTTTTTAGTAAAATAAAACGGATTCTATATTTTTATTCGCTCTTATACCAGTTTAGCATCAAAACACTTGGTATAAATCATTTTGAAATTAAATTAGTCTTAATACAATTTTACAAGCAATAACATGTAACCTAAAAATGAAAAACCACTAATCACTAAATAAAAAAATCCAATTCCTCCCAAACGCCATAAGGTCCCCCAATTTTTCTTTTCATAAAACCGTTTACTAGTTAAATATCCATAACCCAATATTACTGGAATAATCAACAACAATAATTTAATATTAAACACCCAATCCAACAGCAAGTCAACTGTTAAAAGTAAAAACATAAAGGACTGGAAGTGCAATACATGCACCAAATGATCTATATATAAATGGTTTTTACCATAAAAGAAAATATAAAACAAAAACGACAATACCGGAATCATTACAAACAACATTATAGGTAACTTTTCTCTTAATAAATCTACAAAAGATCGAATCTCATAAGCATTAGAAAATATTTTCTTAATCTTTTT
>JAJRPS010000075.1 GCA_024280635.1 Bacteroidota bacterium | reverse complement strand
TCTTCTGCTTGAGCAGTAGTCATGAATTTATTCGGAGTATTTACCATTAGTAAATGCATTTTTGCATTTACTTTTCCAGCAAATTCAACAACTCTTAAAAAGGAATTTTTATATTCTTTAGTAAATTCACATGGAAAAATTAAATTACTTAAATCAAACTCTTCTTCAGCATGACTTTTTTTGATAACTAAAACAGGTATATCAGAAGTTCTAACTACTTTTTCGGTGTTAGACCCAATAACCATTTCTTTTACACCGTTTGCTCCTTGTGACCCCATAACAATTAAGTCAACATTATTTTTGTGAGCAGTATCAATGATACCTTCAAATACTTGATGATTTTGAACCGTTTCATGAACGGTAATACCTTCTAAAAAATCAGAATTCACAACATCTTGAAATCTTTTATGCGCCATTTTCATAAAAAACACCGCTTCTGGTGGTCCACCAGCAGCACCCATTGTAAAGTTATCAGGAATGGTATCGTTATCTGTCAATAGGTGTAATGGTAAATTTAACATGTGTAATAAGTAAATTTCTCCATTATATTTTTTAGCTAAATTAGCAGCAACTCTAAGAGCACTTTCAGCATGTATTGAGAAATCGGTAGGAACTAATATTCTTTTCATAATAAAAATTAAGGGTTAAAACTATACGGTAAAGTTACAAAAAAAACTAGAAAGTAGAGGATTAAATGCTCAAATATTTTAATTGTAAATAAAAAAACGTATATTTGCACCGCATTATTATGTAGTTATCTAAATAATGAGGGGACGTGAGTCCCCTCTTTTTATATTTGAAAACCAATGTTTAAGGAAAAGGTTAATAAGTTGTTACAAAGTGGTTTAGAAGAAAATGAGCATCTGTTTTTAATAGATTTTTCAATAGATTCTAATCAAAAAATTACAATAACTTTAGATGGAGATAATGGGGTTACTGTACAAGATTGTATGCGTATTAGTCGTGCAATTGAGAATAATTTAGACAGAGAAGAAGAAGATTTTTCTTTAGAAGTTGCTTCTTGTGGCGCAACATCGCCGTTAAAAATAGTAAGACAGTATATTAAAAATATAGGAAGAAATTTAGAAGTTAAATTACAATCGGGTTTAAAACTAGAAGGTAAATTAACACATGCAGATGATGAAAAAATTATTTTAGAATGGAAAGCTAGAGAACCTAAACCAATAGGTAAAGGTAAAGTGACCGTTCAGAAAAAAGAAGAAATTGCTTATAACGATATTGTTCAAGCAAAAGTGGTGATAAAATTTTAACAAAACAGGTGTTATGGAAAACATTGCATTAATTGAATCTTTTTCGTCTTTTAAAGACGATAAAATGATAGATCGTGTTACGCTAATGGCCATCTTAGAAGATGTGTTTAGAGCGGCATTAAAAAGAAAATTTGGGTCGGATGATAATTTTGACATTATTATCAATCCAGATAAAGGTGATTTAGAAATTTGGAGAAACCGTGTTGTTGTTGCTGATGGAATGTCAGAAGATGATAATGAGGAAATTGAATTGACTGAGGCACGAAAAATTGAACCCGATTTTGAAATTGGTGAAGATGTATCTGAAGAGGTGAAATTAGTTGATTTAGGACGTAGAGCAATTTTAGCATTAAGACAAAACTTAATTTCTAAAATTCACGAACATGATAACACAAACATCTATAAACAATTTAAAGATTTAATTGGAGAAATATATACAGCAGAAGTGCACCATATTCGCAATAGAGTTGTAATTTTGTTAGATGATGATGGTAATGAGTTAATTATGCCTAAAGACAAACAAATACCTGCTGATTTTTTCAGAAAAGGAGACAATGTAAGAGGGGTAATTGAAAGTGTAGAGCTAAAAGGAAACAAACCAACCATTATTTTTTCAAGAACTGCACCAGCGTTTTTAGAAAAATTATTTGAACAAGAAATACCAGAAGTTTTTGACGGCTTAATTACCGTTAAAAAAGTAGTAAGAATACCAGGTAATAAAGCAAAAGTTGCTGTAGATTCTTATGACGATCGTATTGATCCAGTAGGTGCTTGTGTAGGTGTTAGAGGAGCAAGAATTCACGGGATTGTACGTGAGTTGGGTAATGAAAATATTGATGTAATCAATTATACAAGTAACCCACAATTGTTTATCACCAGAGCATTAAGTCCAGCACGCGTGTCTTCCGTTAAAATTAATGATGAAACCATGCGAGCAGAAGTAATGTTAAAACCAGAAGAAGTATCAAAAGCAATTGGTAGAGGTGGTAGTAACATTCGTTTAGCAGGTCAATTGACGGGTTATGAAATTGATGTATTTAGAGAAGGTATTGAAGAAGATGTTGAATTGTCAGAATTTTCTGATGAAATAGATACTTGGATTATTGAAGAATTCTCTAAAGTAGGTTTAGATACAGCAAGAAGTATTTTAAGTTATGATATCGATGACTTAGTAAAAAGAACCGATTTAGAAGAAGAAACCATCGCAGAAGTGGTGCGTATTTTAAGAGAAGAATTTGACGACTAAGCAAACGCAATAGTTTTCAAAATGTTTTTTCTTAGACTATGTAATAAGAAAAAACACATATAAAAATTGTTTCAGAAAGTAATTCTGAAGTAATAACCCCTTTTTAAAAGGAAAATTTAAGGAAAATTTAGTTATAATTATGGCTACAAACAAAGTAATGAGGTTTAATAAAGTGTTAAGAGAGTTAAACATTTCTCTTGATAGAGCTGTGGAGTTTTTAGGTTCAAAAGGAATTAAAGTAGACGCAAGCCCTAACACAAAAATACAAGCAGACGTATATCAGGTATTATCTGATGAATTTCAAACAGATGCTAGTAAAAAAGTTGCCTCAAAAGAAGCGAGCGAGGAAAGACGTAAAGAAAAAGAAGCTTTACGACTAGAACGCGAAAAAGAAGAAGCCCTTAAGCAAGAACAAGAGCTTAAAAAGCAGGAAGTAATACGTGCAAAAGCATCAGTTACAACACCTAAAACTGTCGGTACAATAGATTTAGATGCTGGTAAAAAACAAAATCCAGTAGTTAAAGAAGAAGCGCCTAAAAAAGTTGAGGAAAAACCAGATGAAAAAGTTCCTGTTGTTGAAAAAATGGAAACAAAAAAAGTAGCTGTTCAAAAACCAAAGGTTTTAGATAAGATAGATTTGGATGCTCAAAAACCAAAACCTAAAAAGAAAAAAGCAGCAACACCAGTTGCTCTAAAATCTAAAATAGAAAAGGTTGCTAAAAAAGTAGAAAAACCAACTAAAACTAAAGAAGAAGTTAAAGTGGTCAAAGAAGAAACTACTGATGAAGCTCCTAAGGAAGAAACGGTTACTACACAATATCAAAAATTATCAGGACCTAAAATGACAGGTCAAAAAATTGATTTATCTCAATTTAATAAACCGAAAAAGAAAACTACACACGCAGGAGCAAAAGGTAAACGTAAACGTATTACTAAACCTGGAGGAAATACAGGAGGAACAGGTCCAAACCGAGGCGGAAACAACCGTAGTGGAGGAGGACGTTTTAATAACAAAGGTAAAGGTAGAAGACCAGCCATTGTAAAAGAAGAACCAACTGAAGCAGAGGTACAAAAACAAGTACGTGAAACCTTAGAAAAATTACAAGGAAAATCAGGAAAATCAAGAGGAGTAAAAAATAGACGTGATAAACGTGATTTACATCGTCAAAAACGTCAAGATGATCTTGAAACTCAAGAGTTAGAAAATAAAACAATAAAAGTAACCGAATTTGTTACCGTTAATGAAATAGCAACCATGATGGATGTACCAAGTACAAAAATTATTGGAGCGTGTATGTCATTAGGAATGATGATGACCATGAATCAGCGTTTAGATGCTGAAACATTAACCATTGTAGCAGAAGAATTTGGTTATGAAGTAGAATTTGTATCGGCAGACTTAGAAGATGCTGTTGTAGAAGTAGAAGACAAACCAGAAGATTTATTACCAAGAGCTCCAATTGTTACCGTAATGGGACATGTTGATCATGGTAAAACATCATTGTTGGATTACATTCGTAAAGAAAACGTAATTGCAGGAGAATCTGGAGGTATTACTCAGCACATTGGTGCGTATGGGGTAACACTAGAAGGAGGTCAAAAAATAGCATTTTTAGATACACCAGGTCACGAAGCCTTTACAGCAATGCGTGCTCGTGGTGCTCAAGTAACGGATATTGTAATTATTGTAATTGCAGCAGATGATGATATCATGCCGCAAACAAAAGAAGCAATTTCTCATGCACAAGCAGCAGGAGTACCTATTATATTTGCCATAAATAAGGTAGATTTACCAGCAGCAAACCCAGAAAACATTAAAACTAAATTAGCAGCCATGAACTTATTGGTTGAAGATTGGGGAGGTAAAATACAATCACATGATATCTCTGCGAAAACCGGTTTAGGAGTAGCTGATTTATTAGAAAAAGTATTATTAGAAGCAGAATTATTAGATTTAAAAGCAAATCCAAATAAAAAAGCATCAGGAACAGTTGTAGAAGCCTTTTTAGATAAAGGTAGAGGATATGTATCTACAATATTAGTGCAAGCAGGAACCTTAAAAGTAGGAGACTACCTATTGGCAGGTAAAAGTAGTGGGAAGGTGAAAGCAATGCATGATGAAAGAGGTCATGTAATAAAAGAAGCTGGACCATCAATACCTGTATCCGTATTAGGTTTGGATGGTGCTCCACAAGCAGGTGATAAATTCAATGTATTTGAAGACGAAAGAGAAGCAAAACAAATAGCATCTAAACGTGCTCAATTACATAGAGAGCAATCAGTACGTACTCAAAAAACATTAACATTAGATGAGATTGGTCGTCGTATAGCTCTTGGAGATTTCAAAGAGTTAAACATTATTTTAAAAGGAGATGTAGATGGATCTGTAGAGGCATTAACGGATTCGTTCCAAAAATTATCTACAGAAGAAATTCAAGTAAACATCATACACAAAGGTGTTGGAGCAATTACTGAAAGTGATGTAATGTTAGCATCAGCATCAGACGCTGTAATTATTGGATTTAATGTAAGACCAGCAGGTAATGCACGTTTATTAGCAGATAATGAAGAAGTTGATATCCGTATGTATTCTATTATTTATGCAGCTATAAATGATATTAAAGATGCAATGGAAGGGATGTTATCTCCTGATATTAAAGAAGAAATTACCGGTACAGCAGAAATTAGAGAAACCTTTAAAATATCTAAAGTAGGTACTATTGCAGGTTGTATGGTTACTTCTGGAAAAATATTACGTAATGCAGGGATTCGTTTAATTAGAGATAATGTTGTTATTTACACAGGTGAATTAGCTTCATTAAAACGATTTAAAGATGATGTTAAAGAGGTGGCAAAAGGATATGATTGTGGTACACAAATTAAAAACTACAACGATATTAAAGAAGGTGATGTAATTGAAAGTTACATTGAAATTGAAGTTAAAAAGAAATTAAAATAATTTCAAATTACTTTAAACCATAAAAATTAAAAGGCGTAAAACAAATTTGTTTTACGCCTTTTTTATTTAAAAAAACAAGAAGATAGTTACTTGCTTAAATTCTTAAAAAACTGATACAATAAGCGCACTCCAGCACCGGTACCACCTTTACCTTTGTAATTTTCTTGTGTGTGTAAATAGGCATTACTCAAATCGATATGTATGTACGGATTTTTCTTAGCAAAATGTTCTAGAAATTTACCAGCAGTAATCATACCTGCATACGGGCCACCAAGGTTTTTAATATCCGCAATGTCTGATTTGATATCCTCTTTCCATTCGTCCCAAAAAGGAAAACGAACTACTCTATCGTGCATTTCTTGTCCTGATTTTTCTAATTGTGTAAAATAGGTTTCTTTAGCATTACCCATAAAAACAGCGGCACGAACACCAATTGCACGAACGGCTGCTCCTGTTAATGTAGCCGCATCAATAATCATTTCAGGATTGTATTTATCAGCATACGCAATAGCATCTGCTAAAACCATTCTACCTTCAGCATCGGTATTTAAAACCTCAACGGTTGTGCCATCAAACATAGTAACAACATCCCCTGGAGCATAGGCATTTTTACCAGGTCTATTGTCTGTAGCAGGAATTAACCCAACAATATGTACGGGTAATTTATTAAGTGCTACAGCATGAATAGTTGCAGCCATACAAGCGGCTCCGCCCATATCGGCTTTCATAAAATCCATTGAGTTGGCTGTTGGTTTTAAACTCAAGCCACCAGTATCATATACAATACCTTTACCTACTAAAACATAAGGTTTTTTGTTAATTGCATTTTTAGGCTTGTATTCTATAATTGTAAACGTAGGAGGTGTTTCTGACCCTTGATTTACAGCTAATAAACCACCCATTTTTAAGCTTTGAATTTTCATTTGCTCAAAAATTTCTACTTTATAGTTTTTTGCTTCCTCAGCTTTTTCTTTAATTTCTTCTGCTAATTTAATAGCATCTAAGTAAGATACTGGCTCATTTACCATATCACGTGCCCAAAAAACGGATAACGCTACATTTTGCAACTCTGCTAGTGCTGCTTGAGTAACAGGTCCTACAACTTGTATTTTTTGAAGCTTGTTTTGCTTTTTATCTTTAAAATATTTTAAAAACTGATAGTTAGACATTAAAAAACCTTCTAAAAAAGCAATTAAGTTTTCGGTATTATCACCACAAACGGTTATTGTTTTTTCATTTTTCAAACTTTTATGAACTTCAAAAGCATGTACTCTAATGTCATGAGCATTTTGTTTTGACGTGTTTACTACAAATGTAAAGGCATCCGTTTTTGTAAACTGAATTTTGTCTTTTTTAAATGATTTTTCAAAAAAAGAAGTTTGACCCTTGTTTAAAGCAACGTGTTTTTCCGTTACATTATTAGTTAAAAAAACAACATTATTGTTGTTTTTTAAGGTTTTTAAGTTGGTGAGTTGTATCATTTTTTATTCTTTATTAATATTAAGTGAACTTTTAAGAAGTTCTTTCCCTTTTTTACGTTGCTGTATTTCCTTTTTCTTTTTAGCTAACCTAGCGTCATCATTTTCTTTTAGGTGTATTTTAATTTTACTTATTTCTGCTTCAAAACGCAGTTGTATGTTGTGTTCTATTTCTTTATAGGTTTTATAGGAGTGGGTGGTGTAATAAGCGATGTTTTGATATAATATGGTGCTGTCTATTTTATGTTTTTGATAAATAAGACTGTCTACCTGTACATTATTATCTTTTAATATTTTGTATTTTTTACTTTTAGCTGCTGCCAAAAATTTAATATCAAAAAGAATGTCTTCCATTTGCTGTTGTTCTAATAAATGGTCTGGTTTTGGTGCGCTAACTTTTTTATCACATGAGGTAAAAAAGACTATTAAAAATAATAAAAAATACTTTTTCATATTTATCTATTAAAGGTTAATTGCATCCCTTTTTTCTCTTCAGAAAACTCAAAATTTTTATAAACTAAACTTCCGTTTACAAAAGTGTGTGAAATACGAGATTTAAATGTGCTACCTTCAAAAGGAGACCATCCACATTTGTAAAAAATATTTTCCTTAGTAACGGTCCATGGTTTATTAATATCTACCAAAATTAAATCGGCAAAATAGCCCTCTTTAATATATCCTCTTTTTTCTACTTGAAATAAAATGGCAGGGTTGTGGCACATTTTTTCTACAATTTTTTCAATACTAATTTTTCCTTGATGATATGCCTCTAGCATACTTGGTAAAGCGTGTTGCACTAAAGGTCCGCCACTAGGGGCTTTGGTATATACATTGCTTTTTTCTGATAAGGTGTGCGGTGCATGATCTGTTGCAATTATATCAATACGGTCATCTAATAGTGCTTTCCAGAGTTGGTCTTGATCTTTTTGTGTTTTTACAGCAGGATTCCATTTAATAAAGGTTCCTTTTTCTTCATAATCAGCATCGGTAAACCACAAGTGATGCACGCAAACTTCTGCAGTAATTTTTTTATCCTTTAAAGGTATTTTATTGGTAAACAGACTGGTTTCTTTTCCTGTAGACAAATGAAATACATGCAAACGAGCTCCTGTTTTTTTTGCCAATTCAATTGCTTTTGAAGACGATAAATAACAAGCCTCTTCACTACGAATAATAGGATGGTATTTTAACGGAATATCATCTCCATATTTGGCTACAAATTTTTCGGTATTTCGTTTTATAGTCTCTTCATCCTCACAATGTACAGCGATTAATAAAGTAGTACTTGAAAATATTTTATCTAAAACATCAGGGTTATCCACTAACATGTTACCGGTTGATGATCCTAAAAATAATTTTAATGCGGCAACTTGTTTAGGGTCTACCTTTAAAATTTCTTCTAAATTATCATTTGTACCACCAAACATAAACGAATAATTGGCATAAGAGGTGTTTTTTGCAATTTCAAATTTTTCGTTTAATTTTTCAATAGTAGTGGTTTGCGGATTTGTATTAGGCATTTCTATAAAAGAGGTGATACCGCCAGAAATAGCTGCACGAGATTCGGTTTCAATATTCGCTTTATGCGTTAAACCGGGTTCTCTAAAATGCACCTGATCATCTATTACACCAGGTAATAAAAACTGCCCTTCAGCATCAATTACACGTGTATTAGGAGATTTTGCGCTTATTTGATTGGCAATTTCTACAATGTAATTGCCTTCAATATACACGTCACCGTTTACAATAGTTCCTTCGTTTACTATTTTTGCGTTTTTAATTAAGATGTTTTCCATTTTATTTCTTTTGAAAAATGCTTTTTATTTTCATTCGTATTACACCAAAAACAGCTTCGGAAATTATAGATCCGTCCATTTTAGAAGTTCCTTTAGTTCTATCAGTAAATATGACCGATACTTCTTGTATTTTAAATTGCTTTAAATAGGCTTTAAATTTCATTTCAATTTGAAAAGCGTATCCTATAAACTTTATATTGTCTAAGTTTATATTTTCTAAAACTTCCCGTTTGTAACACACAAAACCTGCGGTAGTATCGGCAATATTCATACGGGTTATAAAACGCACGTATTTGGATGCAAAATAGGATAGTAGCAACCGTTTCATGTCCCAGTTTACCACATTTATACCTGTTTTATAACGTGACCCTATTGCTACATCTGCACCGTTTTGATGACATTCTTGATATAACCGAATCAAATCTTTTGGGTTGTGAGAAAAATCGGCATCCATTTCACAAATATACTCATAATTGCGCTGTAAAGCCCATTTAAAACCGTGTATATAGGCGGTGCCTAACCCTAATTTTTGTTTTCTAATTACTAAATGTAATTGTTCAGGATATTCTTTTTGAAGTAATTTCACCGCATTTGCAGTGCCATCTGGCGAGCTGTCATCTACAATAAGTACATCAAAATTAGAAATTTCTGTAAACACTGCTTTTACAATGTCTACAACGTTTTCTATTTCGTTATAGGTAGGTATGATTACTAATGCGTTTTTCATAGTTGGGGGTAAAAATAATCTTTTATAATTGTAATTTTATTAATATTATCTAAAATTGATGATTCCAGTAAAAAATAGTGAATAAAATGCTACTTTTGTATGAGATGGAATTTATTTTACGCAACATTAATCACAATACAATACTCACAGGGTTGCTTTTACTTTCTGTGATCATGTTGGTTTTATCAAAATATTTATATTTTCACCAGTTTACCGATTGGATAAACATTACTCATTACAATAAATATATCACTCTTTACTCCAAAACCACAAAAAAGATAAGTCTTTATAATACACTTATTTATTTATTTTTTGTGATAAATGCTACGGTTTATGTATATGTAATAGGCAATAGGTTGCATCATAATATTTCTAGTATTCTTTTTGTATTTATTGCTATTAATGTGTACGTATTGTGTATGTATTTAATTAAGAAAATTTGTTTTGAGGTTTTAGACATTAGTTTTATAATGGATAAAATATTATTTCAAAAAATAACCTTAAACCACTATATTGGTATTATTCTTTTCATTTTTAATTTGTTTTTTTTATATTTAAATGAGTCCCTTAATACATTATTTATTTATGCGAGCATCTTTTTTTTAGTTGTTATTTATGTGTTTGCCCTATTTTTAGTTGTATTTCAAAATCTTAAATGGGTTTTAAAGCATTGGTTTTATTTTATTTTGTATCTTTGCACATTCAAAATTTCACCACTTTTAGTTGGTGGATTTTTATTTAGTAGATACTAACTATAAAACATTGTGTGCATATGAAAGTGAAAACGATATTAGTTTCTCAGCCAGAACCTACAGCAGAAAACTCCCCTTTTTTTGAATTAAGACAAAATCAAAAGGTAAAGATTGATTTTAGATCGTTTATACATGTAGAAGATGTTTCTTGTAAAGAGGTGCGTAAGCAAAAGATAGATCTTTCTGCTTTTTCTGCGGTAATATTAACTAGTAGGAACGCTGTAGATCATTACTTTAGAGTTGCTGATGAAATGCGCTTTAAAGTGCCTGATGCCATGAAATATTTTTGTCAATCAGAGGCAGTTGCTTATTATTTACAAAAATATGTAGTATATCGTAAACGTAAAATTTATGTAGGTACACGTACTTTTATTGATTTAGTGCCGTTAATTAAAAAATATAAAAACGAAAAGTTTTTATTACCATCTTCTGACAAATTAAAAGATATTGTACCCGTTACTTTAGATGAACTTGGTGTAAAATGGAGACAAGCTGTTTTTTATAACACAGTTGTTAGTGATTTATCGGATTTATCTGACGTAAAGTATGATGTATTGGTGTTTTATAGCCCATCAGGAATTGAGTCTTTATTGAAAAACTTCCCTAATTTTAAGCAAGATGATACCCGTATTGCTGTTTTTGGCAACACTACTATTCAAGCAGCAACGGAAGCAGGTTTACGTGTTGATATTCAGGCGCCAACTAAAGAATCTCCATCAATGACAATGGCTTTAAAAAGGTATATAAGAGATGCAAATAAAAAATAATAGAGACAACTGTCAGCTATTAAAAAAACCTCAAACAGAACTTGTTTGAGGTTTTTTTATGGGTTATATTCTAATTTATTTATCAATTGTTTTGAAATTAAATTGGTATTACTAATTATTTAGGTTAAGCATTTTCTTTAGTAAAAGCAGCACCATTAGCGGTTACGCTTCTATCTATTTTACGCATTAACCCTTGTAGTACTTTTCCAGGACCTACTTCCGTAAATTCTGTACCACCATCTGCAATCATTTGCTGTATGGTTTGTGTCCATTTTACAGGGGCTGTTAATTGTAACATTAAGTTTTCTTTAATTTCTTTAGCGGTATTTACCGCATTTGCAGTTACATTTTGATAAATAGGACAAGTTGGCTCATTAAATGTTGTTGCTTCAATTGCCGCAGCTAATTCCTCTCGAGCAGGTTCCATTAGAGGCGAATGGAAGGCGCCGCCTACTGGTAAAATTAATGCTCTACGTGCACCTTCTTCTTTCATTGCTTCACATGCTTTTTCAATAGCAGCTACTTCTCCAGAAATTACTAATTGACCTGGACAATTGTAGTTTGCAGCCACAACTATTCCTTCGGTTAAGCCACATATTTTTTCTACCACATCGTCCTCTAAGCCTAAAACGGCTGCCATAGTACTTTTTTGTGCTTCACATGCTTTTTGCATTGCTAAAGCACGTTGAGACACTAATTTTAATCCGTCTTCAAAAGATAAAACGCCGTTTGCAACTAATGCTGAAAATTCTCCTAAAGAGTGTCCTGCTACCATTTCTGGTTGGAAACTATTGCCTAATGTTTTGGCTAAAATTACCGAATGTAAAAAGATTGCTGGTTGGGTTACTTTGGTTTCTTTTAATTGTTCTGCAGTACCTTCAAACATAATATCGGTGATACTAAAGCCTAAAATGTGGTTTGCTTTATTGAATAATTCTTGTGCTAAAGGGGAGTTTTCATATAAGTCTAAGCCCATTCCTGTAAATTGAGCTCCTTGACCAGGAAATAGATATGCTTTCATGTATGTTGTTTTAAAATTAATGCTGTAAAAATAAGCATAATATTATTTAACGGCAATAATACTAAATTAACATTATGGATGTTACAAAGAAATCGTTTTATTTTCATTGCTTTTTGGCTTAATTGAACAAAAAACTCTTTGCGTTAGCACGAAAACTGATTATCCTTTTTAGGGAGCTGTGTTGTGTTTTGATGTTTTAAAAAAGCGATTTCAGGAGCTCTTTTTAAGGCTTTCAAACCACATGAAAACCTAAAAAGATAGTAGTTGTAGTGCGTAAAAACGCCCAATAAAAAATCCCGATCTACAAAAAAGTAAAACGGGATTATTTTTATAACCAGCTGTTGATTAGTATCTATAGTGTTCTGGTTTGTATGGGCCTTCAACCGTTACGCCAATATAACTTGCTTGGTCTGGTCGAAGTTCAGTTAATTCTACTCCAATTTTTTTAAGATGTAACTTAGCTACTTTTTCATCTAAATGTTTAGGTAACATGTACACTTTATTTTCATATTTATCACTGTCTTTCCATAGCTCTAATTGTGCTAATGTTTGGTTAGTGAATGAATTACTCATTACAAAACTTGGGTGGCCAGTTGCACAACCTAAGTTTACTAAGCGTCCTTCTGCTAAAATAATAATATCTTTACCGTTAAGGGTATATTTATCTACTTGTGGTTTGATTTCAATTTTAGAATCTCCATGATTATCATTTAACCATGCCATATCAATTTCATTGTCAAAATGACCAATATTACAGACAATAGTTTTGTCTTTCATGGCTTCAAAATGATGTCCTTGTACAATATCTTTATTTCCGGTTGTAGTAATAATAATATCAGCAGTACCCACTACATTTTCTAATTTTTTAACTTCAAAACCGTCCATAGCGGCTTGTAATGCACAAATTGGGTCAATTTCGGTAACGGTAACAATACTTCCTGTGCCTGCAAAAGAGGCGGCTGTACCTTTACCAACATCACCATAACCACAAACAATTACACGTTTACCGGCTAACATGATATCAGTAGCTCTACGGATGGCATCAACAGCAGATTCACGACAACCGTATTTGTTATCAAATTTAGATTTAGTAACGCTATCATTTACGTTGATTGCAGGCACCATTAACGTCCCTTTTTCCATACGCTCGTATAAACGATGTACTCCTGTTGTGGTTTCTTCACTTAATCCTCTAATGTCTTTTGCTAATTCTGGGTAGCGGTCAAAAACCATGTTGGTTAAATCGCCTCCATCATCTAAAATCATATTTAAAGGTTTGCGGTCTTCGCCAAAAAATAGGGTTTGTTCAATACACCAGTCAAATTCTTCTTCCGTCAATCCTTTCCAAGCGTAAACTTGTACTCCTGTTGCCGCAATAGCTGCTGCTGCTTGGTCTTGAGTAGAAAAAATATTACAACTACTCCAAGTAACCTCGGCTCCTAAAGCGGTTAAGGTTTCAATTAAAACAGCGGTTTGTATGGTCATGTGAAGGCATCCTGCAATACGTGCTCCTTTTAAAGGTTGTTCGTCTTTATACTCTTCACGTAAACTCATTAATCCAGGCATTTCTGCTTCTGCTAATTCTATTTCTTTTCTTCCCCAGCTTGCAAGAGAAATATCTTTTACCTTATATGCGGTAAACGGAACTGTTTTTGTACTCATAATTGTATATTTGTTATTATAATACGGTTTTTTAAGTGCATTTATTCAGCAATATTGCATGATTGTGTGCTGCTAAAACCTAAATTTTATTAATTTTTGCGTCTGCAAAGTTACGCAATAGATTTTAAATAGGAAGAAGTTAAAGGCAAAGACCTTTATTTTTTAACATTTAAAGAAATACAATTTAAAAATGCCTTTATACAAAACGATAAAACATAACGAGTTTACCAGCATTTATGTGTGGGAAATTACCGAAACATTACAGAGCCTTCAAGATGCTGTTGTGTTAAATGAACACAGTATTAAACGTGTAAACGGAATGCGTAGTGAGAGTCATAAAAAAGGTTTTTTAGCGGTGCGGAAACTATTAGTGGTGGCAGGTTTAACAGATTTTGATTTGTTTTATACTGAAGATGGAAAACCACATTTGAAAGACGGACGTAACATTACCATTTCGCACTCGTTCGGTTTTTCTGTAATTGCTATTTCGGATACCGAAATTGGAGTGGATATTGAAAAAAATAGAGCTAAAATACAACGTATTGCCTCTAAATTTATAGGTAAAGAACAAGATTTTTTAGTAGAAGAAAACCTGACGGAACAGCTTACCGTTATTTGGGGAGCAAAGGAAAGTTTATTTAAAATTCACCCTGATGGTGGCTTGTTGTTTATTAAACATTTACCTATTGATGCGTTTAAAATAGAAGATAAACAAACCAAAGGACACATTTTAAAAGCTCCTTTTAAAGAAAGTTATCATATTTATTTTGAAATTTTTAAAGGCTATACCTTGGTGTATGCTACACAACAAGAAAAATAGTGAGGTATATTTATAAAGACATATTAGCAGCAAAACAAAACGGAAAAAAGCTACTCGCTATTTTATTAGATCCTGATAAATTAGAAGTTGCTCAAATTGAAAATTTAACTAAAAAGATACACGCCTCACCCGCAACACATGTTTTTGTTGGCGGAAGTACGGTTGAAAAAGGGCAAACGAAAAAAATTGTTATTGAACTTAAAAAGCATACAAAACTTCCTATAATTTTATTTCCAGGAGATAAAAGCCAAATAACCAATACCGCAGATGGGATTCTGTTTTTAAGTTTGTTATCAGGTAGAAATCCGAAGTTTTTAATTGAACAACAAATTCAGTCGGTATCAATATTAAAAAACACGAACTTAGAAATTATTCCAACAGGCTATATTTTAATTGATGGTAGCGTGGAAACTGCGGTACAGCGTGTAAGTAAAACGAGTCCGATACCACAAAATAACCCGCAATTAATTACAGATACTGCTTTAGCAGGTGAATATATGGGAAAACAACTCATTTACCTTGAAGCTGGCTCAGGAGCGACCGAATCGGTCGAGATAAAAAACATTCAAGCAGTAGCTAACGCTATTTCAGTTCCTTTGATTGTAGGTGGAGGATTACGAAGCTTATCGGCTATAGAAAAAGCATATGAAGCAGGTGCCGATTTGGTAGTAATTGGAACTGCTTTTGAAAAAGATGACTCTTTTTTTGATAAATAATGGCATTTTAATTGCATTACTAAAGAAAAACAGAAACAAATGAAAAATTTAATAACAATAATATTAGTTCTTTTAATATCAATAAAAGTATCAGCTCAAACTCATATTCAAGATAAGATAACAAAAGAACCTGTTTCATTTGCTACCATATCATTTGGCAACGGTAAGGGTATTTTTGCTGATGAAGATGGTAAGTTTATCTTCACTAAAAAATTATATCATGATGTGGATAGTATTGAAATATTGGCAATTGGCTACAAAGATTTAAAAATAGCAACCCTAAATTTACCAGTTTTAGTAACATTACAACCCACTGCGGATATGCTTCAAGAGGTAATTGTACAAGCAAAACCTAAAGGTAAATATAAATTACAAAAAGTAAAACCCGTAGCACATCAAGACTATTTTAAGTGTTGGCTACCAACAATTGAATCGGAAATTGCGGTGTTTTTCCCCAATACCACTAAAAACCCCACCAAAATTAGCAAGTTATATTTACCCATAAAAACTGAAGCGAAAAACTGGGACAAGCGTAAAAGTAAAACCGCAAAAAAACGTCCTTTTTCAACCTTATTTAAAGTCAATTTTTATGAAAATGAAGATGGTTTACCAGGAGATGTGTTAACTTATGAAAACATCATGTTTCGGGTAACCGAAAAAAGTGATAACGTGTTTGAATTAAACATTGACCCTAATGATATCTACTTACCTAAAAACGGAATTTTTATTTCCATACAAATATTAGGATATACGGATAAAGCAGGAAAACTATTACCCAATAAAAAATACAGAGAGATAAAAACCCGAAGAGGTATTGTAAAAGTATCCACAACCTTCCGTCCCTTATTGCCTTTTACGGATAAAATACCAACTAAAAACACATACATTAAACGTATCTTTTTAGATGGTAACCAATGGTTGCGTTATGAAAAGGAAAACGTAAAAAAATCGAAATTATTGGGGGAAGGGTTAAATAATTACGGAATGGGACTGGAATTAAAAGTATATCAAAAAGAAAAATAAGATGGTGTTTGATTGAGCGCAATCGAGACCTCAATATTTAGTATACTCATAATATTTTGCTATCGTATTACAAAACTGTATTTTTACCACATGAAAATATCCGTAGAACTTACCTTAATACCCTTGCAAGATAATTTTAGAGAAGCCGTAATTAATTTTATTACACGCTTACGAGCAACAGGGTTACAAATAGAAGAAAATGCACTAAGCACACATGTTTTTGGCGAGTATGATGTTGTATTGTCTGTTTTAAATAAAGAAATCAAACACAGTTTTGAAACTAATAATGCAGTTATTGCCAACATGAAAATAGTAAAAACAGATAGAAGTAATTATGAACCCCGTTTTTAATTCTCTTTTTAGCCAGTATTCAGAGTATGAAACGTTAGATATTATTTTAGAAATTACCGCTGTAATTTTCGGATTTATATCCGTTTGGTGCGCTAAAAAAAATAACATTTGGGTGTTTCCAACAGGAATGATAAGCACTGTAATTTTTGTATATCTATTATTAAAATGGGTGCTTTTAGGAGATATGATGATAAATGCCTACTATTTTATCATGAGTATATACGGGTGGTATCTTTGGACCGGTAAAAGAGATGGTAATTTTTTAGTTCCCATTTCAAAAATGAATATTAAAGAGCAAAAGCTATCTATTTTTATTTTTATAGCAACCTTATTTTTTGTGTATGCAGTATATGTGGCGTTTGATAAATGGAACGGTTGGGTACCGTACATAGATGCTTTTACAACTGCCATATTTTTTGTTGGTATGTGGCTCATGGCAAAACGAAAAATAGAAAATTGGTTATTTTGGATAGTAGGCGATATAATATCCGTACCCTTATATTTTTATAAAGGATTTACCTTTAC
>JAJRPS010000074.1 GCA_024280635.1 Bacteroidota bacterium | reverse complement strand
TTAGAAATAGAATAATCAGTTTAAAATACAGGTAACTTTAAAAAAGAGTAGCTATAATTTTTATTTTATCCGATTTAGAATAATCAGCAGGGTTACACCCTAATTTACCTTCAGGGGTTTGCATGTTTTGCTTGTCAAAATAAGCTATCCAAGCTTGATCTATTTTGCCTGTTTGCTTGTTGGTAAAGGACATGGGCTGAACTGTAAAAAGTGGTTCATTGTCTTTTTTTAAAAAAATATCATAAATTAACTCGGAACAATAATAGGCATTGTTATTTAATAAAAACTGTTTGTCATAAGGTAATCCCAACATTTTTTTTGCCTTGACTATTGCTTTCGGAACGGTATATTGGTATTCTTTTTTTAACCGACCAACAATAACTTTAGGTTTGTTAAATAGATCTTTACTTCTATTTAAAAATTGTTTTAAAGGTGTTTTTTGCACACTATCATACGCTTCAATTACATAAAATTGATGATTCTCTTTAATGACTATTCCCATGTGTGAAATTTGGTAATCTTTTTTATCTGCTGTCGCTTTTTCAATAGATTCGCTCAAAGCAGAATCATCTAAATCTTGGAATAATAAATCACCTTCTAGTATCTTTTTATAGGGTGTACACGCTAAAAAAGGAATGTATATTAAAAGGATAAAGTTTTTGATAGATTTCATTAAAATATCAGGTTTATGGCTATAGAAAGTACTTCTGTTACTATATTAATTATGAAAATAATATTTAATCATTAAACAATGCTTTCATAATATAGCGAATACCTTTAAAAATAAAAAACATAGCGGTAAAAAGTAAAATAACACCAATACCTATGGTTAAAAAATTATGTAATTTAAAACCTAAATGTAAAATAAAAGGACCTCCAAATAAAAAGATTAGCGAAATGGCTAAATTTTGTACTCCTTTACCTAAAACTTCTTTGTTAGTGTGCATTTTGTCCATAATATAAAATTGCTTTCCGAACGGATTGATGTGTTTGTAATAATGTTAATGCTTCTTGATAGCTTATTTTTATTTCTTTCTGAATCATTTTAGCGCCTCGGTCAACTAATTTATTATTGCTGAGTTGCATGTCTACCATTTTATTGCCTTTTACTTTCCCTAATTGAATCATGGTGGTTGTACTAATCATATTCAATACTAATTTTTGGGCAGTACCTGCTTTCATACGGGAACTGCCTGTAACAAATTCAGGACCTACAACTACTTCAATAGGAAATTGTGCAATTTGTGAAAGCGGACTATTTTGATTACAGGTAATACAACTCGTAGTAATCTTATTTTGATTACATTTTTTTAATGCGTGTATAACATAGGGTGTAGTGCCAGAAGCCGCAATACCAATAACCACATCATTGGTAGTAATGTTTTCAGCTTGTAGGTCCAGCCAACCTTGTGTGGTGCTATCTTCGGCATTTTCTACCGCTTTGCGTATGGCGGTGTCACCACCTGCAATTAACCCCATAACTAAACTATGTGGTACGCCAAATGTTGGAGGACATTCCGATGCATCTAAAATACCCAATCGTCCACTAGTACCTGCGCCCATGTAAAAAATACGACCGCCATTTTGTAGTTGTGAAACTATTTTTAGCACTAATTTTTCTATTTGTGGGAGTGCTTTTTCTACAGCTAAAGGTACGGTTTTGTCTTCGGCATTAATACTGGTCAGCAATTCATGAACCGTCATTTTTTCTAAATGATTATAATTGGAATCTTGCTCGGTAGTTTTTATAAATGTCATCCTTCAAAAATACGGTATTTTATGTAAATGATAAATATTAACATTGTTTTTTATGTGTATTTTATTTTGCGTTAGTGATAGTAGTGGCATCCTTTTTTTGTATTTTCTACAAAAAAAGATATAACGGATAGCACGACCCCGAGACTGATAAGGATTTGGGGGAACGCCCAAAGGACAAGCTAACGCATCATATTTATTAACTTCATAGTAAAGTGAGGTTTGAATTTTGTAATTTCGTAGCATGAAATTTAAAATTAAATCAGATTTTTCTCCAACGGGAGATCAGCCGCAAGCCATAAAGCAGTTGGTGGATGGGATTACGCAAAAGGAACGGTATCAAACGCTGTTGGGAGTAACGGGTTCTGGTAAAACTTTTACCGTTGCCAATGTGATACAAGAAGTGGAAAGACCGACTTTAATTTTAGCACATAACAAGACCTTAGCCGCACAATTATACGCCGAGTTTAAGTCGTTTTTTCCAGAAAATGCAGTAGAGTATTTTGTGTCCTATTATGATTATTATCAGCCAGAAGCTTATATTCCTTCATCAGGAGTATATATTGAAAAGGATTTATCCATTAATGAGGAAATTGAAAAACTGCGATTAAGTACCACATCTTCATTACTTTCGGGGAGGCGAGATGTCATTGTAGTAGCATCGGTTTCGTGCTTATACGGTATTGGAAATCCTGTGGAGTTTCAAAAAAATGTGATTTCTTTAGAAAGAGATCAGGTAATTTCTCGCACCAAATTATTGCATCGTTTTGTTCAAAGTTTGTATAGTAGAACGGAAGCTGAATTTACGAGAGGTACTTTTCGGATAAAAGGAGATACGATTGATATTTTTCCGGGTTATGCTGATAATGCTTTCAGAATTCACTTTTTTGGTGATGAAATAGAAGAAATAGAAGCCTTTAATGCACAAACCAATGAAATTTTAGAAACTTTTGAAAAATTGACTATTTACCCTGCAAATATGTTTGTAACCTCTCCAGATATTTTACAAAATGCCATTCATAACATTCAGGAAGATATGGTAAAACAAGTAGATTATTTTAAAGAAATTGGCAAACACTTAGAGGCAAAACGTTTGAAAGAACGAACTGAGTTTGACTTGGAAATGATTAGGGAATTAGGCTATTGCTCTGGGATTGAAAATTATTCGCGTTATTTGGATGGGCGTAGCCCAGGTAGCAGACCTTTTTGCTTGTTAGATTATTTTCCAGATGATTATTTAATGGTGGTAGATGAAAGTCACGTTACCATTTCACAAGTACACGCCATGTATGGAGGAGATAGGAGCAGAAAAGAAAATTTGGTAGAATACGGATTCCGATTGCCCGCAGCAATGGACAATAGACCCTTGAAGTTTGAAGAATTTGAAGCCATCCAAAACCAAGTAATTTATGTAAGTGCAACACCTGCCGATTATGAATTGAAAAAAACAGATGGGTTGTATGTAGAGCAGGTTATTAGACCTACAGGATTGTTGGATCCTGTGATTGAGGTACGCCCCAGTTTAAACCAAATTGATGATTTAATAGAAGAGATTCAAACACGTGTTGAAAAGGACGAACGTACTTTGATTACGACACTTACCAAACGTATGGCGGAGGAGTTAACGAAATATTTAGCACGTATTCAAATACGATGTCGCTACATCCATTCTGATGTTGATACCTTGGAACGTGTAGAAATTATGCAAGATTTGCGTAAAGGGTTATTTGATGTATTGATTGGGGTAAACCTATTGAGAGAAGGATTGGATTTGCCAGAAGTATCTTTAGTAGCCATTTTAGATGCCGATAAGGAAGGTTTTTTACGTAGTCATCGTTCTTTAACACAAACCATAGGTAGAGCAGCTCGTAATGTAAATGGTTTGGCTATTATGTATGCCGATAAAATCACCAAATCCATGCAAAAAACAATTGATGAAACGGAATATAGAAGGGAAAAACAAATAGCGTATAATACCAAAAATGGAATTACACCCACTCCATTAAATAAAAAGATTGAAAATCCACTAGCACAAAATGAAGTAAACGCTTTTTATTATGACAACATTAGGCAAGTAGCAGAAGAAGAGGCTTCTTATATGACCAAGCCACAATTAGAAAAGAAAATTAGAGAAACCCGAAAACTCATGGAAAAAGCCGCAAAAGATTTAGATTTTTTAAGAGCTGCTCAAATGAGGGATTTGATAACCAAATTTCAAGAAGTATTGTAATGTCTATTTAATTTTTTTAATGTTATATATTAGTAATTACCTCCTAAATAGCTACAGTCCTTTAATGCTTGTACGCCTGTAAATGTCACAGGTGTTTTATTGTACATGTAGGTTTTATTCAATTCTTTAGATAAATTATGATCATCTACATTTACATCAATATCACTCATTTTAAATTGACAAGGGTGTTCATAACCAGCAGCATGTGTAATTTCTATTAATTCCTTTCTAAAGGTTTTAAAATACTGTGCCAATCGTACAGATTTTAGCGTAATATCAATTCCGTTTTGCAACCATTTATTTTGTGTTGCAATACCTGCAGGACAGCGGTTGGTATGACATACTTGTGCTTGGATGCAACCAATACTCATCATGGCTTCACGTGCCACATTTATAATATCGACTCCCATAGCAAATGCCATTGCTCCTTTTGCAGGAAATCCTAAACGACCCGCTCCAATAAAAACAATATGCTCGGTAAGTTCTTTTTCTTGAAAAAGTTTATATAAATCAGTAAAACCATATACCCATGGTAGTGAAACGTGATCAGCAAAACTAGGTGGAGCAGCACCTGTACCACCTTCGCCACCATCTACAGCAATAAAATCAGGTCCTTTCCTTGTTTTTTTCATAATGTCAGTCAATTCTTCCCATTGTTCTAGCTTACCTATAGCAGCTTTAATTCCGACTGGTAATCCTGTAGCTTCAGCAACTTTTTCAATGAAATCAACCATTTCTGGTACATTAGAAAAGGCTTTGTGGTTGGGAGGTGATAGTACATCTTTTCCTATTTCAACATGTCTAATCTCAGCAATTTCTGGAGTAATTTTAGCTCCAGGTAAAACACCACCTTTACCTGGTTTGGCTCCTTGAGAAAGTTTTATTTCAATAGCTTTAATAAAAGGATTATTTTTAACTAATGCCACTAGTTTTTCCATAGAGAAATTACCGTCTTTTGAACGTACTCCAAAATAACCTGTACCAATTTGAAAAATTACATCACCACCATTACTGTGATAAGGAGACAGACCACCTTCTCCAGTATTATGATACGCACCAGCCATTTGAACACCTTTGTTTAATGATTCAATAGCTTTTGCAGATAAGCTTCCAAAACTCATAGCGGATACGTTTATAACAGAAGCAGGTCTATATGGTTTTTTACGCTTATGATGCACTCCCATAACTTTTGCACAGGGTAAAAAATAAGGATCTATTGCATTGGGGTGCTGCTCATCAATTTGATAAGGCATCATGGCATTATTAATAAAAATATGCTGGTGCGCATAAATATCTCTATCGGTACCAAAACCTTCATAATTATTTTCGTGCTTTGCCGAGGCGTAAATCCATCCACGTTCAATACGGTTAAAAGGCAATTCCTCTCTATTATTGGCAACAAAGTATTGACGCATTTCTGGCCCAATACTCTCAAACAGATAGCGTATGTGTCCAAAAACAGGAAAGTTATGACTAATGGTATGATACTTGTTAAAAAACACATCCCTTATAGCTATCAATGCTAACGCAATAATGATCCATAACCACCATGATATTTGACCTAAAAATGTTAAAAAATGTTCCATGCTTTATTTAATATGATTTTGGTAATTAGATAAAATCAAATGTAAGGATATTTATAGATATGATACAACAATATTGTAATCTTGTTTTCATGAATGTCAGTAGCCGTTTTGTAGTCGGTATCTTTTTAAATTTAGTGAATAACTTTTTTAAAAACCGTAAAATACCAAGTATAAGTATCTTATTTTTGTAATAATGGAAGCAAGTATACAAAAATATATAGATGAATTAAATACCGCTCAAAAGGCACCTACTTTACATAAAGAAGGCCCTATGATTGTTATTGCAGGTGCAGGATCAGGTAAAACAAGAGTATTAACCTATCGGATTGCTTATTTGATGAGCGAAGGCGTTGATGCCTTTAATATTTTATCACTAACCTTCACCAATAAAGCAGCTCGTGAAATGAAAGGGCGTATTGCAAAAATTGTAGGAGGTACGGAAGCAAAAAACTTATGGATGGGGACTTTTCACTCCGTTTTTGCTAAAATATTACGGATAGAAGGGCATCATTTAGGATATCCTTCAAACTTTACCATCTATGATACGCAAGATTCACAACGGCTAATATCTACTATTATTAAAGAAAAAAGCTTGGATAAAGATGTGTACAAATACAAACAAGTGCACAGCCGTATATCTTCTTATAAAAACAATTTAATTACGGTAAATGCATATCATAAAAATGTAGAATTACAAGAGGCAGATGCCATGGCAAAACGCCCACGAATGGGAGAAATTTATCAAGAATATGTAGATAGATGTTTTAAAAGTGGCGCTATGGATTTTGATGATTTGCTACTGCGTACCAATGAACTCTTAACCCGTTTTCCTGAAGTATTGGCAAAGTATCAAAATCGTTTCCGTTATATTTTGGTTGATGAGTACCAAGATACCAACCACTCGCAATATTTAATTGTACGTGCCTTAGCAGATAAGTTTCAGAATATATGTGTAGTAGGGGATGATGCGCAAAGTATTTATGCTTTTCGTGGCGCCAATATTAATAATATTTTAAATTTTCAGAAAGATTATAGTGATGTTGCCATGTTTCGTTTGGAACAGAATTATCGATCTACCAAAAACATTGTAGAAGCCGCTAATTCCATAATAGAACACAATAAAACAAAATTAGATAAAGAAGTTTGGACACATAATGAAGATGGACCAAAAATAAAAATTAACCGTTTGATAAACGATGGAGAGGAAGGACGTTTTGTAGCATCTTCCATCTTTGAAAATCAAATGGAACATCAGCTTAAAAATAGTGATTTTGCCATTTTATATCGTACCAATGCGCAGTCAAGAGCAATGGAAGATGCATTGCGAAAACGTAATATCCCGTACCGCATTTATGGTGGATTGTCTTTTTATCAGCGTAAAGAAATAAAAGATGTATTGGCATATTTACGTTTAATAGTAAACCCGAATGATGAGGAAGCATTAAAACGTGTGATTAATTATCCTGCAAGAGGTATTGGGCAAACTACAGTAGAGCGTTTAACCGTTACAGCAAACCACTACAAGCGTTCTATTTTTGAAGTAATGGCAAATTTAGCAAAACTACCAGAACTTGCTATCAATAAAGGAACTCGTAATAAGTTGGATAACTTTGTGATTATGATACAGAGTTTTCAGCACTTAAATCAAACCGCAACTGCTTTTGAAATTACCGAACACATTGTTAAAAAAACAGGATTGGTACAAGAACTCAAAAAAGATGCCACTCCAGAAGGGGTTGCAAAAATGGAGAACATTGAAGAGTTGCTAAACGGTATCAAGGATTTTGTACAAGAACAACGTGAAATTGCAGACACTACAGGAGCATTAACTGAATTTTTAGAAGATGTTGCTTTAGCAACAGATATGGATAAAGATACAGGAGATGAAGATCGGGTAGCATTAATGACCATTCACCTTTCAAAAGGATTAGAGTTTCCGTACTTATACATTGTAGGTTTGGAAGAAGAATTATTTCCTTCGGGAATGAGTATGAATACCCGTAGTGAATTAGAAGAAGAACGTCGTTTGTTTTATGTAGCCCTTACTCGTGCTGAAAAGCAAGCTTATTTAACCTATGTAGAAAGTAGATACCGTTGGGGAAAATTAATAGATGCTGAACCCAGTCGTTTTATAGATGAAATAGACGAGAAATACGTAGAGTATATTACACCTTTGCATGAAAGACGATTTAAACCCGTAGGTAATTTTGATGGTTTTGAAGAAGTAGATAGAAGTAAACTGCGTTTAAAAAAGCCAGTATCTGGCACACCAAGTAATTACAGTAGTGAAGCCGCAACACGAAAATTACGTAAAATAAAACCTGCAGTTGGTAGAGGAGTAGAAAGTACCGATTTAGGTAAAAATTTAAATGTAGGTAATGTAGTGAAACACATTCGTTTCGGACAAGGTTTAGTAGTGCGTTTAGAAGGTGTTGGAGCCGATAAAAAAGCCGAAATAAACTTTGAAAATGGCGGATTAAAACGCTTGTTATTACGTTTTGCAAAATTAGAAATCATTAAATAATGAATGTCGTTTATTTAGTTTTCGGAAACCAAATTGAGTTGCATCAGCAGGCTAATTTTTCTATACTAACCCTATTAGCAAATGGAGGTGATATAGGTGATATTATTGTAATTACTGATACACCCAAGTATTACCAAAATATTTTGTCAGAAAAATTAATTATTGAATTGGTTTCTACGGATACAATTACAGCATGGAAAGGGAAAGATAATTATGTTTTTAGAGCAAAAATTAAAGCTTTAGAAATGATTATTGACAAGTATAATACTCAATCATTATTGTATTTAGATGCAGATACTTTTGTAAATAACTCATTAATTGCAATTCAAGAAAAATTAAATGACGGCTATTATGTACAGCACATAAATGAAGGTATAATATCTGAATCTCACAGAAATACCCAAAAATCAATTTGGAAATCCATACAGAAAAAAACTTTTGAGGGAATTAAAATTCCTCAAAATTTATGCATGTGGAATGCAGGCATTATAGGTATTCCAGCACATAATAATAAAGCATATATAAAACAAGTTTTGAGCCTGTCTGATGCAATATACGAAACTGATATTAAAAAGAAATTAGTTGAGCAATTATCATTTTCAATAGCATTGCAACTTCAAGAAAATTTTATAGAAGCCGAAAAAGAAATTGGACACTATTGGGGTAATAAAAAAGAGTGGAATACTAAAATAGCTACGTTCTTTTTAAAAAATCATTTGAAAAACACTACTTTTAAAGATGCAATTATAATTGTTTCAGATATGAATTTACAAGAAACGCCAGTAATGGTAAAAAGGTCAAATACTGCAAAACGTTTAAAAACTATAATTGATAGGATATTTTAATTTATTCAATTTTTAATCTTTTAATAAAGAAATCATGAGCCAATTTATAAAAATATATAACGATAACCCAAATCCGAAAGAAATAGCAAAAGTAGTACAAGTATTACAAAAAGGTGGATTGGTTATTTATCCTACCGATACTGTTTATGGTATAGGATGTGATATAACTAAAACAAGAGGATTGGAGCGTATTGCAGCCATAAAAGGCGTGAAGTTAGAAAAAGCAAATTTTTCCTTTATTTGTCATGATTTAAGCAATTTAAGTGATTATGTACAGCAAATTGATAATGCTACGTTTAAAGTATTAAAACGCGCTTTACCAGGACCATATACTTTTATTTTACCTGGTAATAATAATTTACCGAAAGTATTTAAAAAGAAAAAAACAGTGGGGATTAGGGTTCCTGATAACAATATTGCCCGTGCAATTGTGGAAGCATTAGGGAATCCAATAGTATCCATGTCCATACATGATGATGATGATGTAATAGAATACACAACGGATCCTGAACTCATTTATGAGAAGTGGCAAAATAAAGTAGATTTAGTAATTGACGGTGGCTATGGAGACAATGTAGGTTCTACTATTATTGATTTCTCTGAAGGAGAAGCAGAAGTGATTCGTGAAGGAAAAGGGAGTTTAGATGTATTGTAAAAAAAAACCGTATCAAATAAATGATACGGTTTTTTCAATATTTTGAGAATGCCTAATGTTTATAAATTAGGGATAACAATAGTTTGTCCAACCTTAATCATATCAGGGTTGTCTAAAATATCAGTATTTGCTGCAAAAATTTGTTTGTATTTCATAGCATCTTTAAAGTAATGCTTCGCAATTTTACCTAAAGTGTCACCACTTACTACTTCATGTCTGTGGTAAACCGATTCATCAGCAACCGTAATGTTTGCCATTAAATCTGTAGGAGCATTTCCTCCAGCAGCTTTAATAGCATCCCATATTAGGTTTTTTTCATATTGTGTTTTTGCTTCTCCTTTAATTTTTAAAATTCCGTCTTCAACACGTACTTCTCCATTAGCGATTTCTAATTTTTCTCCTAGATCTAATACGTCTTGATATTTTGCTTTTACTGGCATAATTTTGTGTTTTATTTAAGTTATTAATTAATGTTTTTCAAATATAATACTTTTTTTTCGTATTTAAAAGAAAGTACAATACTTGACATCTACCGTAGAACAAATAACATGCCAAAAAAATAACAGTAAAGCTTTGTAAATCAACACAAGTATTTGTATTTTTGCACTCCTTTTTAGCAGAAGTTGAGTAATAAAGGGAAAACAATTATTTTTATAACACTTTTGATGTTGTATGCGAAACTCAACAGCAACTCAAAATACAAATAGATTATCAGCAATGTCTGAAAACAAAACAAACGCAGAAGTTGTAGCAACTGAAGCAAAAACAGTAGAAACTCCAGTAGTTTCTGAAGCGCAAGCAAACCCAGAACAATTTTTAACGGATTTTAACTGGCACAACTACGAAGAAGGAATTGATCCTGTAGATGAAGTACAGTTAGAAGAGTTTGAGAAATTAGTAGCAGAAAACTTTGTAGATACTGAAGATGATACAGTAGTAGAAGGAACTGTAGTAGCTATTACGGATAGAGATGCTATTATTGACATCAACGCAAAATCTGAAGGTGTAATCTCATTGAATGAGTTTCGTTACAATCCAGGTTTAGCAGTAGGTGACAAAGTAGAAGTATTAGTTGACATTCGTGAAGACAGAACAGGTCAGTTAGTATTATCACACCGTAAAGCACGTGTTATCAAAGCTTGGGACAAAGTTAATGAAGCACATGATACAGGAGAAATCGTTAACGGTTTCGTTAAATGTAGAACTAAAGGTGGTATGATCGTTGACGTATTTGGTATTGAAGCATTCTTACCAGGTTCTCAAATTGATGTGAAACCTATTAGAGATTACGATGTATACGTAAATAAAACAATGGAATTCAAAGTTGTGAAAATCAACCACGAGTTTAAAAACGTTGTAGTATCTCATAAAGCACTTATTGAAGCTGATTTAGAGATTCAAAAGAAAGAAATTATAGGTCAATTAGAAAAAGGACAAGTATTAGAAGGTGTGGTTAAAAACATTACTTCTTATGGTGTCTTTATTGATTTAGGTGGTGTAGATGGATTAGTACACATTACTGATTTATCTTGGTCACGCATCAACCATCCAAATGAGATTGTTGAATTAGATCAAAAATTAAATGTTGTAATTTTAGATTTCGAGGAAAAGAAATCAAGAATTGAATTAGGATTAAAACAATTATCTGCTCACCCATGGGAAGCTTTAGATGCTGATTTAAAAATTGGAGATAAAGTAAAAGGTAAAGTAGTTGTAATTGCAGATTATGGTGCATTTATTGAAGTATCTCAAGGAGTTGAGGGATTAATTCACGTTTCTGAAATGTCATGGTCAACACACTTACGTTCTGCACAAGATTTCGTAAAAGTTGGTGATGAGGTAGAAGCGGTAATCTTGACTTTAGATCGTGAAGATCGTAAAATGTCATTAGGTATCAAGCAATTAACTCCAGACCCATGGACAGATATTACTACAAAATACCCAGTAGGATCAACACATACAGGTATTGTACGTAACTTTACAAACTTTGGTGTATTCTTAGAATTAGAAGAAGGAATTGACGGGTTAATTTATATCTCAGATTTATCTTGGACACAAAAAGTGAAACATCCATCAGAATTTACTAAAGAAGGTGAAAAACTAGAAGTAGTAGTATTAGAATTAGATGTTGAAGGACGTAAAATTTCTTTAGGTCATAAACAAACTCAAGATAATCCTTGGGATAAATATGAAACTGAATTTGGAGTAGGAACAGTGCATACAGCTGCTATTGATGAAATGGTAGATAAAGGAGCAACTATTAAATTTAACGATGACATCGTTGCATTTATACCTTCTCGTCATTTAGAAAAAGAAGACGGATCTAAAGTAGCTAAAGGTGAAACTACCGAATTTAAAATCATTGAATTTAATAAAGATTTTAAACGTGTTGTAGCTTCTCACACAGCAATTTTTAGAGAAGAGGAAATTAAAAATGTAAAAGCTGCTGCTAAAAAAGCTGCAAGTCAAGACAAACCAACATTAGGTGACTCTAACTCAGCATTACAAGCGCTTAAAGATAAAATGGAAGGTAAATAAGCCTCACGTTTTAAAATAATTTTAAACCGTTCTATAAAAATAGAACGGTTTTTTTATGAGTAAAATTTAAGGAAACGAGAGCTGTAAATACTATATCCTTTTAGGTCTTGATTTTTTTAAAACCACCAAAAAACAAACTAAAAAACCCAAACCAAAAGTAGATAAAAACGGACAGTTTGGGTTGTTTGGTGCAGATGGACGTTTAAATATTAGTACTGCTGAATTTGAAAAAATGAGTGTTACGGAATTGCGACATTATACAAAGCAATACTACAAAGAGCATTTAAAAGGTAAGAAAGTAGCCATTAAAAACAGCCTAAAAAGTGTTGAGTTTGTAGGCAAAGTGGCTAATAAGTTACATACGCCAATGTATAAGTAAAAAGCAACGGTTATTAAGTATTTAGAAACCCTTGTAAAAAACTCTACATATAATAATTTTGGAACACGTAAAAAATCAGATAGTCCAGATGTATTAGGATTTTTAAATTTCAAGTCTAAAATCACAATAGATGGTAAGAATAGACACGTAAGAATATCTATTGTTTTGTATAAAAATAAAACCTCAAACTTTAAAAATTTTGAAGTAGGTACAAAACCCAAAAAAAGCGATAAAACTCACGAAACCTCGCATACCGATAAGTTTCAAGCCGATAGAGTTAAATCGCTTTCTAATAACAAAAATACAAAAAATAAACCAAACCACCAAAAGGCGAACGATAAACCCAATGCAGGGGGTAAAAATTCGCCTAAAGGTTTGGGAAATAGTTTACCTAAAGGGTTTACAATTGCTACATTTAATCCTATTAAAAACAAAGAAAACATTTTTAGATTAGATGGCGAAATTGGTAAGCTATTAGGCGAATTACAACGCTATAGGTTAGCAATACAAGTTATAGGCGACCCGCACGCAGGTAAAAGTGAGTTTGTGGCGCAACTTACAAATGAGTTTGCAAATAAATTTAATAAAATTGCATATTTAGATTTAGAGCAAGGAGGTTTAATATCAAAAGAAACAAGAAATAGTTTTGACAGAAATATAACCAAAACTAACCAAACTAAAATTGCCGTTACAGGAGGAGTTGAAAACAGTTTGCAAACCATAAATAGTATTGCAAATAAATTTGATGTAATAGTAATTGATAGTTTTCAAGAATTAGGTTTAAAAGTGGAGGTTTTTAATGAAATCAGAAAAAAGCACTATAATACTATATTTATCTTCATCTTTCAACAAAACGGTAAAGGTGGCGCAAGGGGTGGTGTAAGAAGTGA
>JAJRPS010000073.1 GCA_024280635.1 Bacteroidota bacterium | reverse complement strand
AGCAATTCATCTGTAGTAAAAACAGAAACATCTAAAGCAGAAACATCTAAAGCAGAGCATAAAGGACAAGCGTCTGTTGCAGCTGTAGAAGGAGAGGAAGCTAATGTATTACAAGTGGCAATGTCATTACCGGATTTTTCTACATTAGTAGTTGCGGTAAAAGCGGCTGGGGTAGAGGATGCTTTAGTAAATGCAGGTCCTTTAACAGTATTTGCACCTGTAAATAGTGCTTTTGATAAATTACCTGCGGGAACTGTAGAAACGTTATTAAAACCTGAGAATAAAGAAAAATTAGCCTTTGTTTTAACAAATCATGTAGCGCCTTCTAATTATCCAATCAAGCAATTAAAAAAGGAAGCTAGAAAAGGAAGAAAGTTGTATATGGCTTCTGGTAAATATCTAGTTGTTGAGAATAAAGATGGGAAAATTTTTGTTGGTGGAACAGAAGTTTTAAAATCAGTAAAAGTAAGTAATGGATGGATTCATGTTGTTGGAGATGTCTTAGTTCCTTCAGATAAATAATATTTAACTAACAAATCAAAAAAAAAATAGAAATCAAAATGAAAAAATTTTTAGCAATAGCAGCTTTAGCAGCATTTACCCTTATTAGTTGTGGGAAAGATAAAAAAGAAACAACAAAGGCTACAGAAACAACTAAGGAGGTTGTAAAAGAGGTAAAGGAAGTTGTGAAAGAAGTAAAATCTGCAACAGTAGATTTGATGGCGCCAACTTTAGATAATAAAGGTATTGGTCCAATTAAAAGCGTAACAATTAATGATAAAATTGACGATGCGTTAGTAGCAAAAGGAAAAGAAGTATATAAAGCAAACTGTACGGCTTGTCATAAATTTAAGAAAAGATATATTGGACCAGCATTAAAAGATATTACAAAAAGACGCTCATCAGAGTGGATTATGAATATGATTTTAAATTCTACAGAAATGTTAGAAAAAGATCCAGTAGCTAAAGCTTTAATTGCAGAATATAATGCGCCAATGGCACAACAAAAACTTTCTAAAGAAGATGCTAGAGCTATTTTAGAGTTTTTTAGAACAAAATAAATAATTTAAGAATAAATAAAAATAAACTAAATATGAAAACAATTATTAAATCGTTTTTCTTACTAGCAACTGTAGCTTTAATAAGTTGTGGTGGTCCGGAGAAAAAAAGTACAGCAAGTAAAGGAGCGCTTTCCGGAAGTGCTGCAGAAAAAGTATATGTAGCTCCAGGTGAGCATGATTCTCATTACGCCTTTATTTCAGGTGGTTTTAGTGGTCAATTAGCTGTTTATGGTTTGCCTTCCGGTAGATTGTTTAGGGTAATACCAGTATTCTCTCAAGATCCTGAAAAAGGATACGGTTATAGTGAAGAAACGAAGCCAATGTTAATGACCTCTCATGGTTTTGTGCCTTGGGGAGATTCTCATCATCCAGATATTTCTCAAACTAATGGGTCTGTAGATGGTCGTTGGGTATTTATTAATGAAAACAACACGCCACGTATTGCGCGTATTAGTTTAAAAACTTTTGAAACAGAAGAAATTATTGAAATTCCTAATTCAGCAGGAAATCACTCCTCTTCATTTGTTACAGAAAACTCTGAGTATGTAGTAGCAGGAACACGTTTTTCTGTTCCTTTCCCTCAAAGAGATATGTCAATTAAAGATATGAAAGGTAACTTTAGTGGTGCACTTTCTTTCTTGAAAATAGATAAAGAATCAGGTAAAATGAATATAGATTTTCAAATTAAAATGCCAGGTTTTAATTATGATTTATCTCACCCAGGTCGTGGAAAATCTCATGGATGGTTCTTTTTCTCTACATATAATACGGAAGAGTCTAATACTTTAATGGAGGTTAATGCGTCTCAAAATGATAAAGATTTTATTGCAGCAATCAACTGGAAAAAAATTGCAGAATATGTGAAAAATGGTGGAGGTAAAAAAATGCCTGCTAATTATGCGCATAATACTTGGGATGATCATACACATACGGCTACAACTGTAATGGAAAAAGAAGTGTTAGTTGTTGATCCTAAAGATGTACCAGGTGCTATCTATTTCTTGCCAACAGCAAAATCACCTCACGGTTGTGATGTAGACCCTACGGGAGAATATATTATTGGTAATGGTAAATTAGCAGCAGCAATGACTGTACATTCATTTACTAAAATGATTAAAGCAATTGAAGACAAAGCTTTTGATGGTGATGCTTATGGTATTCCAATCATTAAATTTGATGCTGTAAACTACGGAATGTTAAATCAACCAGGTTTAGGACCATTACATACAGAGTTTGATACAAGAGGAAATGGATATACTACTTTCTTTATCTCTTCAGAAGTTGTAAAATGGAATGTAAAAGACTTAAAAGTAATTGATAGGCATCCTGTTTATTATTCAGTTGGTCACTTAATGATACCAGGAGGTAACTCACGTACTCCAGATGATAAATACTTAGTTGCAATGAACAAAATTACAAAAGATCGTTATTTACCAACTGGTCCTGAAGTTTGTCAATCTGCACAATTATTTGACATTTCAGGAGAAAAAATGGAATTATTGTTAGATTTCCCTACAATTGGAGAGCCTCACTATGCTGCGGGTATATCAGCACAAGTGATAAAAGATGCTAACCCTACAAAAATATTTAAATTAGCAGATAACAAGCATCCTTATGCTGTTAAAAGTGAAGCGGAAACTAAAGTTGTGCGTAAAGGAAATGAGGTTCATATTTATATGAGTATGATACGTTCTCACTTTTCACCAGATAATATTGAAGGTGTAAAAGTTGGTGATAAAGTTTTCTTTCACGTAACTAATTTAGAGCAAGATTATGATGTACCTCATGGTATTTCAATGATTGGAGCAAATACTTCTGAATTGTTAATTATGCCAGGTAGAACAACTACATTTACTTGGGAACCTAAAGAGGTTGGTGTTTGGCCATTTTATTGTACAGATTTCTGTTCTGCATTACATCAAGAAATGCAAGGGTATGTTAGGGTATCTCCAAAAGGAAGCAATACTCCTTTAACATACACTTTAGATGGTGATGTGCCGGGAGAAGAATTGTAAATAAATAATTTCACAAGAAAAAAACGGGCATTTCATTACGTATGATTTGCTCGTTTTTTTTTTATAAAATAAAAAAGATAATTTTATCTTTATATGTGATATATGTTACAGATAAAGACAGCAAAATGAGGTATTTTTACTACTCAATAAAACACATCTTTTAAAATTAAAATATCATGAAAAAATCAAACTTATTAATGATTATCGGGTCATTCTTATTACTCGGTTTGTTTGTATTTCCATTATGGAATATTACGCTAGAAGCTCCTCAGTATCCAAAACCTTTAGGGATGGATATATATATCAATAAATTTATAGGAGCAAATGATGAATTCGACATTAAAAATATCAACCTAATGAACCATTATGTGGGTATGCAATACATACCAGAAACCATACCTGAATTTAAAATATTTCAAATTGTTATTGCCGTTATGTCTATACTGGGTATAATAATTGGTTTTACAGGAAAATACAAATTGTTTTTAGGGTGGTTTATTTTAATGTCTCTATTAGGAATTGCAGGAATGTATGATTTTTACCTGTGGGAATATGATTATGGACATAATTTAGATCCAAATGCAATCATGAAGTTTACTAATCCAGACGGTTCCGTAATGGGTTTTCAGCCTCCATTATGGGGTTCTAAGCAAATATTAAACTTTATAGCACACTCCTACCCTAGAGAGGGAGCAGTAATGATGTTTATTGGAATGGGAATGACATTTCTAGCTTTTTTATTAGGAAGAAAAGAAGCTAACAAATCTTAAAAAAGTAAGATTTTATAATTTAAAAAAACAAGTATAATATTAACTCTTATGCTTGTTTTTTTTATCTTTACAAACGCTTTTAATAAATATTATGAAACAAATTATATATAAATTCAGCTTATTAATATCGATTATATTGATGCTTAATTCCTGTAAAGTGGAGCCAAGGCCAATAAGTTACGGTGAAGATCATTGTCATAATTGTGATATGACTGTAGTGAGTAAAACGCATGCAGCAGAGGTTGTTACCAAAAAAGGGAAATCATATATGTTTGATGCAGCCGAATGTTTGGTTTGGAAATTGGCTAAAGATAATAATGAGGTAGATATGGAGTATATTTTAGTGTCGGATTATGCAAATCCAGGAAATCTAATTGATGCTAAATCTGCTACATATTTAATTACAGAAAAAATTAAAAGCCCAATGGGAGCAAATTTATCTGCGTTTAAATCATCTGAAAGTGCAAAAAAAGCACAATCTATGCATGGTGGTAAAATTTATAACTGGGAAGGGTTGAAAAAACAAATTGAAAGATAAATGAATATTAAAATATCTTTTTTTAAATGTAAATCTTCGGTTTTTAACCTTATATTTTTCATCTTTTTTATTTTTATCGGTACAAATACTACTGTTTTTTCTCAAAGTAAAACATTAGAAGTGTGTTCTTCTTGTGAATTCAAATCTATTAAAAAAGCTGTTTTATCTGCAAATGATGGCGACACAGTATTAATAAAAAAAGGAATATATAAAGAAACAAGTATTGAGGTAAACAAAGCTATTTCAATTATAGGAGAAAATAATCCAATAATAGATGCTGAAGGTAAAAAAGAAAATATTTTTCATTGTGAAACTGAAAACTTTTCTATTTCTAATATTACTTTTCAAAACGTTGGTATGAGTTATGTAAAAGAGTTTGCTGCAATTTTTATTTATAAATCAAAAAAATTTGTTGTAAAAAATAATGACTTTAATTCTGTTTTTTATTCTTTTATTATTCAAGATTCTAGTGATGGTGAGATTTTAAATAATATGGTTGTTGGAACGATGGAAGATGAAACCAAAGCAGGAAATGGTATTCATATTTGGAAAGCAAAAAGAATGCATATAGAAGGTAATACCGTTAAAAATATGCGAGATGGTATTTATTTAGAATATGTGCAACATAGCACAATAACCAAAAATAAAAGTATAGGTAATATTAGATATGGATTACATTTTATGTTTTCTCATGATAATGTTTATGATTACAATGAATTTACAGGTAATGGAGCTGGTGTAGCAGTAATGTATTCTAAACGTGTAGAAATGTATCACAATAATTTCCATCATAATTGGGGGACAGCTTCTTATGGATTGTTGCTAAAAGAAATTAACGATTCTAAAATAGAAGAAAATACTTTTCAAGACAATACTACCGGTATAAATTTAGATGGATGCAATAGAATTAGTTATAAAAAAAACAATTTTATTGGTAATGGTTGGGCAGTAAAATTTATTGGAGCTTGTTATGAAAATAGCTTTGAGCAAAATAATTTTTTAAGTAATGCTTTTGATTTATCGTATAGTAGTAAATTAAATGACAATAGTTTTAATGGGAACCATTGGAGTGAATATACAGGTTATGATTTAGATCATAATGGTGTTGGAGATGTGCCATACAGACCTGTAAAATTATTTTCATATATAGTAAATAAATCACCAGACGCTTTAGTATTACTAAGGAGCTTGTTTGTAGATGTTTTAAATTTTTCTGAAAAAGTATCCCCTGTATTTACACCAGACAAGTTAATAGATGATAAACCGATAATTAAAAGAATACATATAAATGATTAATATAACTAACCTTAGTAAAAGCTTTGGAAAACTTAGCGTACTTGAAAACTTAGATTTAGAGATAAAAGAAGGCGGTATTTTTGCTATTCTTGGACCTAATGGTTCGGGTAAAACAACGCTTATAAAATGCTTGTTAGGAATGGTTATTCCTGATAAAGGTACTATTTCTATTAACGATAAAAGTATTCTGAAAAAATGGGACTACAGAAATGAGTTAAACTATTTACCGCAAATAGCTAATTTTCCTGCAAATCTTAGCGTAAATGAGTTAATTGATATGGTTAAAGATTTACGACCTAAAACTGCTAATGAAACAGAATTAATAGCTCATTTTGGACTAGAGCCTTTCTTAAAGAAAAAATTAGGTCACCTTTCAGGAGGAACAAAACAAAAAGTAAATATTGTTTTAACCTTTATGTTTGATAGCCAATTAATTATTTTAGATGAACCCACAACAGGTTTAGACCCTGTTTCATTAATTCATTTAAAGGAGTTAATTAGACGTGAAAAAGAAAAAGGGAAAACCATTTTAATAACATCGCATATAATGAGTTTTGTAGATGATACCGCAGATGAAATAGTATTTTTGTTAGATGGTAAAATTTACTTTAAAGGAAGTGTAAGTCAATTAAAAGAACGCACAAAAGAAACGAATTTAGAAAACGCAATCGCTAAACTAATAACCGAATAATTATGTTGAAAATTTTAAAATATAGTATTTACGATTTATTACGTAGCCGTTGGAGTTATGTGTATTTTTTGTTTTATTTATTACTTGGTTTTGTGTTGTTATTTTTAAATAATGATGTTAATAAAGCAGTGATTACCTTAATGAATGTTATCATAGTACTAACACCATTAATAGGAACAATTTTTGGAATTATGTATTTTTATAACTCCAAAGAATTTACTGAATTGCTTTTAGCACAACCTATAAAACGAAGTAATATTTTTATGGGGCAATATGTTGGCATTTCTTTATCGTTAACACTTAGTTTAGTATTAGGCTTAGGAATTCCGTTTATAGTTTATGGTTTATTCAGGTCTGCAGCAATTTTTGACTTTACATTATTACTTGTAGTTGCTTCATTTTTGAACTTCATATTTGTTGCATTAGCATATAACATCGCTTTATCTACTGAAAATAAAATTAAAGGTTTTGGTTATGCTATATTAATGTGGCTTTTCTTAGCAGTAGTTTATGATGGTTTGTTTTTAATCTCATTAATTGCTTTTAACGATTATCCGTTAGGTAAATTTTCATTAATTGCAACAATGTTTAATCCAATAGATTTATCACGTATTTTGATATTATTAAAATTAGATTTCTCTGCGTTATTAGGCTATACAGGAGCTGTTTTTAAAGAGTTTTTCGGAACTGCCTTTGGTATGGTAATGTCAATGTTAGTATTATCACTTTGGGTTATTTTACCAGTATTAAATATAAATAGAAAGTTACGCAAAAAGGATTTTTAAAATAGCTGTTTTCAACTTTCAACAAAATAATTATGAAACATCTTTTCATCGTATTAATTTTAACTAGTTTTATAAGTCATGCAACAATTATAGATGTTTGTGCTACTTGCGAGGTTAAAAAAATTGGTGATGCTACTTTAATAGCAAAAGATGGTGATATTATTCGTGTTCAACAAGGTGTTTATTACGAAACTGAAATTCAAATTAGTCATGCTATTCAGGTAATTGGAATTAATAACCCCATAATAGATGCACAAGGAAAACAAAAGAGTGTTTTTGCTTGTAAAGCCAATGGTTTTACCATTTCTGGATTTACGATTAGAAATATTGGATTAAGTCATACCAAAGAAACTGCGGGAATTTATGTCACCAAATCTCGTAATTTTAGATTGAAAAAAAATACGTTCATTAATGTTTATGGGGGTTTTGTAATACAGAGGTCTACATATGGAGTAATTACCGAAAACAAAATTTCAGGTACTGCAAAAAATGAAACCAAAGCAGGTAATGGTATTCATTTATACCGATGTAAAAATATGCGTATAGAAAAAAATGAAACTATTGGTATGCGTGATGGTATTTATTTAGAATATGTAGAAAAAAGCAGTATTTCAAATAATATCAATGACAACAACATAAGATACGGATTACATTTTATGTTTTCAGACAATAATGAATTTCATCATAATCAATTTAAAGACAATGGTTCTGGCTGTGCAGTAATGTATTCAGATCATATTAATATGCACCACAACTCTTTTAGAGATAATTGGGGTATGGCATCATACGGTTTGCTTTTAAAAGAAATAAACGATAGCGTTATAGAAAGTAATCTTTTTGAAAAAAATACTGTAGGAATTAACATTGATTCTTGTAATAGAAATAAGTATAAAAACAACCATCTAAATAGTAATGGATGGGCAATTAAATTTCAAGGAGCAGCTACTTATAATTTTTTTGAATTTAATAATTTTATAAATAACTCGTTTGACTTATCATTTAAAAGTAGCTTAAAAAACAATATATTTGAAGCAAACCATTGGAGTGAATATAGCGGTTATGACTTGGATAAAGATGGTATTGGCGATGTACCTCACAGACCTTTAAAGTTATTTTCGGTTGTCACTACGCATACACCAGATAGTGTTATATTACTACGAAGTTTGTTTGTCGATATTATAAATTTTTCAGAACAAGTATCTCCAATTTTTACACCAGAAAATTTGATAGATACAAAACCAATTATTAAGGTGATAGATGCAAGATATTAATTTACCTACGGTACACTATTATCACTACAGGTGTCAAATCTGATTTATATCATGTTTTATGCTACAAATAAATTGTATTTTTACAAATTAATGAATAGACGTTTTAAACATACTGCAATTGCTACTTTTTTAGCATTTATATTGTTTTTTTACAATATAAATAACATTGTCATTGTTATTGATTTCTTAATTAATCAAGATGAAATAGCCAAAACATTATGTGTGCAAAAAGACGACCAGAAAGGTTGTAATGGGAAATGTCAATTAATGAAAGAATTGAAGATTGAAAATAACGCCCCCAATACTATTCCTACTGAAAACAACAAAACCAATTGGGTTGAAATTACATTTATTAAACCTATAAACGAGATAAATGTAAACCACTTTAATCCAACAAAAAACAATCATACGGTACTTTTTAAAGTAGTAAAACCTATTTTAAAGTACTATGAAATAGATACTCCTCCCCCTGTTTATAGTTAATATTATATCGTAAAACGATGCAGTACTTTTTTGCTACAAATAAAAGTACTATGCATTATAATACTTAACATTTAACAACAAACCAAATTGTTTAGGTAACGGCACTATTGTTATAATTTTTTTAACAGTAGCACAAATGCTGTGCATTTAAATGGTATGGTTGTAAACAAATTAAAAAAAAATACAATGAAATATTTATATATAAGCTTGTTATTTATATTAACCACAATATCAAGTTTTTCTCAAAATAAAGCAATTAATGGAATTGTTACGGATCAAAAAACAGGAGAGCCAATATCAAATGTAACCATTAAGGTTAAAGATAAAAATACATATGCAATCACAAATATTGATGGAGTATTTGAAATAGAAGTAGATCAAAAAGGGTTACTAATTTTCAAATCTTTAGGTTATCATACTCAAACAATTGCTCCAAGAGATAATATGAAAGTGCAAATGATAGAGGATATTAGTGCACTTGATTTGGTTGTAGTATCTGCATCAAGGACTGCTCAAAAAAGAAAAGAGTTGCCAGTAGCTATTAGTTCAATTTCTGCTGCAACAATAGCTGAAATACAACCTACATCTGTAGATCAGGTTTTAAACCAAACAAGTGGTGTAAATATGGTAGATTTAGGTAATGAGCAACACATGATGGCAATAAGACAACCCATTTCTACTAAAAGTTTATTTCTTTATTTAGAAGATGGTATCCCTATTAGACCAATAGGTGTATTTAATCACAATGCATTATTAGAAATGAATGTAAATGCTTATGAAAACATTGAGATTATTAGAGGACCTTACTCAGCTTTATACGGAAGTGAAGCAATAGGTGGTGCTATTAATTTTATAACAGAAAAACCAAGTAAAGAATTAAGGTTTGAATTAGGTGCTGCAATCAATGATATAGGGTATACAAGACTAGATGCTAAATATTCACAAACATTTAATAAGACGGGAGTTTATATTACAGGTTCTAGAGCAAGTATTAATAATGGGATAAGAGATTATGGAAATTATGATAAAACTGCGGTAACTGCAAAAGTAGTACATGATTTTTCTAATTCATTATCTTGGAGCAACACTTTAACATATATAGATTATTTTAGTGAAATGAGTGGAAATATGGATGATACTAAGTTTGACAACAAAGATTACTCATCTTATCATACTTTCACCTTTAGAGATGATAAAGCGCTACGTTTTAACTCTACTTTAAATAAAATATGGAATGACAAAAATAACACGAACATAAGTTTAGTTTATCGAAACAATTCGATGGGGCAAAATCCATCATATAGAATTTCTGATAATACAGCTTTTGGAGACCATACTAGTGGTGAATTAAATAATAATAGTTTTCAAAGTTTTGCATCTTACATACAGCACAATATCAAATTTGATAAATATAATAGTAAGTTATCATTTGGAGGTAATTTAGATTATAGTCCGAAATCATATTATGCCAAAATTTTAGATGTAACTAGAGACGCTAGCGGGTTCTTTTCTTCATATGTAGAGACCGGAGATTATAAGTCTAACTATGATGCAATCATAATGAATACAGGTTTATTTGTTACGGGTGAAATGGAATTATTTAAAAATTTTAAATTAAATGCGGGTTTAAGGTTTGACCTCTTTAGTTATGATTTTGATAATAATTTAACCGCAGCTGGAGATTATAAGGCTGGAGATACAAAAGAATCATATACTTCTTTTGGTCCTCGATTAGGATTGGTATATAACTTTAATAAAAATATTGGAATGTATTCCAATTACAGTGTGGGTTATGTACCGCCAAGTATTAGTGAATTGTTTAGAGAAACAGATGTGCCGTTATTAGATCCTACAACATTTAATAATTATGAAATTGGTGGATGGATAAGTGCATTTAAAAACAAAGTGTATTTTGATTATGCTGTTTATTATTTACAAGGTGAAAATGAAGTAGTTTCTGTTAGCACAATAATTAGTGGTATAACTGTTAGAGAAAACAAAAATGTAGGAGAAACTTCTCATAAAGGAATTGAATTTGGTGTAAAATACAAATTAGATAAAACAATTAATTTTCATTATTCAGGAGCATATTCTGTACATACTTATGAAAAATTTATAACAAAAATTACTGATGGAGAGGCAACTACAGATTATAGTGGCAATGAAATGCCAGGGGCTCCAAACTATATTTCAAATTCAGGTGTTACGTATAAACCTAAATTAGTTAAAGGTTTACGCCTTGGTTTAGAGTGGCAACATATAGGCGAGTATTTTACGGATCAAACAAATACAAAAACATACGAGGGTTATAATGCATTTAATGCTCGTATAGGGTATGACATGAAGCATTTTGGGTTTTATATGAACGTAATGAACTTCACTGATGAATTGTACTCTACAAGCACATCATATTCATGGGGAAAAACGACTTATAGACCAGGAAATCCTAGAAACTTCTTATTTGGAATAAAGTACAAATTATAATTAATCAAAAACCTCCTTTTTTAATAATAAAAAAGGAGGTAAATTACAGTATATGAAATATCTTAAATATTTATTTTTATTGGCAGTAATTACTGCTTGCAAAAAAGAAGAAGAAGTACTAAACTCACCATTAGAAGACATAAGTTTCGAATTAAAAAACGATCAAGTTTTTAGCCTAAGTGATTCAAAAGAAAATACAGAAGGAGTTTATATGTTTACGAACAAAGAAAAAACTATTGCTTGTTGGACTGAATGGCATAAGGATAGTGCTAAAAACATATTAAATTTCGCATATTTTAATACACAAACAAATCGTTTTGATAAAGCTATCAGTGTTAAAGAATCTTTGGGTTTGCAAATGCATGCAGAAAGTATGGCTAAAATTGGTATTACAAAAAAAGGTGCTCTGTATGCTGTTTATCGTAGAAAATCGAAAAATAGTAAATCTAGGTTTGGAGGAAAACTTTATTATAGTATTTCTGAAAATAAGGGAAAAACATGGAGTGCGGAAAAACATTTAGTTAGCAATGAAAATTCCGCGAGTCAATCCTTTTTTGATATAGCTATATTGTCAGATGGTGAATTAGGAATTATTTGGTTGGACAGCAGAAAACCTATTCATAAAAATAGAAGTGGGAAAACTCTTTTTTTTGCTAAAACAAAAAATAATGTTGGTTTTGTTTCAGAAAAACCTATTGCAGGATCTACTTGTGAATGTTGTAGAACTGAATTATTTGTGGATAAATTAGGTAATATACATGTGGCATATCGTAATAAAATAGAAAAAGGTGAATATTTTTATAATGATAGTTTTGGACAATCTCAAATAGAAACACGTGATATGTTTTATACAATGTCAAGTGATAATGGAAAATCTTTTTCGCCAACCATACCAGTAAGTCTAGATAATTGGTATATACAAGGTTGTCCACATACAGGACCATCCTTAGCATCTTCTTCTGACGGAAACCTAGGTGCAGCTTGGTTTACAGGAGCTAATGAAGCAGGAATGTTTTTTACTAAAAAAAATAAAAATGATTTTAACGATAAGTTATTAATTGATAAAGACGGAAAACACCCACAAATGATAGCTGTAAATAATAAATATTATATTACATATGAGGTTTATTATGAAAAAGAAGGAAAAGGTTACTCTAAAATTAATTTAAAAACTATTGAAAATAATAAAATAATTAGTAGCTCTGAAATAAGTAAGCCATTAACAGATAACAACCATCCTGTTTTAATAAAAATTGACAATAAAAAAATACTTATTGCATGGGTTAATACAGATGTAAGAACTCCAAAGATATGTTATCGATTATTAAACACTTAGTGTGTTAAATACACAGTGTTTTTTTACGTTACGCTGTAGCAATAACCCTCAAAGATTTTTTGTTTGGGGGTTATTTATTGTAAACGTTTATTTTTAGGAATATTTTTTTCGATACCAAACCTTCATCCATACACGTTTTAAAATTAAAAAAGACACTTGAGTTTTAAAGATGTTAAAATCTTCTTTAGGGAGGTTTTTTACTTGATTTTCTGATAAATCGATGCGGTATAAAAAAGCTAAAAAGCCTTCAAAATTAGTACGAACCAAATGCTCTATAATATCAAATAAGGTATTTTGAAGTGTAGTTGGCGTTTCATTTTCAGAAACTTTAATATCTGTTAGTCCAGCTAAATTAAAATCTTTATTCAATTGTAAAATTAATGCTTTATAAAGCGATTGACTTTCGGCTTCTTGTAGTATTTGTGATATGGTTTGTAGGTTGCTACTCATCATTTACACCGTACGCTCCATTAAGTTTTTGCCAAAATCAATTAAAATTTTCTTTTTATCATCCGAGAGATTCAAGGTGTTTAAAATATCAAAAGCCTCTTGTGTATATTGTAAAATAGCTTTTTTAGTCAATTGATCTGCTCCAGTTTTTACAAATACTTGCTTTACAAATTCAATTTTTAAGTCGTGATTTAATGCCGATTTTTCTTGAAACAAATCCACTAAACGGGCTTTATCTTCTGTAGAGGCATTTTCCAAAGCTTTTAAGTATAAGAATGTTTTTTTGTTTTCAATAATATCGCCACCCACTTGTTTTCCAAAAGTTTTAGGGTCACCAAAAGCATCTAAATAATCATCTTGAAGTTGGAAAGCGATGCCTAATAATCGTCCAAATTCATATATTTTTTGTGCATCTTCCTGTTTTGCATGGGCAACAATAGCGCCCATTTGCATTGCGGCACCTACTAAAACAGCAGTTTTGTATTCAATCATTTTTAAATATTCCGCTTCAGTAACATCATTTTGGATTTCAAAATCAACATCATACTGTTGTCCTTCACAAACTTCTAAAGCAGTTTTGCTAAACAATTTAGCTAATTCCTGAAACGTTTCAGGTTCGTAATATTCAAACAATTGATAGGCTGATATTAACATGGCATCACCCGATAAAATACCGGTATTTAAATTCCATTTTTGGTGTACCGTTTCTTGCCCTCTACGCAAAGGAGCCGCATCCATTATATCGTCATGTACTAAAGAAAAATTATGAAAAACCTCTATTGCCAGTGCTGCATTTAATGCTTTTTTATAATTGGAGTTGAAAATATCTGCCGTTAATAAGGTTAAAACAGGTCGTAATCGTTTTCCACCCAATTGTAAAATATAAGTAATAGGCTCATATAAACTTTTCGGTTCTTTGGTAGTAATTTTTTCTTGTAAATACTTTACAAATTCTGCGCGATACGCATCAATGGTTAACATACACCTGGTTTTATTTTTTATGCTTACAAAAATACAGTTTCTTATGATAATACAATTAAAAAAAAATAAACTTTGGAAACTTTTAATGTTTTTAAAGTTTCCTTTGTATGTTTGCAACACTATATGAAAGAAAATATTTTACATAAGGCTACTGAAATGTTTTTAAATCTAGGATTTAAAAGCGTTACTATGGACGATATTGCTCAGGAAATGGGAATTTCTAAAAAAACCATTTATCAGCATTATAAAACCAAACACGAGTTGGTAAAAGCAACTGCTTTTGAATTGTTTGAGATTATTTCTGGCGGAATAGATACTATTTGTGCTTTAAAAAATAATCCTATTGATGAAATTTACAGTATTAAGCAGTTTGTAATGCAACATTTAAAAAACGAAAAATCATCACCACAATATCAATTGCAAAAATACTACCCTAATGTTTTTAGCTCCTTAAAAGCAAAACAATTTGAAATCATGCAACATTGTGTAGGTGACAATTTAAAAAAAGGTGTGTCAGAAGGTTTGTATAGAGCAGATATTAATATTGATTTTATAAATAGAATATATTTTAGTGGGATTATGACCATAAAAGATCGGGATTTATTTCCTGCAAATCAATTTTCAATGACAAGACTAATGGAAAACTTTATTGAGTATCATTTACGTGGCATTTGTACGGATAAAGGCTTGAAATATTTACAAAATATCATCAATAAAAATAAAATTTAAAATGAAACAATATTTTATATATGCATTCGTGTTTTTGCTTGTTTCGGTTGGTTTTTCACAAGAGAATCCTCAGCAATTCAGTTTGGAGGAAGCAGTAATTTTTGGTTTACAAAACAATAGAATTGCAAAAAATGCTACACGAGATGTTGCTATTGCTAAAAAAAGAAAATGGGAAACTACCGCCATCGGTCTGCCTCAAATAAATGGAGAAATTGGCTATAAAAATTGGTTGAAACAGCAAGTAAGTTTAATAGATATTAATGGTGATGGTATTGAGGACGAATTGGTGTTTGGCACAAAACAAACCATGAATGCTACCATTACAGCAAGTCAGTTGTTGTTTGATGGGTCTTATTTAGTAGGTTTGCAAGCAGCAAAAGTATACTTAGAGATTTCTGAAAATGCAAAAATAAAAACCGATTTAGAAACAAGAAAGAGCATCATTAATGCATACGGAAATGTGTTGTTGATAGAAAAAAGCATCAAAGTGCTAGAAAATAATATAGCTGTTTTAGAAAAAAATATTTTTGAAACAACACAGATTATAAAAAATGGGTTGGGAGAACAAGAAACATTAGAGCAGTTGCAAATTACATTATCAGGGCTTAATAGTAATTTTAAAAAAAACCTTCGTTTAAAAAAAGTAAGCTACCAAATGCTTAATATTACAATGGGACTGGATTTAAACACCCCAATAACTCTTACCGAAAACTTGTCTGAATTAGCCTTAAAAAGCATCGATTTAAATCTTTTAAATATAGATGATAATATTACCGATAATATCAATTATAAAATTGCAAGTAACAATAAAAAAGCAAAGGAGTTATTGGTGAAGCTACAAAAAACGAAGGCTCTCCCTTCATTGTCAGCTTTTGTAAATGCAGGGTATGCCGGTAATGCCAATCAGTTTGATTTTTTTAAGAAGCAGCAACGTTGGTTTGGATCTTCTTTATTTGGTGTAAACATGAGTATTCCCATTTTTAGTTCTGGTAAACGAAATGCAGTTACGCAACAAGCAAAATTAAATTTAGAAAAAGCTACAGACAACCTTACGCAAACGGAACAACAATTAAAATTGCAAATTGCAGCTGCCAAAAGTAAGTATCAGTATACTATTGAAGAATTAGAAAACAAAAGGCAAAACTTAAATTTAGCAAAACGAATTGCACATAAAAACCAAATCAAATTTACAGAAGGTATTGCAAGTAGTTTTGAGTTGCGGCAAGCACAAATGCAGTTGTATAGTACACAACAAGAACATTTACAGGCAATGCTTAATGTTATCATTGAAAAAACAAATTTAGCAAACCTTTTGGGTTTAAATATTTATTAAAATAGGTTACTTAACTGTATATTATGAAAAAAATAATTACCATAACATTGTTGTTATTAGTTGTTGCTGCTTGTAAAAAAGAAGCAAAAAAAACGATTGAAGAAATTCTTTCTTCTAACAATTTAACCGAAATAAGAAAGCATAAAGAGGCTCTTATTACAGAACAATTAGCTTTAAGTGATAAGGTTAAATTGTTGGATGCAAAAATAGCAGAATTAGATGATACTGAAAAAAAAGTACTTGTTACAGTTAAAACAATAGCAACTACATCTTTTAGTCATTACGTAGAGTTGCAAGGAAATGTAAATACGAATGAATTGTTAGTTTTACATCCTGAGTTTTCGGGTATTTTGACATCCGTTTTAGTAAAAGAAGGGCAAAAAGTAAGAAAAGGGCAAGTGTTGGCTAAAATAGATGATGCTGGTTTAAGTCAACAATTGGCACAATTGCAAATACGAAGTAATTTAGCAAAAACTACTTTTGAACGCCAAGAGCGTTTGTGGAAACAAAAAATAGGATCGGAAATACAATATTTGCAAACAAAATCTAATTTTAATGCACAGCAAGAAGCGGTAATCCAAATGCAAAAGCAAGTAGCCAAAACCATTATTAAAGCACCCTTTAGTGGAACAATTGATGAGGTGATAACCGATCGAGGTAGTGTTGTATCGGCAGGGATGACTCCAATAATTAGAATAGTGAACCTTCGTGATATGCATATTGAAGCAGATGTGCCAGAAAACTATATTAATACCGTTACTAAAGGTAAGAAAGTGAGTGTTTATTTTCCAGTTTTAAATAAAAACATTAAGGCACAGGTAAGACAAGTGGGAGAATATATTAACCCTAGTAACCGAACGTTTAAGGTTGAAGTTGCAGTGCCTAATAAAGATAAAAATATTAAACCCAACTTAACTGCTAAATTGAAAATTAATGACTATACCAACCCAAAAGCATTATTAATACCGCAAAATATCATTTCTGAAAATGCAAAAGGAGAAAAATATATTTATACTATTAAGAAGAAAGGTGATAAAACAATAGCAGTTAAAACCTTTATTAAAACAGGATTAAGTCAAAATAATTTAATAGAAATTATTGAAGGCTTAAAGCCAGCTGATAAAATAATAATGGAAGGAGCAAGAGTAGTAAAAAACAATCAAGAAGTAAGTATAATAGATTAGTCTATACCATTAACATCTATCTGCTCTTTAAATATTAAAAAAAAGAAAATGTCAACAATAGAAAACGAATTTAAACTTTCCTCTTGGGCCATTCAAAACAAAACAACAATGTATGTGGTTATTGTATTGCTTTTGTTTTTTGGAACTTCAGCATATTTTACAATGCCTCGTGAAAATTTCCCTGAAATAAAGGAAACCAAAATATACATCAGTTCTATTTACCCAGGTAATACTGCGGAAGATGTTGAAAAACTAATTACGATACCTATTGAAGATAAATTGAAAACACTCAGCAATGTAATTGATATTACCGCTACTTCTCAAGAAGATTTTTCAATGATTGTAGTAGAGTTTGATGAAAATATAACGGTTGATGCAGCTAAACAAAAAGTAAAAGATGAAATTGATACCGAAACAGCAGGGGAAGATTGGCCAACATTTAACAACGCAAAGGTTAGTCCTAATGTTTTTGATTTAAGTATATCTGAAGAAATACCAATTTTAAACATCAATATTTCTGGCGATTATCCTGTTGAAAAATTAAAAGAATATGCAGAATATTTAGAAGATAAAATTGAAGATTTGCCCGAAATTAAACAAGTAGATATTCGTGGAGCACAAGAAAAAGAAGTAGAAGTAGCGGTTGATATTTATAAAATGATGGCTTCTAAAATTAGCTTTAATGATATTATTATGGCTATAAAAAACGGAAACACAACTTTGTCAGCGGGAGTTTTAAAAACCTATGCACAGCGTAAAACCATTCGTATTATAGGTGAAATTTCCAACCCAAAAGCATTAGAAAATTTTGTGGTTAAAGTGACCCATAATAACCCTGTATATTTGAAAGATGTAGCTCAAGTGTCTTTTAAAGAAAAAGAAAAAACTACGTATGCAAGAGACTTTGGGGAAGCAACGGTAATGCTTGATGTGAAAAAACGATCAGGGAAAAATATGGTACATGCGACTTCTCAAATAGAAGAAATTGTAACGCAAGCAAAAGCAAATTACTATCCTTCAGATTTAAATGTAACCATAACCAATAATCAAGCGCCTAAAACCATTGGTCAAGTAGATGATTTGGTAAATAACATTATTTTCGGAATCATTTTAGTAGTAGGAGTATTGTTGTTTTTTTTAGGTTTTAAAAATGCCCTTTTTGTAGGTTTTGCAATCCCAATGTCAATGTTCATGTCGCTCATGATTTTAAACGGATTAGGGTATACCATGAATACTATGATTCTTTTCGGATTAATTATGGGGTTAGGAATGCTTGTGGATAATGGAATTGTAGTTGTAGAAAATGTGTATCGACTCATGAGTGAAGAGGGTTTAAATAGGGTTGAGGCTGCTAAAAAAGGAATTAGTGAAATAGCATATCCTATCATTATTTCTACAGCAACCACGGTAGCAGCATTTATTCCGTTAGGGATGTGGCCTGGAATGATGGGGCAGTTTATGATTTATTTTCCAATCACACTTTCTGTAGTGTTAGGATCATCATTAGTAGTTGCTATATTTTTCAATTCCGTATTGGTTTCTCAATTTATGAAAACGGAAGACAATAAAATGTCCATAAAAAAACTGATTATCTTATCTGTAACAATAGCCTTAATTGGAATTTTAATTTTTGCAATCGGAGGAGCTTACAAAGCAATCGGGTCGGTATTGGTGTTTACTGCAATAATGTTATGGATTTATCAATATATTTTACAAGATGCAAGCATTGCTTTTCAAGAAAAAGTATTACCAAAATGGGAAGGTTTTTATGAAAAAATGTTGGTAGAATCTCTTAAAAGTTGGCGTCCATACGCTATTACTTTAGGTACAATTACATTGCTGTTTATAGCTTTTGGAGGTTTTGGTGCTTCGGTAAAAAGTGGGCGTACAAAAATTGAATTTTTCCCAAATAATACCCCTAATCAAATAATGGTTTATATAGAATACCCTGAAGGTACTTCTATTGAAAAAACAAATCGCATTACAAAAAGTATTGAAAAACGAGTATATGCAACTATTAATTCAAAAAAATACATTGTTGATAATGAGAATGTTTTAGTTGAAAGTGCCGTTGCACAAGTTGGTGAAGGAGCAGGAAACCCAATGACTGACGCTGGAGTGAAAGAAATGCCACACAAGGGTAAAATTACAATATCCATGCGTGAGTATAAAGATAGACATGGAAAGAGTAGTGCTAATCTTTTAAAAGAAATACGCGAAAACTTGAAAAATATATATCCGGGTGTTGCTATTAGTATAGAAAAAGATCAAGCAGGTCCGCCACAAGGTTATCCTATTAATATTGAATTAGAAGGAGAGGACTATGAAGCATTAATTCATACAGCAAATAGAATGAAAGACTTTCTACACGATAGAAATATTAGTGGTATTGATGAGTTAAAAATAGATGTAAATAAAGCAAAACCCGCACTAGAAGTTGTTGTGGATAGAAAAAAAGCAGGCGAATTGGGTATTAGTGCAGGTCAAGTAGGAATGCAACTCCGTAATGCTGTTTTTGGAGCAAAAGCAGGGATTTATAAACAAAATGGAGATGATTTTGACATATATATTCGTTTTAATAAAGCCGATAGATACAATACAAATGCTATTTTTAATCAAAAAATAACGTATAGAGATATGCTTACAGGACAAATGAAAGAAGTGCCTATTTCTGCAGTATCACATACAACAAATAGTAATAGTTTTAGTGCTATAAAACACCAGTCTACTAAGCGTGTTGTAACCGTATATTCGGCTTTAGCACCAGGTTTTACAGATGCCAATCAAGTGGTTTCACGCATTCAGCATGAAATGAAAAACTTTAATGCATTGCCTAAAAATATAAAAATAGATTACACAGGGCAACTTGAAGAACAAGCTAAACAAATGAAGTTTTTAATGGGTGCTTTTTTTTCTGGACTTGGATTAATTTTCTTGATTTTAATATTACAATTTAATAGCGTTTCCAAACCTGCTATAATTATGTTGGCTATATTTTTAAGTTTAATAGGTGTTTTTGGAGGATTAATAATCACAGGAAGTCCTTTTGTTATTATGATGACTATGATGGGGATTATATCACTAGCCGGTATTGTGGTGAACAATGGAGTAGTACTCTTGGATTACACGCAACTCTTAATTGATAGAAAAAAAATACAACTACATTTAGCAGATAATGAATACCTTGATAAAAAAGACTTATTTCAAGTTATTGTAACAGGAGGTAAGGCGCGTTTACGCCCCGTGTTGCTAACAGCAATTACTACTATTTTAGGATTAATACCATTAGCAACAGGATTTAATATAGATTTCTTCTCTTTATTCTCTTCAGGTAATCCTAATATTTATATTGGAGGTGATAATGTTATTTTTTGGGGACCATTAGCAAAAACGGTAATTTATGGTCTGTTTGTGGCTACTTTCTTAACATTAGTAGTTGTACCAATTTTATTTTATTTAGTAACCCGTTTTAAAATGTGGTTGCACAGTCAATTTTTGTAATGGTTTGTATAATGGCTCAAACGGTTTATCGATTAAATTTACCGTTTATCGATTAAATTATTTTTTAAGCTATAAAACGATAAATCATAGCGTCTGTTTGTTATATTTGTGACCATCTTGTTTTTTTTACAAATGCAGGTAGGGTTAAATACTATTGATGCGTTATCATAGCGTAGAGAGTATTTTACTTTTCAATAATTATAAACATAAGTCAATTTAAATAGCATGAAACATTTATTTTTAAGTCTCGTATTTTTCTTTTCAATCGGAAGCATTGTAGCACAAGTAACACCAGAAGCAAAAACCAATTGGGAAACAATATCAGAAAATAAAGACGTTAAAATTAGTAAAAGAGTAGTTTTTGTTAATGATGTTCATAACGGAACATTCATGGAGTACGTTCAATTAAAATATAAAAATAAAACAGCAAAGCAGCTAGTGGTAAATTGCTATGTAGATGCAAAATACTCAAACGGTCCAGCAAAATCGAATTTAAATGATGAAGATTATCGCGCATTGCTTTTAGATCCTAATCAAACCTTTATACCTAGTTTTTCAAAACAAAATGATAAAATGCATTTTATTTTTAAACGAATGACAAACTATACCGATAAACCTACATTGACGACTATATCGATAACAAAATTAAATACAAACACCTTAAAGTAATATAAGTAACCCCGCATGTGTAAACATTCAGGGTTTTATTTGTTTTACAAGATTATATACAACGACATTAATATCACTATTATGCAAAATTTAAAAAAACTAATCACCGCTTTTCTTTTATTAACAAGCATTACGTTATTTGCTCAAGATAAATTTGAAAATTCAGCCGCTGCAAAAGAATCTTTAGAAAAAACAGGGGTTATCAGATGTTCTACAGTAGAGTACAATGAAATGCTACGAAGTAAATATCCGTCTTTACCAGGAAAAGATGAATTTGAAGCATGGTTGGCACCAAAAGTAGCGGAATATAAAAAACAAGTTGCAGCAGGTAAAGCTCCAAATGTAGTATTGACAATTCCAGTAGTTGTACACGTTATTCATAATGGAGACCCAGTTAATACAGTTGGTAATGCAACGTCTGAAAATATTTCTGATGCACAAGTATTATCTCAAATAACCGTTTTTAATGAAGATTTTAGAAAATTAGCAGGAACTCCAGGTGGAGGTGATACTACTGGAGCAGCAGTTGATGTTGAATTGGAATTTTGTATGGCAGTAATTGATCCTAATGGTCAACCCACAAATGGAATTAACCGAGTAGATATGGGAGTAGCACAATGGGACACAAATGGAGTAGATGCCACGGTAAAACCAGCTACATCATGGGATCCTACGCAATATATGAATATGTGGTCAGTAAACATAGGTGGCGGCATATTAGGGTATGCTCAATTTCCTGAAAGCTCTGGTTTACCAGGATTAGGGGGGGCAGGCGCATCAAATACCGATGGTGTTGTCGCAGTGCATACCACTTTTGGTAGCTCTGATTATGATGATGGCTCCTTTAATCTAAACGCTCCTTATGATAAAGGACGTACCATGACACATGAAGTTGGGCACTGGTTAGGGTTACGTCATATTTGGGGAGATGGTGATTGTACCGTTGATGATTTTTGTGCAGATACGCCAAATGCAAGTGGTTCTAATTTTGGGTGTGCAACAGGTAATGATTCGTGTCCTGCAGACCCAGGTACAGATATGGTAGAAAATTATATGGATTATTCTGATGATACCTGTATGAATATTTTCACAGCCGATCAAAAAGCACGTATCGTTACCGTAATGACAAACTCTGTAAACCGAGCAAGTTTAACAACTTCAACAGTTTGTAGCGCTAATTACACTATAAACTTTGCGCAAAACGATTTAGAAATTTGTGAGCCAGATGCAGCTGTTTATACTTTTGATTATGATGCCATTGCTTCTTTTGCAGGAAATATTGGATTGTCAGCTACTATTGCTCCTGCAGGACCAACAGTAACTTTATCTCAAAATAACGTAAGTGTTGATACTAATGGTATTACACTAACCGTGTCAAATGCAACCGCAGCAGCAGGACCTTATGTAATTACTTTTACATCAGATAATGCAGGTACAACGGAAGATATTACACTAAACTTAACCGTTTATACCGCATTAACAGCAACAACACTAACAACGCCAACAGATGCAGCAACAGGAGTAACCTCTACAACATTGGGGTGGGATGTAAATCCAAATGCAACCACATATGATATTGCTATTTATGATAACCCAGGATTAACGGGAACACCCATAGAAACAGCAACAGGTTTAACTACCAATTCATATACAGCAGCAAACTTAGTAGGAAGTGCTACTTATTACTGGGTGGTTACTGCACAAAATAGTGTTTGTAATACATCTTTGGTTTCAACAACCTTTAGTTTTACCATGGCAAACATTAATGTAAATTGTAGTGAACCAACAAGTTTAACGGCAACCGCTATAACCGAAACATCTGCCTTATTAGGATGGACGGAAAACGGTACCGCAACTACTTGGGGAATAGAAATTGTACCCGCTGGTACTGCACCAACAGGTGTAGCAACAGTAACTACAAATGCAAATCCATATACAGCAACAGGTTTACCTTCTGGTCAAAGTTATGATTATTATGTATATGCCGATTGTAACACTGCAGGTAATGGAGTAAGTGCTTGGGTAGGTCCTGTTACGTTTGACACCTTACCGTGTAACTTCTCTACAATTGCTATTGTACAAACCGCAAATTGTTTGGAATTTTGTTTTACACCTAACGGGCCACAATTTGGTACTTTCTTTGACTTTAATTCGGGAGTATTACCAACCGGTTGGAGTTCTTCTCCATACACGGTAGGGCAACCTTGTACAACCAATATGGTAGATAACACCGATTATTTTTGGGCAGGTGCTACAAATGGATCAGGAGTAAGAGTAGTAACTACAAATGTAGTAGATGTATCTTTAGGAGGTACCATTCAATTTTTCATGCGTTATGGAACAGATGATCCTTCCGTAGGCTGTGAAGATCCAGATGTAAATGACGAAGGCGTATTTTTGCAATACTCCATAGATAATGGAGCTACGTGGGTAGATATTAATACATGGGCGCCAACAGCAAATTTTGCAGACCCATTATATGCTTGGACACAATATACCGAAAATATACCTGCTGCCGCACAAACCGCTACTACTATTTTCAGATGGTTTCAGCCACAAAACTCAGGAACTGATTTTGACAACTGGGGGTTAGATAATGTTGCTATTTCTGCAAATACTGCGGGTAATTTTTCTTGGGATTTTGGTGACGGTAATACAGATACTGCTCAAAACCCTTGTCATACGTTTACTACTCCTGGTGATTATACCATTACCCTATCAGTAGATGCTCCTAACTGTATAGCTTCATCTTCTGAAGTATTAACCGTTGCGGATACGGTAGATCCTATAGCGGTTTGTCAAGACATTACTGTAACACTAGATGCTACAGGTACTGCCGTAATTACTGCAGCAGATATTGATAATGGTAGTACAGATAACTGTGCAATTGACACGATAACGATATCTCAAACGGTATTTACAACAGCAGATGGTGGGCAAAACCCAGTAGTTTTAACCGTAACAGATACTTCTGGAAATACAAGTACTTGTACAGCAACCGTTACTGTACCTTATTCTTGTGGGTCTGTATTTACGGATACAGGAGGGGCTACAGGGCAATACCAAAACAATGAAGACGAATCGTGGTTATTTGCACCAAGTATAGCAGGTACAATGGTAACATTAGATTTTACTTTTGTTGATATTGAAAGCGGATGGGATCAATTAGATGTGTATGATGGTCCTGATGCAGGAGCACCTTTATTAGCAGGTAACGTATTAGCACCTGTAACTCTTGTGGCAACAAATGCTGCGGGTGTTTTATTTGTACGCTTTACTTCAGATGGTTCTGTGCAAAGGGATGGATGGTTAGCTGATATTATTTGTGATACCACAACCACTAATTGCCCAACAGCAGCCATTACGTATACTAATACACCATTTTGTGATAATATTACAACCCCAGAGGTTGTTGTTTTAACAGGAACGGATGGAACAGATCCTATAGATGTATACACAGGAGGAACTTATTCAGCTACTCCAGCAGGATTACTTATTGATACTACTACAGGTGCAATTACACCAAATGGAAGTATAGCAGGTACTTATGTGGTAACATATCATTTAAATGCAACAGCAAACTGTGCCGCTTTAGATGTTACTACAACAGTAGATATTACAGCCTTACCAGTAGCGACTATTAGTTATGCAAACACTCCGTTTTGTGATGATATTACTGCAGCAGAAGCAGTAACGCTTACCGGTACAATAGGAGGAACCTACTCTGCTACCCCAGCAGGTTTGGTCATTGATGCAACAACAGGAGCTATTACGCCAAATGGTAGTACAGCCGGAACCTATACCGTATCATACGATTTTATTGCAACTGGAGGTTGTGCAACAGTACAAGCAACTACAACAGTAAATATAACAGCTTTACCAACCGCAACCATTAGTTATGCAAATACTCCATTTTGTGATAGTGTTACCACAGCAGAAGCGGTAACCTTAACGGGAACAAATGCCTATACTGGAGGAACATATTCTGCTACACCAGCAGGTTTGCTTATAGATGCTACTACAGGAGCTATTACACCTAACGGAAGCACATCAGGAACATATACAGTAACATACGAGATTGCAGCAGCAGGAGGTTGTGCAGCAGTACAAACAACTACAACAGTTGATATAACCGCTTTACCAACCGCAACCATTAGTTATGCAAATACTCCTTTTTGTGATGATATTATGACTGCAGAAGCAGTAACCTTAACAGGAACAAATGGGTATACAGGAGGAACATATTCTGCTACACCAGTAGGTTTAATTATTGACCCAGCTACTGGAGCTATTACACCAAATGGTAGTACACCAGGAACTTATGCAGTAACTTATGAAATTGCAGTAGGAGGTGGTTGTACAGCAGTGCAAGCAACGACACAAATTGTGATTGATGAAAATCCAGTAGTGAGTATTAATTATGACAATGCACCATTTTGTACTTCTATAAACACGCCAGAAGCTGTAACTTTTACAGCAACAGGATCGTATCAAGGAGGATTATTTAGTGTTGTGCCTGCAACAGGATTAACATTAGACACCGCAACAGGAGAGGTTGTACCGAGTACAAGTACTCCAGGTACTTATATAGTTACCTATACTACTCCTTTAAATGGAGGTTGTGCAGCAGTATCTGCAGATGCAACAGTAGAAATTAGTGCTTCCCCACAAACCCAAACCCTAACACCATTATACGTTTGTGATGATGATAATGATGGTTTTGTTTTGAATTTTGTGTTAAACAATCCTACAACGCTAGCAGAAGTAACAGGTGGTAATACTGCTTATACAGTCACTTTTTATGAGTCGCAAGCGGAAGCTGATTTAGCTGTGCCAGGGACAGAAATTCAAAGT
>JAJRPS010000072.1 GCA_024280635.1 Bacteroidota bacterium | reverse complement strand
AGAAATGAGAAAAGTACTCCTATACCTTTTAGTTATTATTACAGGACTTATCTTTATTGGAAGACTTTTCTATCTACAAATTATTGATGATAATTTCAAAAAAGAATCCAATAGAAATGCCTTTAAGCGCGAATATATTTACCCCGAAAGAGGACATATTTATGATCGCAACAACACCCTTTTAGTAGCCAATCAACCTGCGTATGACGTGATGGTTATTCCTAAAAATGTAAAACCTTTTGACACATTATTATTTTCTGATTTATTAGGTATTACTCCTGAAAAAATAAAAAAACAACTTCAAAAAGCCCGTCATTATTCTCCTAGGCTACCTTCGGTATTGGTAGGGCAACTTTCTAAAATTGAATACGCTTCTTTACAAGAAAAAATCAGAAAATTTAAAGGATTCTATATCCAAAAACGATCCGCTAGAAATTATCAAACCACAATGGGTGCAAATGTGTTAGGATATTTGGCTGAGGTAACTCCTGAAAAAATAAAACAAGACCCCTTTTATCAATTAGGCGATTTGTATGGTAAAACAGGTATTGAAAAATCATATGAAAATCAATTAAGAGGTGTTAAAGGTGTTAAATACATACAAAAAGACATCCATAATCGTGATATTGGTGCTTATAAAAATGGGGAATTAGATACACTACCTGTAAACGGAAAAGACATACACATTACCATTGATGCGGTATTACAAAAATATGCCGAAGAATTAATGGTAAATAAAAGAGGGGGCATTGTAGCTATTGAACCGGCTACGGGTGAAATTTTAGCATTGGTTTCTGCACCCAGTTACAATCCCGCCCTATTGGTGGGTAGGCAACGCTCAAAAAACTTCAACAAACTGTTTTATGATTCTATTGCAAAACCTTTATATGATAGAAGTTTACAAGCACAATATTCCCCTGGTTCTCCTTTTAAACTCATAAATGCATTAATCGGCTTAGAAGAAGGAGTCATTACACCATCAACTATTTTTGTGTGTCATCATGGTTTTCATTACGGAGCAAAAAAACCAATGGGTTGCCACTGTGGTGGTGGTCCTAGAAATCTAAATAGAGGGGTTTTTGCCTCTTGTAATGCTTACTTCGGAAACACCTATAAAAAAACAATTGATAAATATCCTACTGCACGAGAAGGCATGCAAGTATGGAGTGATCATGCCAAAAGTTTTGGTCTAGGTAACTTTTTAGGCTATGATTTACCTATCGGAACAAAAGGACGTATACCTGATGTTGCCTTTTATGACAGATGGTATGGTAAAAATAGATGGTACAGCACCTTTACCATATCCAATGCTATTGGGCAAGGAGAAGTATCTACAAGCCCTATACAATTAGCAAACATGACTGCTGCCATTGCCAATAAAGGATATTATTACACACCACACATTATTAAAAAAATTAAGAATGGCCATGTACCCAAAAAATTTACTATAAAACACAATACCTCCATTAGTTCCAAACATTTTGAACCGGTTATACAAGGCATGCTGGATGTATATGAAAAAAAAGGCGGTACAGGATATTATTCTCGTGTAAACGGAATTGAAATATGTGGTAAAACAGGAACTTCAGAAGTTTATCAAAAAATAAATGGCGTGCGTACTCAACTTACTGACCATTCTATTTTTGTTGCATTCGCCCCTAAAGACAACCCTAAAATAGCCATTGCTGTTTTTGTAGAAAATGGACGTTGGGGAAGTAGATATGGCGCTCCTATTGCCAGCTTAATGGTTGAAAAATATTTAAAAGGCACTATTAGTAGAAAAGATTTGGAAACGAAAATGTTTACTCTAAGTTTACAAGAAGAATACGAAAAATATAGTAGCGGTGAAGAATTTGAAATTAATAAATAATGCGAAGTAGCGGAAACATATTGTTAAGATTAGACTGGGTAATGATACTTCTCTATTTTTCATTGGTTGCAATTGGATGGATGAGTATTTACTCCGCTTCTTTTGACACCAATACCACATTACCTTTTCTATCACAACCAGCAGGAAGACAACAGCTTTTTATTGGATTAAGCATCGGGTTAATTGTTTTTTTATTCGCTTTAGAAACCAAGTTTTACGAACGATTTTCAAGTGTTTTTTACATGATTTCATTATTCTCACTAGCGGGATTATTTCTTTTCGGAAAAACCATTTCTGGCGCTACCTCATGGTATCAATTTGGAGGATTTAGCTTACAACCCAGTGAGTTTGCAAAATTTGCTACAGCACTAGCGCTTGCAAAATACTTGAGTGATATACAAACCGATATTAAAAAAGTAAAACACCAACTTATTGCTTTTGTAATCATATTTTTACCCGCATTAATTATTATACCTCAACCAGACCCTGGAAGCGCATTAGTGTATGCTGCATTCTTTTTTGTATTGTATAGAGAAGGTTTATCGCCTATTTATTTGGTTATTGGATTTAGTGGCATTTTACTATTTGTACTTACTCTAGTATTAAGTCCATTAATTGTTAGCATTATTGCCACTACTATCGCTTTATTAATCTTTTTAAAAAATCGAAAAAAGAAACCTAAAGAAAGTATCTATCTTATTACATTACTTACTTGTGTAGCCTTAAGTTACTCCGTAAATTATATTTTTGAAAATGTTTTTGAACAACGACACCGAGATCGATTTAATATTGTACTGGGTAAAAAAGTAGATAATAGAGGTATTGGTTACAACACGCATCAATCCGAAATTACCATTGGAAACGGAGGTTGGACAGGGAGCGGTTGGTTAAAAGGCTCTCAAACAAAAGGCGGTTTTGTACCCGAGCAACACACCGATTATATTTTTAGTACCGTTGGTGAAGAATGGGGGTTTTTAGGGAGCGTATTCGTTATTATACTTTTTATGGCATTAATGATGCGAATTTTATCACGTGCAGAAAAACAAAAATCAAAATTTAGCAGAATATATGGATACAGTGTTGCGTCCATTTTATTCATCCATTTTTCAGTTAATATAGGTATGGTATTAGGTGTTTTCCCTACCGTTGGTATTCCACTACCCTTTTTTAGTTATGGAGGTTCTGGCTTATGGGGCTTTACCATTTTACTCTTTATTTTCATCAAATTAGATGCTAATCGAATTAACGAATGGTAATATCAACATATATGCATTATACCAGCTAAATAGCTCATCATAATGATGGCTACCGCCCTACTATTCGTTTTCTGTTGACGACACGATATCCGTTACTTTTGAATTGGAAATTTCTCTAAACAAACGAAGTTCTTCAGCCTCTTCGACAATGGTTAATTTATAATCTTCAATTACTTCTTTTGCCAATGCTTCTGCTTGGGTGATTTTTAAATTACGGGTATGAATACTTTTACTCATCCTGCTAACATATAGCAATAAAAACCCAACAAAAAATAACCCCACAGCCAAATATCGATATTGCAATACAATTTCATCTTCCATCGTTTGCACTATAGAACCATTAATTACCCTAACCAAATCCGTTGTAGCATTCGGGGCATTGCTAACAGTAACTCCCGTCTTTTCAAAGCCTCTAACCGAATCATCTATTGTTTTACCTGCCAATTCGTAATAATCGGCTTTATACTTCATTAACAAATCTTCTCTATCAGAATCGTTAAAAACAAAATCCGGATATGCAAAAATAGAAATCGCAAATACAATTGCTAAAACACCTAAAACCAAGGTTACATAACGCTTTATGTAATACCCCATTTTACCAAAAAACCGACCCATAGTTGAGCTAAACAACTCGTGTTTCAAAGTTTCTAACTGTGCCTTACGATCACTCAAAATAGCTTGACGTGCTACTTTTTTACTAATAAGTGCATTTATTTTTTCTTTATTCATCATTTTACATTTAAGTAAAGATACACAATACTATCTAAAACTCCACTCTTTATAGTCCTTGCGTGCTTCTAATCTATTTTCTAGCGTATCCTCCAATTGCGGAAAAAAATCAATTCCTGTTAATTTTTCAATCTGATCTACCGATACCACATACTCATACAAGGGTTTGTTATTGTCTTGATGCGGTACTAAAAAAGCAATCATTTTAATACGCCCTCCATCATTATCCAACAACACTTTGTAAAAATAATTGGGTACGGTTACTTTTTCTGTACCAATCGTTTTAGCTTTTCCACTCAACACCCCTCCTGTAACCACATATACTCCATCGTATTTATTTGCCCAATACCGTACTTTTTGCTCCAATTTATTCCAAACACCTGAGTTAAAAGCATGACTTTGAGGCGAAATATTAGACGTTAAAAACGTTTCATCATGTGCTTTTTTACTAAATCGCCTATCTCCTGCAGGACACAAATGCCCTTTATCATATCCCGATTTTTTATAATTTCGCCAATGCGCTGCTTTTGTGGGTATACTTTTATCTATTTCAAAATAAGGACGCTTAAATTTAGTGCGTGATAAATGACTTTTTTTTAACTCATACGCCACCCATTCCGCCTGCTCATCTTTCTCACTATAAGATAACGAATAATACTGATGATGTACCACCACACCCGTAGTAGAACTAGGTAAATAGCCCTCATTAGTAGTTGCATTTGGCGCATTCACTTTTTGATAATTATCATTCGCTATTTTAGCATCTACTTTATCATTTAAAAAGTAAAAAGCAATTACTACAATTGCCAATAAAATGGAGTATATATTTTTTCTATTCATACCGTAAAGATAAGAAGTTTATTTTTATGGGCGTTCCCCAATGCGTTCCTTTTGGGTCGGGCTATCCGCTATATCTTTTTTTGGCATAAACGCCACCAAAAAAAGGATACCGCTGCTATCCCTAACGCAACAAAAAACCACACCAATTTATTCCTTTAAATTGCCTTAATATAAAAGTGCTAAACATTAATTTTTACTACATTTCAATATAAAACACTAACTTCGTGTCATCAAAAATAAAACTTATGAATTCGGAAAAAATAATTAGTAAAACCATACAATACGTTCAAGAAACCTTAGAAAATGCAGAAGGCGGTCATGATTGGTGGCACATTTACCGTGTTTGGAAAAATGCAAAACACATTGCAAAAACCGAAAACGTAAACCTATTAATTGTTGAACTCGGAGCACTTTTACACGACATCGCAGACTCTAAATTTAATAATGGCGATGAAAATATTGGCCCACAAAAAGCTAAAGTATTTTTACAAAGCACACACATTGATGATGACACTATTAATCACGTAGTACAAATTATCAAAAACATATCCTACAAAGGCGGAAAAGTAGCACGCACCTTTAGTTCAAAAGAATTAGATGTTGTACAAGATGCCGACCGTTTAGATGCAATAGGAGCAATTGGCATTGCAAGAGCTTTCAGTTACGGAGGTTTCAAAAACAGAGCCATTTACAACCCAAATATTAAACCCAATTTAAACATGACCAAAGCGGAATATAAAAACAGTACCGCTCCTACTATTAATCATTTTTATGAAAAACTTTTACTATTAAAAGATTTAATGAACACTAAAACAGGTAAACAATTAGCGCAAAAAAGACATCGCTTCATGCAAACCTACCTCAATCAATTTTATGCAGAGTGGGAAGGAAACCTATAATGCCTATTTAATTTTGTAATGTTATATAAATGAATTGAAATAATTTTTATCAAATTAAACGACCTCATTATAACATTAGGTGTAATTTACGGAGTAGTACTGGAAACTTCTAATACTTTACCGTTGTAATATTTATTACCTGTTAAGGAAAAATCATAAATATAAGTTGCCATTTCCTTAGCCGTTAAGGGCGCTTGATAATCAGGGAAAGCAGCTGCTAACATTTCGGTTTGCACCGCTCCCAACGCCAATACATTAAAGGCTATTTGTTGCTCTTTATATTCTTCAGCAAGTACTTCTGACAGTGTAATAACAGCACCTTTACTGGAACTATACGCACACAAACCAGGAAACTTTAAACTCCCTTGCACTCCACCTATTGAACTTATGGTAACCACATGACTTTGAGGCTGTAAAAAAGGTAAGGTCGTTTTTATTAATTCGGCAACACCAAACACATTGACGTCATATACTTTTTTCCAATCGGTAGTAGATAAATCTTCAAAAGGTTTATTTATAAGTAATCCTGCATTATTGATTAAAATATCTACTTTACCATCCCAGTTTTGACCTACAAAATTGGTTACTTTTGAATAATCCTTTTCTTGCGACAAATTAAACGAAAGAGCTTGTAGGTTTGAATAATTTAAGGCTTCAGTATTTTTACTGTTTCTTGACAAACACAACACATTATGATTAGCATTAGCAAAAAGCTGTGCCAACTCAAATCCAATTCCCCTACTGGTTCCAGTAATGATGATGTTTTTTGTCATAATATATATTGTTACTTTTTAAAGCTGTGAAATTACAAAATTTAGAGCGTCTTTTACTGTAGATTTCTTAATTTTGAATAAAATTAGTAGGATAGATGTTATTACATAGTTTTCAAAATAAATTAATTGAATGCGGCACTGATGAAGCTGGGAGAGGTTGCTTAGCGGGACCTGTAACAGCAGCTGCGGTAATTTTACCAAAGCATTTTAATAATGAAATACTAAACGACTCTAAAGTTCTATCTGAAAAAAAACGGGATGCATTACAACCTATTATAGAAGCGGAAGCCATTAGCTTTGCTTTTTGTCATGTTTTTGAAGATGAAATAGATAAAATTAACATCCTAAACGCCTCCATTACAGCAATGCAACGCAGTATTGAACAATTGCAACCGCAACCCGAATTTATAATTGTTGACGGCAATAAGTTTAAACCGTATCATAAAATTCCGTATGAAACCATTATTAAAGGGGATGGAAAGTATTTGAGTATTGCAGCTGCATCTGTATTAGCAAAAACATATAGAGATGCCTATATGGCAAAAATTCATGAAGAATTCCCGATGTATAACTGGATTCAAAACAAAGGGTATCCAACCAAACAACATCGTGAGGCCATCAAAAAATATGGCGCATGCAAATACCATCGAAAAACATTTCGTTTATTACCTGAGCAATTCACTTTAGATTTGTAATTTTACTTTTTATAACCTCCTTATATATTAAAATGAAAAAAATCCTTGTTGTATTCCTGCTTTCAATAGTTGTTTTTTCGTGTAAAAAAGAACTACAAAAACAAACCAATTTAATTGATTTTACTCCTAACAAACCCACTGCAATAGTGTATAGTAGTAGCATACCTGAAATACAACATCTATTTTTAAATAATGATTTTTTTAATACCTTTAAAAACACAAAAACCTATAAAAACATTCAGCAAGAATATCAATTTCTGGACAATATTAAATCGGAGAATAATGTATTAATAAGCTATGCAACTGTAGGTAAAAAATTAGCATATCTTTTAGCCATTAAAACCAAAAATACACAAGCTAATTTTGAGAAAGAAGAAAAACAACAATACAATGGTATTACCTATTATAAACTAAAAAACCAAGATGCTTTTACACTAATTATTGATAGTACTTTGATTGTTAGCTCTTCTGCTATATTATTAGAAAATTTAATCAGAAATCAAAAAGATAATATTAAATGTAGTGATGCTAAATTATTAAAACTATATCAAACCAATACTGCAAAAACCGCTGTCTTTTTAAATGCTGTAAAATTACCAACATTTGCAAAAACCATATTACCAACTTCTTTTTTAGGTAGCAAAGGGTGGATGGCTATTGATATTGAAAATAAAAACGGAATACTATTAAGCGGCATAGTTAGTAGTGATAACATCCCGAATACATTTATACAAAAAATAATAAACACTCCTGCTAACGAAAGTGAAATAGCAACGGTATTACCCAAAAACACAACTACTCATGTATCATATAATTTTGAAGAGTTATCAAATACCACATCACAATTTGAGCATTTTGACAAACTACTCTCTGCAACTAGTGAAATAGCATCTTTTACCACTCAAGATGGAAATTTATGTGCTTTTAAAGTAACTAACACTGAAGTATTGGAGCATTTACAAGAAGATAGCACTTACAGAAACGTTATCGTTTACAAAAACAACTATTACAAAATACCTACTAGTATTATTAACTACCAACCCGAATTTGCTTGTTTTTTAGGCGACTTTATGGTGCTTTCTAAAACAAAAAAAGAATTACAAAATTGTATTGCACATTATCAAAACAAAACAACATTAAGCGCACAATCACATTACAAAAACAGTAAAAAAGAATTATTACAAACGGCACATATAGAGCTTGTTCAAAAAACAAAATTGTTACAAAATCAGTTAGCAGACAACTTGAATGACGCCAGCATAAAAAAAGTAAATCTTTCAAATTACCCTGTCATTATACATCAAGTTGCCTTTAGTGAAGGATATGCACAATTTAATACTGTACTACTAAAAACTAAAAAAACGAGTAGTAATAAAGGGGTTACTCAAATTGCAGATTTGCAACTGGATGCCGATTTAGCAATGCAACCGCAATGGGTTATAAATCATAAAAATAAAGCAAAAGAAATATTGGTGCAAGATGTAAATCATGTATTGTATTTATTTTCAAGCAATGGAAAAATGCATTGGAGAAAGCAGTTAAAATCTGCTATACAAGGTAAAATACACCAGATAGATATTTATAAAAACAGAAAATTACAACTCGCTTTTACTACTCAAAATGAATTTATGGTATTGGATAGAAACGGTAAATTAGTACAACCGTTTTATAAAGAATTTAAAAATAAAAACCTATTACCCTTAGCTGTTTTTGACTATGACAACACTCGTAATTATCGTTTTGTAATCACACAAGGAAAAAAAGTGTTGATGTTTGACAAGCATCTGAAACCCGTTAAAGGTTTTAAATTTAAAAAAACAAAAAGTAATATTTTACAAGCCCCTAAACACATACGTTTAGGCACAAAAGACTATATTGTAATTGCTGAAGAAAAAGGAAAAATACACATTTTAAACAGACAAGGAAAGGATAGAACTAAAGTAAAGCAACAATTTGAAATAGGAAATATCCCTTTACAATTTACTAAAAACAATATTATACTTGTAGATATTAAAAATAATATTCAGCAAATAAATGTTGCAACAGTAACTGTTAAAAAAATAGATATTCTACAAGAAAATACCAATCATTTTGTTGTAAAAAATAAAATCAAAGTTAAATTAGAAGACCGAAATTTAACAATCAATTCCAAAACAATTGAGCTAGAATATGGCACCTACACACATCCTAATATTCAGTATATAAAAGGTATATACTATATTTCGGTAACTGATTTGGACACTCAAAAAGTGTGGATATATACTCATAAAGGAAAATTACTACCAAACTTTCCTGTTTACGGAAAATCAGAAGCTACCATTACAAGGTCTCAAAAAAGAATACTTTTTGCTGT
>JAJRPS010000071.1 GCA_024280635.1 Bacteroidota bacterium | reverse complement strand
TCTGTAATAGAATCTTCATCTTCCATGAATTTCTCCAACAAGTTCTCGTCATAACTTGCTACTTCTTCAATCAAATTAGCTCTATATTCTTTAGCTTCCGCCTTTAAATCTTCAGGAATATCAATAATCTCAAACTTCGCTCCTTGAGATGCATCATCCCAAACAATAGCTCTATTTTTAACTAAATCAACAACTCCTCTAAAATCTCCTTCTTCACCAATAGGCAGAACGATAGGCACTGCATTAGAACCTAACATTTCTTTTACCTGCTTGTTCACCATTAAAAAATCAGACCCTTGACGATCCATTTTGTTAACGAAACCAATTCTTGGTACCTTATAATTATCTGCTAATCTCCAGTTTGTTTCAGATTGTGGCTCAACACCATCAACTGCACTAAATAAGAACACCAAACCATCCAATACACGTAAAGATCTATTTACCTCTACAGTAAAATCTACGTGACCAGGAGTATCAATAATATTAAAGTGATACCCTTGAGTATCTGGTTGTTTTTCTCCATTTTCAATTGGAAATTCCCATGTACAGGTGGTAGCTGCAGAAGTAATTGTAATACCTCTTTCTTGCTCTTGCTCCATCCAATCCATGGTAGCTGCACCATCATGCACCTCTCCAATTTTATGACTTACACCCGTATAATACAATATACGTTCAGTAGTAGTGGTTTTTCCAGCATCAATATGTGCTGCAATACCAATATTTCTTGTTAATCTTAAATCTCTTGCCATTTCTTAGAATCTAAAGTGTGAGAATGCTTTATTAGCTTCCGCCATTTTATGCACATCCATTCGTTTCTTAACCGCTGAACCTTCTTCTTTAGCTGCTGCTAAAACTTCAGATGCCAAACGCACAGCCATTGATTTTTCATTTCTCTTACGAGAATAAGTAATCAACCACTTAATTGCCATAGAAACTTTTCTATCTGCTCTAATTGGCATTGGAATTTGAAATGTTGCTCCACCAACTCTACGACTACGCACTTCTACGTGAGGCATAACGTTTGATAACGCTTCTTTCCAAATTTCTAATGATGTTTTTTCATCATCGTTCTTTTTCTCTTCTATGATATCCATTGCATCATAAAATACTTTAAAAGCTACCGACTTCTTACCGTCGTACATTAAGTTGTTCACAAAACGTGTTACCAATTGATCATTAAATCTTGGATCTGGTAAAAGTGGTCTTTTTTTCGCCTTTCTTTTTCTCATGTCTTTTTCTTAAAAATCTTTAATCTTTACTTTTTTGGGCGTTTTGCTCCATACTTAGATCTACGTTGTGTACGACCTTCAACACCTGCGGTATCTAAAGCTCCACGTACAATGTGATATCTAACTCCTGGCAAATCTTTTACCCTTCCTCCTCTAACTAATACTATCGAGTGTTCCTGTAAATTGTGGCCCTCACCACCGATGTATGCATTTACTTCGTTTCCGTTTGTTAAACGAACCCTTGCTACCTTACGCATTGCTGAGTTTGGTTTTTTAGGTGTCGTTGTATAAACACGAGTACACACACCACGTCTTTGAGGACATGAATTTAAGGCAACCGATTTACTCTTCTTAGTTATTTTGGTTCTTCCTTTCCTTACTAATTGTGAAATAGTTGGCATAATTGTTATACTAATTTTTTGTTATTAATCCCTCCAATCTTCTTGGAGGGGTGCAAATGTATGAATATTATTCTATTAATCAAATAGTTATTGGGTTATTTTTAAATTTGACAAAATACAACGCACAATAACCATCATTATTAACCGTTTATTTTTAGCTTTACCACCACTAACATACACCCGAAAAATTAACACTTACAGAAGAAAAAAACCCATTAATGAAAAAAATATTTCTACTCCTTATTATACACCTTACTTTCTCTTCAATAGTGTTTGGACAAAATATTTATTTAAAAATAGAGGGTACTGATAGTATCTCTAAAAAACACACTCACAAAATATCCCATCAAAATACTTTTAAAAACCTAAAAGATTTAAAACAAGAGGTTTCAGAAATTCAAAAACAACTTTTTAATACTGGATATTTTAACGCCCATTTTTTGTCGTTAAAAAAAATCAACGATTCTACATACACCTCAAAAATACAAATCAATCAAAAATTTAAACAAATTACCATTTCATACCCCAACAGCATCAAAAAAACAGAATTAGAAAACCTACTACTTCCACAAACCCTTCTTACAGAAAAAACATTTTCATGCAGCACTACAAATTTAGAACACAACCTAAATCAAATTATCCGTTATTTTAGTAATTCAGGAAAGACATTTAGCTCCCTACAACTCCACAATATTAAAATAATTGATGATATTGTTTTTGCCGATTTAAAAATCAACACAACCAAAGAAAACTACATCACTAACATTATTATTAAAGGCTATGAGAAGTTTCCGAAAAAATTCATCAAACATTACCTAAAAATAAAACAAAACCAAATTTTAAATATCAGCGAATTAGAACGGAAATCTAATTACATCAACAATCTGTCTTTTGCTAAAGAACTAAAAAAACCACAAATTTTGTTTTCAAAAGACACCACAACCGTTTATTTATACCTTCAAAAACAGAAGAGTAATACTTTTGACGGCTATCTGGG
>JAJRPS010000070.1 GCA_024280635.1 Bacteroidota bacterium | reverse complement strand
GATGATGTATTGTAATAAGTTTCTTTGCATTTTTTAGTAAGTTGATTGTAAGCAAAGATAGGTTATACGTACTTAACTCCCAACAAAAAAGAGTAGCAACTAAAAAGCCACATTACACTAATAAAGATGTGTATTTGTGGCTTTTTAAAAACAAGTTGCTACTTTGTTATAAATATTTTGCAATAATCTCTTTGACAGATTTTCTATTGTATACTCTTGAAAATAATTCTTCTAAAATAATAACGTATTCTTTTTCTTCTTGTAGTGCGTTTATTAAATGATATTGCCCTTTTTGGATGTCATTAATTAAATAGTATAGTCCTGCTAAACGAAACTCAATTTCGGCATTTTCGGGGTAAAATTCTAGTCCTTTTAATAAGTTTTGAATGGCGGCATCTATTTCTCCTAATTGCAGTAATATATCGCTGCGTTTTAGCCAAGTAGTCAATTCATAATTACCTAATTCAATTATTTTTTGGTAGCCACGTTCTGCCTCTTCGTAAAATTTGAGTTTGTAATTTATTTGAGCATAGCGTTTCCAATAGGATGCATTGGTGCCATCAATAGTAATGGCTTTATTGGTGTAATATAATGCTTTTTGGTAATTTTTTAAGCTGTAATAATGATCGGTTATGGCTTGCCAACCTTTGTCTAGTAAAGGATCTTCATGTACGGTTTTGTAATAGTATTGTATGGCCATACTTTCATTATTCAATTTTTCATAACACTTTCCAATACGCAAATACGCAAAGGAGGTGGGGTCGTCTAATTGAATGGTTAATAGGTAGTTTTCAATAGCTTCTTGGTATCGCTCTAGTTTTTCTAAAACTTTACCTTTTTCAAAATAAGCGCCAATAAAAGTATCGTCAGAAATGATGGAAAAATCAAATGCGGTTAAAGCTTTTTTGTTATCATTAACGGATAAGTATTGTTTACCTAATTGATGCCAACCTACTTCAGAATATGGGTTTTCATCTAAAAAGTCATTTAAAAAAGTGATGGCTTCTTGGTGTTGTTCTAAAAAGTCAAAGCAATAAATAATATTGTAAAGTGCAGCGTAATCTTGGTTGTCTTCAACCAGACATAATTGATAGTATTTTTTTGCATTTTCAAAATCTTCTAAAAAAAGATGCTCCATTCCTAAAAGACCATACACATCAGCTTTGTTGTCAGATAAATTTAAGGCTATTTTTAAAGTTTTTACGGCTTCTTTGTGTTGGTTTCGTTTGGATTGTATGGAGGCCTTTTGAATGTATATTTCTTCATTATTGGAGTCTAAGTAATATAATTTATTTAGCAATTGATCAGCCATGTCTAAGCGGTCTTCAAAAACATATAATTCTACTTTAAAAAGCATTAAAGTGATGGACTTAGGGTGTTGTTCCAAACCAATTTTGATGGCTTTTTTTGCTAAATTAACCTTTGCGAGTTCTAAATAAAACTCAATGATGCGTTCAAATTCAATTGAATCAAAGAAGAATACATTATTGGTTTTTAGCATTTTTTCAAACCTATTAACCGAAAAATTGGGTTCATCATGTTCACTTAACTGCATAGTCCTTCATTTTAATTCATCAATGGGTATTTGCCATAAAAAATAAAGTTAGCTAAATTGAAGCAGCAAACTTTTTATTAAAAGTAGTATTAACTTCTGTGATATTTACTTAAAATCTGGTATACTTATTCACAACTTAATTAACAGTCGTTTTTTTAAAGAGTACTGTCAATTTAATTTTGTATAAACGACTTCATTAGGACATTAGAATGTTAAATTTTAGAGCTTTTAGTTGTTGCTTTTTTAGCAAAAACAATTATTTTAGGTAGTTTATCCTAAAATTTCATTCAGCTCATTTTTAATAAATGCCATTGCCGTATCTGATGGAGAGGGCTTTTCTAGCAAACTGGTTAAAACTACTTCTCGTAAATGATTAGCATTTGTAGTTTGTTCATTACCGCCTACATTTCGGATAATGGTAATAGTCGTGTTTTTAGCGGATTTAATCACATTCCAACATTCCTCACTAATATATATTTGCTGTGCTAAATTGTGTTCAAATTCTTGGTCAATGTTAGCGATTAAAAGTTGTTGATATTGCTCTTTATCTTCATTTAGAGGGTGTACTCGTAATAATAAATGGGTAGGGTTTATGCGCTCTAAAAATAAAGCCATACGTTCATACGCTTGTAAACGTAATGGTAAAGCGTCTGCTTGCATTTCTTTTTGCAATAAAAATCGGCGGCGTCCCTCTTCATTATCCGTATGTTTTTTAAAAAATAAATAGGCAACTCCTCCTGTAATTATTGCGGGTAAAGAATATAGAAAAAGTTCAATTATTTTTTGAGTATCCATGATTGTAAATTTTACACAAACATAGTGTGTTTTTTATGGATATGCAAATACTTCCGTTCATCTAATGAAACGGTGTTTTCGTCAAATTAACTGCTTGTTTGGTGAAGTGGCATGTTGCGTAAAGAAGGGTTTGGTTTATGTTTGTAATACCCTAATAATACTTACTTCAATAAAAATAATTTTTTTGGAGTGAAAAATCTCCGCCTAACCTAAACCGTTTTGTTGGAGATTTTTTTTTGAGGAATTTTAAATACATTAATAATATAAACAAAAACAAATAATTATGAAAAACACAATGAAAACCTTAGTCGTAATCTTTTTAGCAATCATAACCTTTAGTTGTGATAATGATGATCCAAGTACACCAGCGCCAAATGCAAATGTATGTAATTATGCAGGGTTAACGTATGTAGATAATGCTAACAATACCAATATAGCCATACCTGAAGCAGATTTAACAACAGATTTTTTTCCAAACAATAGCGGAACAGGAATACCTGCTGTAGAAATTTGGGGAACAGCACCAACAGGTGAATTTGTCGTATTTGTTACCGATGCTGTAACCAATGGAGCAACAGAGGTTTTAACCACATCATCAGTAGGTCATATTTTAGTAAATGGAACGAATCTTTACGGAACAGTAACTTGTCAACGCGGAGGTACCGCAGTTGGTGATGAATTTAGGTTTGATGTAGCACTTGCTAGTGGAGGAGAATTAGAATATTGCGTAGTTATTGATAGTGTAACGCCATAAATTAATAATAAAAAAAGTAAATAACTATGAAAAAAACAATAAAAACCTTAGTCGTAATCTTTTTAGCAGTCATAACTTTTAGTTGTGACGGTAATGATGATGCACAAACCACACCCAGTACGCCAACAGATGGTTTTACAATAGGTACTACGTTTTATGCAACACCAAATGTGTATGTAGCTGTAGATCAGGCAGACGCAAACAACGATGGACAGCCAGATTATTATAGCTTCTTTTTTTCTGATGGAAGAATGACTGATACATTTGGTGATAACGGGGTAGGTTACGCATATGCATACAGTACGAACACTACCAAATTGGCACAAGTAAAAGTACTTGCAGCTTCTAATGTTAGTTTAACCACAGCACCTATTGCGGCAAGTACTACACCATATATAGGGTCAAGTATAATAACGCCATTTGCAACAGGTTTTAGTGTAGATTCTTTTATAAGCTACAATTTACAGCCTAATACTACCATTTTAGGTGCTCAAAACGGAATTAATTTTACAAATATCCCAGAAACAATAGGCATTTGGCATTACCCAGGTGCAGTTGGTCCAACCATTACAATAAATGCAATAAATATAGATTACACTACACCAACAAATAGTACTATTGATGTAGATTATAATTTTATAGATAGTGCAGGTATTCAAATTACAGGACACTATGAAGGGACATTAGGGGTTATGTTGGATTAATAAAACAAAAAATGATGAAAAATACAATCAAAACATTCGCAATTATTTTAGCAACAACTTTTATAATAAGTTGTGATAATAATGATGATGCACAAACTACACCTGCAACACCAACAGATGGTTTTACAGCTGCAGGAGTATTTTATCCAACCCCAAATTGTTATATAGAGTTTGATGAAGACTTTGATCCTAATTTAGATGAATTTAACTTGTTTTTTACCAATGGTAGGATGCACGATAACACCAGCTATCCAGGTACACCACCTGTTACAGATGATTACCTATTCTCATTAAATACCACAAATTGGGTATTTATAAATGTGAGAGAATTAGAAAACCCTAGTATTACCAACCCTAGTTATCCTAATATACAAACTGGGATTGCTTATATTGGAGGAGATACAGATTCTGTAATTATTAATAATGGAATAATTGATGATATAGGCTTTATATCAAACGGAATTAATTTTGGACAAGGAAACGATAGTGTTGTGCCCATAGCACAAAACGGAAACCCAGTAATGACCATTAATAATTATACATATGATATACAAGCACAAACAGGAAACATTAATGTAGATTATAATTACAACGGTATTATAGGACATTATGAGGGAACCTTTGGTATTATATTAGATTAATACTATATATTTATGCGTAAAATAAACTAAAATTATTTTTTAAAATGAAAAAGCTCCATATCACGACACTATTAATTTTGATATGGGGTTTTTCTTATGCGCAGCAATACACCAATTACAGTGTTAAAAATGGATTACCAAGCAATCATGTGTATCGTATAACACAAGATTATCGGGGTTTTATTTGGTTTATCACTGATAAAGGTATGGTGAAATATAATGGAACCGATTTTAAAAAATTTACCATTCGTGATGGTTTGCCAACCAATGATATTTGGAATGTTGCAACTACACCAAACTCAAATGTTTGGTATTTTTCTAAATCTCCTAAAATAGGCTATATCAAAAACGATAGTATTTATGCTTTTCCAAGTGCTATAAAAGGTGAAATATTAAACCCAATGAATAGAAATATTATTGGTAATAGTGTTACTTTTAATAATTCTGAAGCACATTATCAATTAGAAAATAACAAATGGAAAGCCTACGATGCTTTAGGAAGTTCTTCTAAGATTAAGCAATACAGAAATTTTTTAAAACATCATAAATTAGATAGGTTTCAGTTTTCAAACAATAAAAAACACCTTATTTTTATTGATAAAAATAATGACACACTTAAAAAAATAAAGAATACGCTAAGTATTATGGAGTCACATACGCGTGCTCAAATTAACGATAGTATATATCTTTGGTTGTCAGATAAAGATTATACTGTTTTAAATTTGAACTCGTATCAATTAAAAACAACCTTGTTTAAAATTGCAATAGGTATTGATAAATCAAAATATGTGCGTATGCATTTGCTTAATAAGCAAGTGCAAATAACAGGTGAAGGTTTTGTGTCTTTTTTAGATAAGAATTATCAATTGGTAAATACACATTATATACCAGAAAATTTAAAAGCACATTTTTCGTTTGTAGATAAACAGAAAAATTTATGGATAGCCACTTTTACAAATGGTGTTTATAAGTTACCTTATTCAAAGCAAAAAGCTGTTTACGATTTACTTGATGATAAGGTCGGTGCTTTGAAAAAAATTAACGGCCAACTAACTACCACAGTTTATAATAAAGGGTTCTATCAATATGACAGTATAGGCAAACATTTTATTCCTTTCAAAAAAGAAGAAAATGATTATGCTTATGGTGTTTATGATATAAAAGAATTAAATAAAACTTATTTTATTACAAATAAAAAAATAATAACTTTATCTAAAGATGGTAAGCATATTTGGTATGCAACTTCAAAAAACAATTATTTTAATGAAATAGCTAGACAATTAGTCTATCATAAGGGGTCTTTATATGGTAATTTTACTTCTGGTTTAAATAAAATAAACCCTATAGATTTAAGTGTAGAGAAATCTTATAATTTCAACGGAATAAGAACCTTTTTATCGTTTAAAAACAAGTTAATTATTGCTACTTCAAACGGCTTGCAACAACTTAAGAATGACAGCATTGTTCCTATTCAATTTAAAAAAGAAATTTCAACGGATATTTATAAAAAACCGATATTAAGTTTAAAAAAAATTGACAAAGAGCATATATTAGTTGGTACAGATGCTTATGGTGCTATTGTCACCGATTTAGAAGAAATTATTCCTTTAAAAGAAACAGAATACCTAAGTATTAATAATATTTTTATTGATAATAATGATATTTGGTTGGCAACGAATAATGGCGTGTATCAATATCAAAAAAAAAGCAATCAGTATGTGTTTAAGAATCATTTTACAACAAACGATGGCTTATTGGTTAATAATGTAAATTCAGTTTTTGTAACCGACAAGAGTTTGATGATAAGTAGCAATAAAGGGGTGGTTACTATACCTAAGAAAAAGACTAAAAATCAATTTATCAACCTGTATTTTGAAAATATTCAATATGATAATAATTCAATAAAAAATACAAATGCTGTTAAATACAAAAAAAACAATCTATTACAAGTAAATGTAGCAGCTATTGATTTTTCTGAAGATCAAGCGTTACAATATGAATATCAATTATACCCTTTCCATAAAAAATGGATCCAGACAACGTCTAAACAAATAACATTTAATAATTTGTTCCCCAATGACTACCAGTTAAAGATAAAATCAAAAAATAAAGAAAACACTTTTTTGTTTACAATACAGCCATTATGGTATCAAACACTTTTAATGAGAATTGTTTTTAGTGTGTTATTTTTATCATTATTAGTTGGGGTTCTTTTTCTTTTAAGAAAAAAAGAGCTGCACAAACAAGAGCAGAAATTAAACGCTCAAAAGCAATTAGCAGAGTTTGAGTTACACGCCTTACGCAGTCAAATGAATCCGCATTTTGTATTCAATTCGCTAAATGCAATACAGTACTATATTACAAAAAATGAGATTGATTTGTCTGAGAAATATCTGGTAAAATTTTCGAGGTTAATACGGATGTTTTTTGATTTTTCAAGAGAAGAAGAAATCACATTAGCGGAAGAAATTAAATTATTAAAAAGTTATCTAGAAATAGAAAAAATGCGTTTTGGTAATAAGCTGTCCTTTCAATTTATAATAGATAAACAATTAGCGATTAATGAAATGAAAATACCCACTATGCTGTTGCAGCCCATTGTAGAAAATGCAGTAAATCACGGAGTATTTCATAAAAAAGAAAACGGCGTGATTGTCATTTCTTTTAAGGCGAAATCAAAACAAAAGTATGTAGTTATTATTGCGGATGACGGAGTAGGGGTATTACAATCAAAAGCAATACAACAACAATCGTTAAAAAATAGTTTAGAAAATAAAAAGCACAGTTCAACACATGTAATACAAGAGCGTATTGCATTATTAAACAAATCGAAAAAATGGCAGATAGCGTATCAGATAATAGAAAACAACCCACTTCATAAATCAGGTACAACTGTGCAACTAACCTTTACTTTAAAATGAATATAATAACCGCAATATTAGTAGATGATGAAAGCAAAGCTTTAGAAAGCTTACAGCTGAAAATAAATCGTTTTTTTCCTGAAATTAAAATTATTCAAGCCGTTTCTTGTCCAAAAGAAGCCATAAGAGTCATCAATAAAGAAAAACCAAATTTAGTGTTTTTAGATATTGAAATGCCAATATTAAGTGGTTTTGATGTGTTGTCTGCTATTGAACAACCAGAATTTGAGGTTATTTTTGTAACCGCATATAACAATTATGCCATACAAGCCATTCAAAATTGTGCCATTGGTTATATTTTAAAACCAATTGATAATGATGAACTCAAAGCAGCCATAACATTAGCGCAACAAAACATAATAAAGCAAACTGCTTTTCAAAAAAATGAAGCCTTATTAAAATTATTATTAGATGCTACAGTACAAACAGGAAAACTAATAATACCTTCAAGTAAAGGGCTTAGGTTTGTTCCGCAACATGAAGTATATCATTTAGAAGGCTATGAAGGCTATACTAAAATTCATTTGGAAGATAATACCGAAATAATCAGTTCATATAGCTTGGGTAGGTTTGAAAAAATGTTGCAAAATGGATTTTTTAAGTGTCATAAATCGCACATTGTAAATTTACAAAAAGTGCAAGCCTTTGAAAAAGAAGGTTATTTGGTGTTAGAAAACAAGCAACGTGTACCCATATCAAAAAG
>JAJRPS010000069.1 GCA_024280635.1 Bacteroidota bacterium | reverse complement strand
TTTTCTGATGTAATGCCTCCCGAATTTGAATATTTACTGCAAGCTGAAAACGTACTTTTAAGTCCACATGTAGCGGGTTGGACGGTAGAAAGTAAACGTAAATTAGCTCAAACCATAGTTGATAAAATAAAAATAAAATTCACCTAAAAATAATGCTTTTAAATCTTCCAGAACGTAAAATTATTCATGTGGATATGGATGCCTTTTATGCATCGGTAGCACAAATGGATAATCCCGAGTTACGTGGCAAACCCATAGCAGTAGGAGGGGATGGAAGAAGAGGAGTGGTAAGTGCAGCAAGTTATGAAGCACGTAAATTTGGGGTGTTTAGTGCTATAAGTGGTGCGTTGGCAAAAAAAAGATGTCCTGAGTTAATTTTTGTAAAACCAGATTTTGAGCGTTACAAAGCAATATCCAAACAGATACGTAAAATATTTAAAGAGTATACTCATTTGGTGGAGCCGCTATCTTTAGATGAAGCGTATTTAGATGTTACTGCAAACAAAAAAGGCATGCAAAGTGCTTCTTTAATAGCACAAGAAATTAGACAGCGTATTTTTGATGAGGTAGGTTTAACAGCATCAGCAGGAATTAGTATTAATAAATTCATAGCTAAAGTTGCTAGTGATTACAATAAGCCCAACGGACAAAAAACAGTAAGTCCTGATGAAGTAATTTCTTTTTTGGAAGATTTGGATATCCGTAAGTTTTATGGTGTAGGAAAAGTAACGGCTAAAAAAATGTATGAGTTGGGTATTTTTACGGGTGCCGATTTAAAAAAGAAAGACCTCTTATATTTAGAAAACCATTTCGGTAAATCAGGAAGTTTTTATTACAATGTGGTTCGGGGTATTCATTTGAGTGCGGTAGAACCGTATCGCATTCAAAAATCAGTAGCTACAGAACATACTTTTTATGAAAACATTACTTCAGAAATTTACATGATGGAAAAATTAGAAGGCATTGCTTTAGAGCTTTCTAAACGCTTACAAAAACATAAAATTGCAGGCAAAACCATTACCCTAAAAATAAAATATAGTGATTTTACCATACAAACCCGAAGCAAAACACTACGCTATTTTATTGCTGACCCACACCTTATTTTAGAAACGGTAAAAACCCTCTTGTTTCAAGATCGCTTAAGTGACTCGGTGCGCTTATTGGGTATTTCAATGAGTAACCTAAACAACGCGCCTAAAAAGAAAAAAATCGAAGCCCTTCAAAAAAGTGTTTCGGTGCAATTACATTTTGAGTTTTAGAAGTTATTAAACTGTATTTGAGTATTGATGAAGAGGATAGACTCTTATTTTTTCTTAAAATAAGAAAATAAGTTTTTTTAAGTAAGAATTAAAAGGTTGAAAATTAGATTTTTAGAAGAATATTTAAATTGCTAAAATATTCATTTACAAAGAGTTTTGTATAATTAATTAATAGTTGTACTTTTGCAAACTCTTTAAGAGAAAAGGAATGTTTAATAATTAAAAATGAATTAGTGTGGATACATTAAGCTACAAAACTATTTCAGCAAACAAAAACACCGTTAATAAAGAATGGGTTTTAGTTGATGCTGATGGTCAGACGTTAGGTAGAATGTGCTCTGTGGTTGCAAAACTTATCAGAGGAAAATTCAAACCTAACTACACGCCTCACGTAGATTGTGGAGATAACGTTATCGTTATCAACGCAGAAAAAATCACGTTGTCAGGCAAAAAATGGACGGAAAAATCATATATCCGTCACACCGGTTACCCTGGTGGTCAAAAATCTTTAACTGCTACAGAGTTGTTCGAAAAGGACCCAACTCGTTTAGTAGAAAAGTCAGTGAAAGGGATGTTACCTAAAAACAAATTAGGAGCAGCTTTATTTCGCAATTTAAAAGTATATGTTGGTTCTGAGCACAATCATGGCGCTCAAAAACCAAAAACTATTAACCTTAACGATTACTTATAGAATGGAAGTGATACACAAAATCGGAAGAAGAAAAACTGCTGTAGCACGTATTTACCTTTCTGAAGGAAGCGGTAAAGTTACAGTAAACAAAAAAGAATTGAAAGACTACTTTCCAATGGCAACTTTGCAATACAAAGTGATGCAACCGTTAGTGTTAACGGAAAATGCAGAAAACTTTGATATTAAAGTAAATGTTTTTGGTGGTGGAATTACTGGTCAAGCAGAAGCAATTCGTTTAGCAATTTCTCGTGCAATGTGCGAAATTGATGCTGAACATAGATTGGTTTTAAAACCAGAAGGATTATTAACTAGAGACCCAAGAATGGTTGAGCGTAAAAAATTCGGACAGAAAAAAGCGCGTAAGAAATTCCAATTCTCGAAACGTTAATATTATGTACCAATATATTATTGGTATTATTAAATTTAAAAATCATGTTGTCGTTACTTTGGGTACAACCAAAGGTAAGTTTAGCATCTAAATAATTTGTAAAAATTATTGCTAAGTAAAGAACGAAGAACGTAAACTATTACAAAAATGGCAAATAACATAGAAGTAAAAGAATTATTAGAGGCAGGTGTACATTTCGGACACATGACTCGTAAATGGGATCCAAATATGGCACCGTATATTTATATGGAGCGTAATGGAATTCACATTATCAATTTATATAAAACAGCAGCAAAAATGGAAGAAGCAGGTAATGCGATGGCCAAAATTGCTGCATCAGGTAGAAAAATATTATTTGTTGCTACCAAAAAACAAGCAAAAGATATTGTTGCAGATAAAGCTGCAGCAGTAAACATGCCTTATATCACAGAAAGATGGCCAGGAGGAATGTTAACAAACTTTGTTACCATTAGAAAAGCGGTTAAAAAAATGTCTTCTATTGATAAAATGAAAAAGAACGGTACGTTCAATATTTTATCGAAAAAAGAACGTTTACAAGTAGATCGTTTAAGAGCTAAGTTAGAAAAGAATTTAGGTTCTATTTCTGACATGACGCGTCTTCCAGGAGCACTTTTTGTTGTTGATATTAGAAGAGAGCACATCGCTATTAAAGAAGCACAAAAATTAAACATTCCAATCTTCGCGATGGTAGATACAAACTCTGACCCTAGACAGGTTGATTATGTAATCCCATCAAATGATGATGCATCTAAATCTATTGACAAAATATTAAGTTATGTAACTGAAGCTGTTGCTGGTGGTTTATCTGATAGACAATCAGAAAAAGAAGCTAAAAAAGAAGCTCCAAAAGCAGAGGCAAAAGCTGAAGCTCCAAAGGCTGAAGATACTGCAACAAAATAATAAAAATTTTTCAAAAAACGATTTGTTGCATTAGTCAATAAATCGTTTTTTTTATTACTAAAATATTGGAAATGGTTTCATTATAATTTCCATGATTAAAACATAAATAATTATGAGTACAACTGTAAAAATTACAGCAGCTGAAGTAAAAAAATTAAGAGATGCTACAGGTGCAGGTATGATGGATTGTAAAAAAGCTTTAGTAGAGGCAGAAGGAAACTATGACGCTGCTATTGATTATTTACGTAAAAAAGGACAAAAAGTAGCAGCAAAAAGAGCTGATAGAGACACTACAGAAGGTGCCGCTATTGCTGTTGTTAATGATGATGCTACTGCAGGTGCAGTAATTTCATTAAACTGTGAAACTGACTTTGTTGCTATGAATGATGATTTCGTAGCATTAGCAAAAGATTTTGCTAAAATGGCGTTAAACTTCAACAGTAAAGAAGAGTTTTTAGCTGCTGATTATAACGGTATGACCGTTGCTGAAAAATTAGTTGAGCAAACAGGCGTAATTGGTGAAAAACTAGAAATTGGTGGATTTGAAAGATTAGAAGCTGCTTATGTAGGTTCTTATATTCACGTGGGTAATAAAATTGCTTCATTAGTTGGTTTTTCTGCAAAAGTAGATAACGCTGAGGTGTTAGGTAAAGATTTAGCAATGCAAGCTGCTGCAATGGGAGCAACTACATTAACATACAAAGATTTTGATCCAGCTTTTGTAGCTGCTGAAACGGAAGCACGTATTGCAGCTATTGAAAAAGATAATATTGAATTAGGACGTTTAGGGAAAACCTTAAAAAATGTTCCTCAATATATTTCAATGTCTCAAATAACTCCAGAAGTTTTAGCTAAAGCTGAAGAAGACGCTAAAGCACAATTAAAAGCTGAAGGGAAACCAGAGCAAATTTGGGATCGTATTTTACCTGGTAAAATGGAGCGTTTTATAGCAGATAATACTACTTTAGATTTAGAGCAATGTTTATTAGATCAAGAGTTTATTAAAGACGCTAAAAAGAGTGTTGCTGATTACGTAAAAACCTATGGTGATGTTACGGTAACAGGATTTAAAAGAGTTTCTTTAGCATAAGCTAAAAAAACAATACCTATAATAAAACCCGTTAACTTTTAAAGTTAACGGGTTTTTTGTAGTCGTCAATTAAATTTAAAATAATACTAATTTACTTATGGTACTTTGAAAGTTAATTGGCATTCCACCTCATGGGTTTTCAAAATCTATGAAGTGTTTTTTGTTTTAAAGGGTCTTACAAAAAGAAATTCCAAACCAAACCAAAACGGATGGTAAAGTCTTTGTACGGGTAATTGGGTGCGCTATAAGCAGTGTTGCCCATAAAAATAGTATTCAGTTGCTCTGCCTTAAAGTAAATGCGAGCATTTCGTATTTTAGCATTTACAAAGACATCAAACCTTGGGTATTCGCCATATTTTTTAGCAGTTTGTGTATAAAATTCTCCTAATAAAGGATCGTAAGCATTCATTTTATATTTGCCAAAATAGTTAAAAATAACACCAGTTTGTAAAAATAAATTCTTTTTAAAGAAGGTGTTTTGATAATATAATGTGTTCCTTACAATGTATTTTGGAACAAATAAAGCAGCAGAATTTTGTGTTACTTTTTGATATTGTAGTGTGTTATCTATGGCAAAATGTCGTAAAAAACGAACTTCTTTTTGTAGTTTTACTTTTAAATAAGTAACCGTATTTGTGGTTTGAAACGGGCGAACTTGATCATTACTATCTAGTCCAAAATAAGTATAGTTGTCAATGGTGCTAAAACTAGTAAATAAGTTGGCGTATTTTGAGGCATTTATTGCGCCTTCAATAGTTTGTGTTTTTACATTTAATAAATTGGGGTTGTACCAGTTGTAGTTTTTATAATCACTTTGATACAAACGATAATTGAAATTTGGTAAAGCGTCTTTTATGGTTATTTTTCCGGTAACATGAATGCTGTCTTTAATTTGATAGTTTGCATTGGCGGCAAATAAACTTCCGCTGTTTTGATGAGATAAATTTGCTTTAAAATGAGCTTTTAAGTGCAATTTCCCATAATTGTTTTTGTAGCCAATACCGTAAGATGCAAATCCGCTTTTTAAACGATTAGGAATGTTTCCTGTTGTTAAATGTACAATTCTGTCATATCCATAATTATAGTCGGTATACCCTACGTGAGCTGTAATTTCACCTATTTTATGTTTTGCATAGGATACATAACCTTGATTGTAAAATTTCTCTAAACGTACTTCGTCATTAATTTTTGTAGTAAATGCATCTCCAAAAAAAGTATTTGCTTTTTCTTGGTCAAATTCATATATTTTATCTTCTAAAGTACTAATGTGTCCAATACTAATGCTGTGGGTGCTAATAGTGTCTTTTGGTTTAAGAAGTTGATAATAGTGATTGATATAAAAACGTTTGGCGGATAATTTACTATCGGCATCTGTAAAATTCACATCAAAACGATTACGATCTTTAAATTCGTCATTTTGGTCATCAAAATCGATAACTCCTTGAGCGTTAATCCCTCCGTTTTCTTGTTGGGTAACACTTTGTGCAACGAAGTGCATTCTTGAAAAATAACGTTTGTTTTTAGTGTTGTAATTTAAAGATAATTTAAATTTACCGCCTTCCGTTTTTTCATGTCGGTATTTACCAATAGACCGCAACCCTTTGTAGCTTGCGGCAATGTTAAAATTGGGATTGGTGTTGATCGTAAAAAATACATTTGCCAATTGCCCTTGCTCCATGGTAGTTTTAAAAAACATTTCAGTTAAAGGTGTAGCTACATGGTAATATTTAACATCATTTATCTCGGCATAATCAATGTGTTTGGCACGTGCTCCAAATAAAGAAAAAGTATTTTGTGGGACAGAAAAATCATATCCTAACTGGTTAAATACACGTCCTGCGTTAGAAAAAGAGAGCAATTCAAAATAATCTTTACGAAGGTAATTGAAAAGATATTCCTTACGAATACTTAAGGTAGTATCTACATAAGTAGTGTCTTTATCTATAGATATAAATTTGTAATCATGAGCTTTGGTGTCTATTTTTATAGCTCCTGTAGATTTTGAATTTCGATTGTTTTTGTTATTGAAGTCAGGTTCTCCATTATTGATGGATAAATTTCCATTAGCATTTAGTGCTGGTTTTTGTTGACGCTTAAGTTCTCCAATTTCTTGCGCATATACAGTTGTAATGCTAAAGAAAATAATAAATAGAATATATAAATGCTTCACGCTTTATTTTTTAATCGTAAAACGATAGCTTAAAGGCTATTCGCTTAGTTATTTTATATCAAAAATAGAATTAATAATTTTAATACGAGTGTGCGTTGTACTTAAAAAATTATTCCGATTACAAATGTAAGTGAAATAAAAAATATAGCATTCTTTTTGTATCAAATTTAACGAGCAGTGTTTTATTTTAATACATCAATAAAAATGCAAGCATGGAGTGCCTGTATTGTGGGTATTTTTTTTTATACTTTTAAACAGTTCTATTTTTGGGGAGTTTACAATGGAGTAGGATAAGAATGG
>JAJRPS010000068.1 GCA_024280635.1 Bacteroidota bacterium | reverse complement strand
GCTAAATGAAAAATTTACCTGTTCGGAAGTTTTTTCAAATTAAAAGATATCCGTATCTTTGAAATTCGAAGCTTATAGTTTTGAAAAAAAGAAGTTTTTTAACCCTTTTTGTAACAAAACCTTCAAAAGGAATACCAATACCAATAATATAATAACATAACAAAATCTTAATTATGAAACTATTAAAACCATTATTTTTATCAGCAGCTACTGCTTTAATATTAGCAAGTTGTGGTAGCACAAGTAGTGTGATTTCTACACCAATTGCCAATATTGACAACACACCTGTAAAAGAATCAAAACTATCAGAAAAAGAATTAAAGAGCTGGAGTCATTTAGATTTAGTACAAGATACTATCCCAGGAATGAGTGTTGATAAAGCTTATAAATTTTTAAAAGGTAAAAAAGGTAAAACAGTTATTGTAGCCGTATTAGATTCTGGTGTAGACATTGAACACGAAGATTTAAAAAACGTGTTATGGACCAACAAAAAAGAAAAAGCCAATAACGGTAAAGATGATGATGGAAATGGATTTATAGATGATGTACACGGATGGAATTTCCTAGGAGATATTACTGATGAGAATTTAGAATTTGTACGAATTTTAAGAGACCCAAGTTTAGCAGACGCAGCAACCATTGCAAAAGCAAAAGCACAATATGATAAAGAATATAAAGAAGCCTTAGAAAGTAAAACACGTTATGAAGGTATGTTGCAAAAACTTACTGGAGCAGATGAGGTTTTAACTAAACATTTTGGTAAAAAAGACTATACGAAAGAAGAAGTAAAAGCAATTAAAAATACAAGTGATGAGTTAAAAGGTGCAATAGGAATAGCACAGTTTGCTTATGCTAACGGATTTGATTCTATATCAGTCTTTGCAGATCGAATTAAAGGAGCTGTAGAGCATTACGCAAGTACTTTAAACAGTTATTTAAACATGACTAAAGATTTTAGAGGTGTACTAAAAGACAACCCTAATGATATTACGGATAATGTTTATGGAGACAATAATGTTTGGGGACCAGACAAAGACGAAGCTTTACACGGTACACACGTAGCAGGTATTATTGCTGCAGAGCGTAATAATGGTATTGGAATGAATGGTATTGCAAACAATGTTGAAATCATGACCATCAGAGCCGTACCAAATGGAGATGAATATGATAAAGATATTGCATTAGGTTTCCGTTATGCGGTTGATAATGGTGCAAAAATTATTAATACAAGTTTTGGTAAATCATATTCACCACATTCAAAATGGGTATATGACGCTATTAAATATGCAGCAGACCATGATGTGTTAATTGTAAATGCAGCAGGTAATGATGGATTAGATTTAGATAAAAACCCAAGTTATCCAAATGATCAAGCAGGGAATAACACTGAGTTTGCTGACAATTTTTTAACTGTTGGAGCATTAAATTATAAATATGGAGATCAATTAGTAGCACCATTTTCTAATTACGGTAAAATTAATGTAGATGTTTTTGCTCCAGGAATGAAAATTTATGCAACGGTACCACACAACAAGTACAAGTACTTACAAGGCACATCAATGGCATCACCTAATGTTGCAGGTGTAGCAGCGTTAATACGTTCTTACTATCCTAAATTAACAGCATCACAAGTAAAACATATTTTAATGGATTCTGGTTTACCAATCAAAACCAAAGTAATTATGGGTGGTGATGATAAAAATGTGAAAACTTTGAGTGAAGTATCTACATCAGGTAAAATAGTAAATGCTTACAATGCGTTATTAATGGCAGAAAGAATGTCAAAAAAATAACAATAGTTTTAAGCGTAGTAAAAAACTTTAAAACGCTTTTAATTTTATAATAAAACTAAAACCTCAGCAAGTAATTGCTGAGGTTTTTATATTTTAGAGCCCTAATATAAAATAATTATGAAAAAAATATTTTTACTAACTCTTATCAGCATTGCTTTTTTCTCTTGTAAAACTACAGAAAAAGCAGTAGTAAATCAACAAAACTCAGATGTTGTTAAAAACACCTATTGGCAACAACACGTTGATTATAAGATGGATATAGATATGAATGTAAACAACTATCAATATTCAGGAAAGCAAGAATTGGTGTATACTAATAACTCGCCAGATGTATTGAATAAAGTGTATTATCATTTATATCCAAATGCTTTTCAACCCAACAGTGAAATGGATGCCCGTTTAAAAAGTATTGCAGATCCAGATGGACGTATGGCGCCAAACATCGGCACTAAAGAAAATCCAGTTTATGAAAGTAAAATTTCAAAATTAAAACCCAATGAAATAGGATTTATAAAAGTAAACAGCTTAACACAAAACGGCACAGCAGTTTCTTATAAAATAGTAGGTACAATATTAGAGGTAACCTTAAAAACACCGATAAAATCAGGAGAAAAAGTTACTTTTAACATGGACTTTTTAGGGCAAGTGCCAAAGCAAATTCGTCGTTCAGGGCGCAATAATAAAGAAGGTGTAGCGCTATCTATGACACAATGGTATCCAAAATTAGCAGAATATGATTTTGAAGGTTGGCATGCTGATCCGTACATAGCAAGAGAATTTCATGGTGTTTGGGGTGATTTTGATGTAAAAATTACTATTGATAAAGATTATATTTTAGGAGGCTCAGGATATATTCAAAACCCAAACCAAGTAGGATATGGTTATGAAACAGGAACAGTAAAAAGAGTAGCAGGAGACAAAATTACTTGGCATTTTAAAGCACCAATGGTACATGATTTTACATGGGCTGCAGATAAAGATTATATTCATGACATCGTAAAAGGAGAAAACGGAGTACAATTACATTTTTTATATAAAAAAGATGTAAATCAAGAAAACTGGAAAATTTTAGAAGAAAAAACAGCAGCATTATTGAAGTTTTATAACAAACATATTGGCACCTATCCTTGGAAACAATATTCGGTCATTCAAGGTGGTGATGGCGGTATGGAATATGCCATGTGTACCTTAATTACAGGACAACGTAAACTAGGAAGTTTAATTGGCGTTACCGCACATGAAATGGCACACGCTTGGTTTCAGCATGCACTAGCAACCAACGAAGCAAAACACGAATGGATGGATGAAGGGATGACCAGTTATATTTCAGATTTAGCCATGAATAAAATCATGAACGAAGGAAAACAAAATCCTTTTTATGGAGCCTATATGGGGTATCAATATTTAGTTAAATCAGGTAAAGAACAACCACAAACAACACATGCAGATAGGTATGCCTTAAATATGGCGTATGGTATTGCTGCATATAATAAAGGAGAAGTATTTTTAGCACAACTGGGATATATTATTGGAGAAGATAAATTAGCAAAAGTATTAACAGAATACTACAATCAATGGAAATTAAAGCACCCAAGTCCAAACGATTTTAAACGTGTTGCCGAAAAAGTATCTGGTTTTGAATTGGATTGGTACCTAACCGATTGGACACAAACTACGAACACTATTGATTACGCCGTAAAAAGCGTAAGTGAAGATACCGTAACATTAAAACGTATTGGGTTAATGCCAATGCCTTTAGATGTGGTGATAGAATATCAAGACGGTAGTAAGGAATATGTGTACATTCCGTTGCGTATGGCAAGAGCTATTAAGACGTCCTCATATTATCCAAATTTAAAAAGAAGAGTTGTAAAAAATTGGGCATGGGCATACCCTACTTATAGTTTTAAAGTAGCTAAATCAGTCAAAAAAGTAAGTATTGACCCTGCACAACGTATGGCAGATATTGATAAAAAAAATAATGTGTTTGAACGATAATACCTATACAACAGTAACAAAACTAAAAAGCCGTAAACTCATTGAGCAGTTGTTTAATGGTGGTAAAACAGTGTCTAATTTCCCTGTTAAAATTATTTACAAACAAATTGATTTTAAAGATGATGTACAAATAAAAGTAGGCGTTTCAGTATCCAAACGAAACTTTAAACATGCAGTAGATAGAAACCGAATTAAACGATTACTACGAGAAACCTATCGTTTAAATAAAAGTATTTTACATCAAAACATAACACAAAAACACGTGTGTATGATTTTGTATTTGGGTAAAAAACAACCTGATTATGAAGTGTTAAATGAAAAAATGGTATCTTTATTGCAGCAGTTAAATGAAAAAATAAATAGCTAAGCGATGCTAAAAACGCAAATGACTCCATATGACGTTTTTCTCCTCTAAGGAGCTTAAGAAGAGTTTATATTATGAAGAAAAAAATCTTATTTCCAATAGCCGCACTGGTATTATTTGTTTCTGTTTCTAGTTTTAAAACCGACTTCTTTGAAATAGCCAAACAAATAGAAATATTTACCACACTCTTTAAAGAACTGAACATGAATTATGTGGATGAAACCAACCCTGGAGAATTGATGGATACCGCTATAAAAAGTATGTTGAAGGATTTAGATCCGTACACGCGTTTTTATAATGAACAAGATGTAGAGCAATACAAAATAAATCAATCAGGAGCATATAGTGGCATTGGAGCATCTATTTATCGTAAAGAGGGACATTTATTTATTATAGAACCCTATGAAAATTATCCTGCCGATAAAGCAGGATTAAAAGCAGGAGATGAAATTATTCAGATAGATGATATTAAAGTAGTTGATTTTAAAGAAGACACTACAACTTTATTAAAAGGAGTCGCAAATTCCACAATAAACATTACCTATATTCGACAAGGAAAAACCTTGAAAACAACGCTTACACGTGGACAAATAGAAATAGATGCCGTACCGTTTTATAAAATGATTAATAACAATATAGGGTATATTGTATTGCAAAAATTCAATAGCAAAGCATCTGCACAAACTAAAGCGGCACTAATAGCTTTAAAAGAAGAAGGTGCTACCCAACTAATATTAGATTTACGGGGTAATCCAGGAGGTTTGTTGCGAGAAGCCATCAATATTGTCAATCTTTTTGTACCTAAAGGAGAAGTGATTGTAACCACAAAATCGAAAATTAAAAAATATAATAAAATTTATGAAACCAAGAATAAACCAGTAGATTTAGAAATCCCTTTAGTCGTTATTGTAAATGGTCGTAGCGCATCAGCAAGTGAAATTGTATCAGGAGCGTTACAAGATTTGGATAGAGCGGTAATTGTAGGAAGCAGAAGTTTTGGGAAAGGCTTAGTACAACGACCTAAAAAATTAACCTATGGAACGCAGCTGAAAGTAACCATTTCTAGATATTACACCCCTTCAGGAAGATGCATACAGGCATTAGATTATTGGCATAGAGATAAAAATAACAAAGCCGTACGTACCGATAAAAAAAACTACAACGCCTTTAAAACTAAAAACGGAAGAACCGTTTATGATGGTGGTGGAGTAGATCCTGATGTGAAAATTGAAAAAGATAAACACAGTAATATTACATTAGCATTAGTAAAAGAGCGTGTGTTGTTTCAGTATTGCAATGATTTTTATTACCAACACCAATTTGAAAATATTTCTGATTTTACTTTTACAGATGCTGATTATAATAATTTTAAAAATTACGTAATCAATAGTAAATTTGAGTATCAAACAGCAACCGAAAAATTCCTTGATAATTTAGAAAAACAAGCCAAAAAAGATGATATTGAATTGAAAATAGAAATCAATCAGCTAAAAAATACAATTGCTATAGCAAAAAAAGAAGCGTTAAATTCAAACAAAGAAGAATTGTCAGCATTAATTAAAGACCAACTAGTAACGCGTTATTTCTATAAAAAAGGACTCTATACCTACCATTTAAGCCATCATAAAAGTATTCAAAAAGCGGTGGAAATTTTAAATTCTAAAAAATATAAACAAATTTTAAAGTAGTTTGGCACTTCTTTTGAATAAGTTATATTTGCAAATATAACAATACATTATGAGGCATTTTTATCTTTTATTTTTCCCCTTATTTTTTAGTGCAACTATTTTTTCACAAACGCAACATAGAGATGTAAATGTGTATTTTGATACCGCAGTTTATGCACTAAGTGACAATAGTAAAGCAACAATAGCCACATTTATTTCCGACTTAGGAAAAGATAAAATAGTAGAAATTATTCTTTACGGTTATACAGATGATAGGGGCTCTTTAGAATCTAATATGGTTTTATCTCGTAAACGAGCAAAAAGTGTAAAAAACTATTTATTAAGCATTGGTGTAGCAGAAGATTCTTTTAAAGTAGTAAAAGGTAAGGGAGAAGTTATTATTCGTAAATTTGATGAGGTAGAAACCGATATTATTAGAGGGTTAAACCGTAAAGTTACGATTGATATTAATACCGTTATTCCGAAACCAAAAGTAAACGAAACCTTAATAGAGAATAAAATAGTAAACCCTATAAATATTGGTGATCGTTATGTTTTAGAAAACCTACACTTTCAAGAAGGATATGCGTGGATTACAAAACAATCTTTCCCACATTTACAAAAATTAGCCAAAATTTTAAATACTAGAACGGATTTGTATATTGAAATACAAGGACATGTGTGTTGTACGCGTTTTGGTAGAGATGCCATTGACCGTAAAACAAAAAAGCAAAACTTATCTCAAGCACGTGCAAAAGCAGTATACATGTATTTGCGTCGTAAAGGCATACCCAAAGAGCGTATGCGTTATAAAGGTATGCGACATAAAGTACCCTTAAACAAAGGTGCTGAATACGATAGGCGAGTTGAAATCATTGTAAAAAACATTGTAAAAAAACGTAAGTTTCACGCCAATTAAAATGTAAGTAATAATATTTAGAGCACTTGTTTTAATATAAAAAGCTTTTTTTAAGGTAATTTATGTTTATAAGCACAATTGAAACGACATATAACATAACTACAATGTTAATAATCTGTTTTTTTCCATATTTTTATCCTACAAAAAAAACATTATGAACATTGAAGTATTTAGAAATTACGGTATTACCAAACCCTATGTAACGGAACATTTTCCATTTGATAAAACTACTTTAGTTTTTAAAGTTGCTGATAAAATGTTTGCATTATCCTCTTTAAAGCAATGGGAAAACGGCACACCTACTGTAAATTTAAAATGCAATCCTGAAAAAGCCATTGCATTACGAAAACAATTTGAAGGTGTACAACCGGGTTACCACATGAACAAAAAACATTGGAACACCATCACTATTAACACAAGTGATGTTGATGAAAAGTTATTATTACAATTTATAGATGAATCCTATCAATTGGTAGTACAATCCTTCTCTAAAAAAAAGCAAAAAGAAATGGGCTTCCTATAAAGAAAGCCCATTACCTATAAATCTTATATTCTAGTAGCTTACATATCTACTTGTACTGTTTTTTTAGTTGGTTTTTTTTCCATAACTGAAGGAGCATCTGGTAAAACTTTACCTTTAATACGCACAACTTTACTTGGTGCATTTACTGCATTTGAAGTTACCGTTACGGTTTTACTAAAAGAACCAACACGATTAGTTGCGTATTTTACTTTAATAATTCCTGTTTTTCCAGGTAAAATTGGTGCTGTTGGCTTTGTAGGAACAGTACACCCACAAGATCCTTTTACGCGTGTAATCACCAAAGGAGCATCTCCTGTGTTTTTTAATACAAATTCACGCTTTCCATCAGCATTATGAGCAATGGTTCCGTAATCAATTACTTCTTGTTCAAACTCAATTTGAGCACCTTTCATTTCTGATTTTGTGGTTTTTTGAGCATTTATACTTAAAGTACTAACAAATGCTACTGCAAGGGTAAATAATAGTTTTTTCATGATAATTATGTTTTGTTTTTTGAATTGATTTATTTCAATGATTATGCCAAAATAAACTTTGAGCCGAACAAAGTTACGTTTTTTTTAATAACAGCCAAAAGTTAAAGCATTTTACTTAAATTAGCACTTCTAATTTAATACTTAATACTTTGGCAAAAACAGCACAAAAAGTAACTCCATTAATGAAGCAATACAACGCTATAAAAGGAAAATATCCTGATGCGATGCTGTTGTTTAGAATAGGTGATTTTTACGAAACTTTTGGTGAGGATGCTATAAAAGCCGCTCAAGTATTAGGCATAACACTTACTCACCGTAATAACGGGGGGAGTAAATTAGAACTAGCAGGCTTTCCACATCACTCCGTAAATACCTATTTACCTAAATTAGTAAAAGCAGGTTTTAGAGTCGCTATTTGTGATCAATTGGAAGACCCAAAGCTCACAAAAGGTATTGTAAAACGTGGGGTAACAGAGCTAATAACCCCAGGAGTATCGTTAAATGATGAAGTCCTTCATTCCAAAACCAATAACTTTTTATGTAGCCTTCATTTTGGTAAAACATTAATAGGAATTTCCTTTTTAGATGTTTCTACGGGAGAATTTTTAACCGCTCAAGGCAATCAAGAGTATATTGATAAACTCTTGCAAAATTTTGGTCCAAGTGAAATTTTAGTTCCTAAAAACAAAAAGCAATTGTTTACTGATTATTTTGGAGCAGATTTTCATACTTTTTATTTAGAAGATTGGGTTTTTAAAGCCGATTATGCTACTGAAACCTTAAACAATCATTTCAAAACGCAATCCTTAAAAGGATTTGGAATTGAACATTTACAAGAAGGTATCATTGCTTCTGGTGCTATTTTATATTATTTATCCGAAACACAACACCATAAATTAGAACACATTACCGCCATAAATCGTATAGCTGAAAATGATTATGTATGGATGGACAGGTTTACGGTGCGTAATTTAGAATTATATGGGTCACAACACGCACAAGCCGTAACCTTATTGGATGTTATTGACAAAACCATATCACCAATGGGTGGGCGTTTAATGAAGCGTTGGTTAGCATTACCGTTAAAAAACGCGACTAAAATTAGAGAGCGCCATCAAGTAGTTTCCTATTTATTAGAAGATAGAATTTTCTTTGATAAAATCACCAACCACCTCAAGCAAATTGGCGATTTAGAGCGATTAATATCCAAAGTAGCTACTCAAAAAGTGAGTCCGCGTGAGGTGATTCAACTTAAAAATTCATTAGAAGCCATTATACCCATTAAAAGTTTAACAAGTGCTTGCAACAATGAGGCGCTTAAAGTTATTGGTGATAATTTACAAGGATGTGATTTGCTTCGTGAAAAAATAAAGGCTACTTTAAATGAAGATGCACCGGTAAACATTAATAAAGGAAATGCTATTGCAACAGGTGTACATGAAGCATTGGACGAGTATAGAAGTTTAGCATTTTCAGGAAAAGATTATCTCGCTAAAATGTTAGCGCGTGAAACCGAAGCTACCGGAATTACGTCTTTAAAAATAGCCTCCAATAATGTGTTTGGTTATTATATTGAGGTGCGTAATACACACAAAGACAAAGTGCCTGAAAATTGGATTAGAAAACAAACTTTAGTCAATGCAGAGCGTTATATAACAGAAGAACTTAAAGAATATTAAGCTAAAATTTTAGGGGCAGAAGAAAAAATTAGCGCAATAGAGCAACAAATTTTTACCGATTTGATTCTTTGGATGACTAAATATATCAAATCGGTACAACAAAACGCCAATGGTATTGCGCAATTAGACTGCTTGTGTTCCTTTTCAGAACTAGCAAAAATAAACAATTATGTACAACCTATTATTGATGGTAGCTACGCATTAGATATAAAAAATGGACGCCATCCCGTTATTGAAAAACAACTACCTTTAGGTGAAACCTATATTGCGAATGATGTTTATTTAGACAGAAGCACGCAGCAAATCATCATGATTACAGGCCCTAATATGAGTGGTAAATCGGCAATATTAAGGCAAACAGCACTCATTGTATTGTTAGCACAAATGGGTAGTTTTGTGCCTGCTGAATCAGCTAAAATAGGATTGGTAGATAAAATATTTACACGTGTAGGTGCTAGTGATAACATCTCTATGGGAGAATCTACTTTTATGGTAGAAATGAACGAAACGGCTTCTATTTTGAATAATGTTTCGGACCGTAGTTTGATTTTATTAGATGAAATAGGGCGGGGGACTAGCACCTATGACGGTATTTCTATTGCTTGGGCAATTAGTGAATATTTACACGAGCATCCTACCAAAGCAAAAACTTTATTTGCCACACATTATCATGAATTGAATGATATGACGGATAGTTTTAAGCGTATTAAAAACTTTAACGTATCGGTAAAAGAAACTAAAAATAATGTCTTGTTTTTACGTAAACTGGTAGCAGGAGGCAGTCATCATAGTTTTGGTATTCATGTTGCTAAAATGGCGGGAATGCCACAAATGGTTATCCGTAAAGCCAATAAAATATTAAAGCGTATGGAAAAATCAAACGCTACGGAAGACATTAAAGACAATTTAGACGCTGTACAAAATGAAATGCAATTGAGTATTTTTAATTTAGATGACCCTATTTTAACCGATATTAAAGATGAAATATTAAGTACGGATATTGATACACTAACTCCAATAGAGGCACTTATGAAGCTCAATGAAATCAAGCGTATGCTGTTGGGAAGTAAAAAATAGCATTGCAAGTGTGCTGGTTTGCGTGAGTCATTTATGAGATTTTCAGTATCTCAAAACAGTGTTTTTTAAGTATGTCACAAAAAAAAATCCCTTTCGAAAATGTCGAAAGGGATTTTTACTATCTAATCTTTTTACCTTGATCATCATGAAAATGATATTCTAGGTATGTGTAAGCATCTCTAGGTTGTATTTTTATCCATTTTTTATGTTCAAAAAACCATTTTAAACGAATGGAAGGAAAACCTTTTGTTAAAAAGGCTGCAATAAAAGGATGTGCGGTTAATGTAAATCCTTTTACGCCTTTGCTGATAATACGATCAACTTCATAAGCTAATTTTTGTACGAGTACAATGGGTGCTTCTACATCTTTACCGTTTACATTATTAGGGTTTTTTTCAACCGTTTTAATGTCCATTACAGGTCTAACACGTTGTCTAGTAATTTGGACTAACCCAAATTTACTAGGAGGTAATATTTTGTGTTTTGCTTTATCGTCTTCCATTTCATCCTTTAAATGTTGAAACAATGCGTTTCTATTTTCAGATTTTGCCATGTCAATAAAGTCAACCACAATAATGCCGCCCATATCTCTTAAACGCAATTGACGCGCCACTTCCGTAGCGGCAATCATATTGACCTCAAGAGCTGTTGCTTCTTGGTTTTTGGATTTATTAGAACGGTTACCGCTATTTACATCTATTACATGTAATGCTTCAGTATGTTCAATAACCAGATATGTTCCTTTTGTAGAGGAAACGGTTTTACCAAATGCTGATTTAATTTGTCTTTCTACACCGTATTTTTCAAAAATAGGCGTTTGCTTATCTTGGTGTAGTTTTACAATTGATACTTTCTTAGGTGCAATTGCTTGCACTGTTTCTTTAATTTGATCATAAAGTTCTTCATCATCAACTCGTATAGCGGAAAATGAATCGTTAAAAATATCTCTTAAAAAAGAAGATGTTCTATTCATTTCACTAAGTACGGTTGATGGGTACTCTGCTTTAGTAATCTTTTTACACATTGCTGTCCATTTGGATAGCAATTCTTGTAAATCTTGGTCCAGTTCGGCTACTTTTTTACCTTCTGCCACTGTACGTACAATTACACCAAACCCTTTAGGTCTGATGCTGTTCATCAATTTTTTTAATCGAGTTTTCTCTTCTCTACTACTAATTTTTTGAGAAATAGATACCCGATTAGAAAAAGGAACCAACACAATGTAACGACCTGCAATAGAGAGATCAGAACTTAAACGTGGTCCTTTTGTAGAAATTGGTTCTTTAATTACTTGTACAAGAGTAGATTGATTTTGTTGGAGCGCATCTGCAATGGCACCATCTTTTTCAATCCCTCCTTCAAATGGGAAATTGCTAAGATTAAATTTTTTTAATTTACCTGTGCTTACACTTTTTACGAATTTCAATAAAGTGGGTACATTGGGTCCTAGATCATGATAGTGTAAAAAACCATCTTTCTCATAGCCTACATTTACAAATGCGGCATTTAACCCTGGTACTGTTTTGCGTATTTTGGCTAAATAAATATCTCCTACGCTAAAACTTTTAGTACTTTTATCTTCTTTATGTAATTCGACTAATTTTCCATCCTTTAATAAGGCAAAATCAACTTGTGAGGAACTGGATCTAATAATTAATTCGTTGTTCACTCTGCATTAATTTTTATCCATACAATATAATTGTATAGATGGATTCATATTTTTTTTAACCAACATATATTGCTTTTTAAAGTATTTACATACTTTTTTACTGCAATTACATTGGTATTACAGGTTTTTAAACCGAAGGGTTACATTTAAAACCCGTTTTCAAAGAACTTTTAAAAAATAAGAAAAAGTAGTTTAAACTACTTTTTCTTGTGTCTGTTTGCTCTACTACGTTTTTTACGTTTGTGAGTTGCTATCTTATGTCTTTTTCTTTTTTTACCACTTGGCATAACTTAATGTTTTTATTGATTAATAATTTGTTTTATTTATTTTACTTCTACTTTTGTTTTTACACCTTCTAAAAATACTTTTGAAGGTTTAAACGCTGGTATATTGTGTGCGGGTATTTTTATGGTTGTATTTTTTGAAATGTTTCTCCCCGTTTTTTCAGCTCTGGTTTTAATAATGAAACTTCCAAATCCTCTTAAATATACATTGTCTCCACCTTCTAAAGAAGTCTTTACTTCTTCCATAAAGGTTTCAACAGTTGCTTGTACATCTCCTTTTTCCATTCCTAGCTTGTCCGAAATTTTAGCTACGATATCTGCTTTTGTCATTGTTCTTGTTTTAAGTAATCCTTTAATTGATTTTAGGAGGGCAAATATACAAATTAAAATTCCAAAAAAAAGCGCTAATTCATTTAATTTTAACTTATTAAATGGTAATTATTAGGGGGTTAGTAAAAATGTAGTAGTAAAATTTATATTATTTTGTATTCTGGATGCACTTTAGCAATGTATTCTTTAGCGTTTTTAGGAATTTCTATTGTCAGTACATAAGCAAAAACGGCAAAACCAACCACAAAAATAGCAGCAAATATTACACCTGTTTCTGTGCTTAAAAATGAGGAGGACCTATGAGAGGATAATATTTGAATAGGTATTTGAATCATTAATTGAAATATTCCTAATGATGACCCACAGGAATATACAATTTCTTCATACATCCATATTTTTTGTTTTTCTTTTTTACGCCTACTTATTAAACGCCTCCATTTAAATGAGCTATAAAAAACGAAAATTAAAACACTTATCATGAGTCCCAATACTACATTCTCCTTATAAGGTATAAACTTTAGTACCATATATAAGGTTAATATAAAAAATAGCGTTTGCATTATTCTAGGAAATGTAAAATATTGTTTCACTAAACGAAAAACAAGCTTGTAATAAGTTTTGCTCATCGCTTTTTGGCGTTCTTCTACCAAATCCGAAAACCCAAAAATACCGTACTTTTTAAATTCGATATCTAGCGCTTCTCTAAAAGTAAGTTTTGGATTTTCCTGCCATTGCAATTCTATACCGTTTGCTAAATGATCTACTAACTCGGTTTGTAAATCATAATACTCCACATAGTGTTGTTTGGTAAAAGCATAAAGTTTTTCTATTTGTTGTGCGGTGAGTTTCATGTTAATTTTCTTCTAAAATAATTTTATATTGATTTCTTATTTCAGCTTTATAGTAAAATAAGCTTTTAAATAACGCATACCATGCAACTAACTGAAATATATAATAATAAGTTATTATGGTGTTATTTATGTATTCTTTTGTGAGTTTTACTAAAAATATTGATATTGAAAACCAGCAAACAATTAATGCCCCAAGTGTTATATAAGTCGCTAAATTTCTATTTTTATCTATAAGCATTTTTTTATATTTATTGAATAATTTATAATAGATCACAAAAAATAAACATAAAAAGATTGCGCTAATAGGGTTTGCCTTACCTCCAAACACATAATAAGGCAGAACTAACGAGGTTAATACTTGACTTCCTAAGCTTGTTTTTCTTTCTTTTCTGAAAAACAAAAGGCTTGTTACTATCATTAGTAATAATAATAAAAAATTAGTATACTGAAAAATATTTTCATCTATCTTAAATTGAAAATACTGCTGCACTAAAATCAACACAAATAGTAAAACTACAGTGTCTCCTTTTAAAAAACTTTTACCATGTTGATATATTACTTTTAAAAACACATCCTGCTTTCGAGCATTATAATCTGTCAACAACTGCTTTTTATTCGCCACCATATAATTTTTAAAAGCATCGTAAAACGTTAGGGTGTTATCTTCATTTAATTGCGCCTCTAAGGTAGAAGCTACATGATCTAGCAATTCTACCCGAACATCTAAATATTCAATTCCTGAATTTTTCAAGTAGTTGTCAATAAACTGTATGTTTTGTTTTGTTAGCTTTTTCATTACGCTAATCGAGTTTTAGAATTTACCAGCGCTTGCATGGTTTCAATATATTTTTGTAACTCACTTAACTTATTAGCCGTTTCTGTTGTGCCTTTTTCAGTAAGTTTATAATATTTACGCAAGCGGTTATCTACTTTAGTAACCTCCACCTCCAACACACCATCTGCCTCTAACTTGTGCAACGCAGGGTATAAAGCTCCTTCGGTAATGTTTAGTTCTCCTTTAGTAAGTGCTTTTACTTTTTGGGTAATTTCATAGCCGTACATTTTATCGTTTTCTGATAAAAGTTTTAAAATAATGGTAATTAAACTCCCTTTATATAGTTTTGAATTGCTCATAAATGTTAAATTTCAGAATACAAATATACATAAATTATTTACATACATAAAAATCTTATGTATATATTTCTGATGATTATCATTTTCAATCCCGTTCGGTTTCTTTATTTTTGCCAAAACTTAATTTATAATTATGGGCAGATTTCATTCGCTTCGCATTCAAGAAATAAAAAGAGAAACACCAGATACGGTTTCCATCAGCTTTGAGGTTCCTGACAATTTAAAACAAGATTTTAAATTTGTGGCAGGTCAATATTTAACGTTCAGAACCAATATTAATAGTCAAGAAGTAAGGCGCTCCTACTCTTTGTGTTCTGCTCCTGGGTCGGGTGAGTTACGTGTAGCGGTAAAACAAATACCCAACGGTGTGTTTTCTACCTATGCTAATACGGTTTTAAAAAAGGGTGAACATTTAGATGTTTCCGTACCTGAAGGTAAATTTACCTTGCAAACCAATGCTGAAAACCGTAATTTTTACGGTGCTTTTGTTGCTGGTAGTGGCATCACTCCTGTTATGTCTATGATTAAAAGTGTTTTAAATGATGAGCCTAATAGCACTTTTGTGTTACTATACGGTAATAAAACACCT